>JBHIXE010000302.1:0-7159 GCA_041984905.1 Verrucomicrobiales bacterium | reverse complement strand
CAGCCGGGAGCGATGGCTTCCAACCAGGGGAATCCCAGACAAGCCCTTCAGTATTATATCGAAGGCATTCAAGCAACGATTCCTCTCTATGGAGAAGACAACTTCTGGCAGGCTCGTCCCACCATATACATGGCCGGTTCCTATGGGGCATTGCGAGATCCTGTCAACGCCTACAAGGTTGCGAAAGAAGGCGTCGCCCTCTACCAGAACAATCGCAACGTAGGTATTTCGGAACAAGGGCCTGAGGCCTATTCTGCTGAACTCATTTGGGCTTTGAGTAAACTAATCGGTTATGCCGAGGCGGCAGGTGCGGGTGAGGATGCTGATCGTGCCATCAAATTGGCAGAGGCTGAATTGAAACACCTGCCCCCTGGAGGTTTTCGGGGTTCCAGGTTCTCTCTAAAGCTAGCTGCCGCAGGTTTCCTGCAGCAACAGGGAATGCTCAAAGAGTCCCTTCAGTCTTTCCAGGAAGCTGCGGAGATCTTGAGGGTTCATCGCAACAGCGGTCCTGAGGATCAGATTCCCATGAATCGCATTAACTGGATTGATGAACGGAATATGTATTTTGGAATGGGCTTGACCCAAGCTGAAATGAGCCGGCTTCCTGACGCGATAGCAAGCATGAATGCAGCGAGGGACCTCTACGAAGTGCGGGGCATCACCACAGGTCCGGGCTATGCAGATGTCCTAGCTAATTTGGCGACTTTCTACCTGAAAACGGGGCGTGAAGAGGAGGCAGGTCAGCTTCTTTCGATGGTTGAAGGAATTGATTCCGGTTCCATGGCTGCAACTCACAATGAGATTCTAAATCTCACGATTTCAGGGGGCGCTAACATAGAAGATTCGTTGGATCGCCTGATGGAAGTTGAGAGCACAATTCGGGCGAAGTTTGGGAAGGATCATCCTGACCTCGCCTACAATCTGACAAATCAGATGGCAGTCCTCTGGGCAATGGCTGCCAAGGCAGATGGTCCTGAGCAAACTTGGCTCGCCAGGCAAGCTGTTAGTGCCGGGGAAGAGGCGTGGCGTATTCGAAAACTTCAACTTGGTGATGACGTATTGTTGCATCGCGGATCGTGGGAAGTTCAAGCAGGTCTCGCTATCGCGCGGCAACTTTGCGGTGATCGCCAGGGTGCTCTCGAAACGGTCCGAACATCCAGAATGATTCTGGAGAATTTACTCCATTCCCTGGATCGATCAGGTTCGACACGTGAAAAATTGGCCTTCCGGGAAGGTATGAGTTTTCTCGGTGGAACTATGTGCTTGGGATATCCAGACGAAATCGAAGCTCTATCCAGGACCTGGAAGCTTCGCGTGACCAATAGCCTGATGAGACAAGCCAAACTCAACCAAGAGGTCGCTGCGTCGGATCAATATGACATGGAAGAGCTTCAGGCTGTTTTTTCTCTCAATGAGAGGTACCACGCCATCGTAATGCAAAACGGTGCGGCTTCATCGGATGCTCAGTCCCTGGCGGAAGAGATTGATCGAAGAGAACGGGAGTTTGGACCGCTCTTAGATTACTATCAGGCAAATCAGGTTCCGGCACAACCCCTCCGAGTTCCATCTGGGACGGTGATCGTTGATTTCCACCGCTACGCTAACATCCGCCCCGGGCAATCGTTGACTGATTGGTACGGCGGGTTGGTTATCAACTCGCAAGGAGACAAGCAGTGGATTCCCTGTTCCCCTGCGGCACGGATCGATTCTCTTGTGGAAGAACTCAGTGAGATCATGAACAAGGCTCGTCCTTCAGATGATCAGGTTCAGGTGGTACTAAACTCATTGCATGACGAACTTTGGGCTCCATTGGTCAAAGACTCTTCGTCTCTGCGAAATGCTGCAAAAGTTGTGGTAATTCCTGATGGTCAGCTCGCTGTCGCGCCATTTGATCTTTTCATGCCGGATGCCCATACGTTTCTGGGGCAGAAACAAACGTTCCGGCAGGCCCCTAGTCTGGCCTCTCTTTCCGCTGGCGCTTCGCTAATGCTTCCGTCTCGGCCTTCAGCGGTATTGATTGGGGATCCTCAGTTTCATGATCACAGCATTCGAAAGAGACTGGAAGCCGGGATTCAGCGCGACCCTGAGGTTCAACAACGGATGACACCAGACTTCCTGGGTTGGTTCCAATCGCTTAGTCGTCTTCCAGGAACACGCGTAGAGATAAACGAAATGAGCAAGCTTGCTCAAGAGAGTGGTTGGGGTCTTCAGGTTTTCACCGATGTTTCAGCGACTGAGACCGCCCTGCGTAGTGTGCAATCTCCTAGCATCCTTCATATTGCCAGTCACGGGTTGTTTTTGGCGCAGGAGACAGAATTGAGCGCTTCAGTTTCTTTCCTCCCGTCCTCTGATCAGGAACGCGATGCCGGCATGAGCATGGACGGAATTTATCGTAGTTCGATCACCCTGGCTGGCGCTGGCGAAACCCTAACTTTCTGGAAGGCCGGCGAAGTGCCTGATCCACTTCATGACGGGATTCTGAACGCTGCTGAAGCAGCTGGCTTGAGCCTTAGCGACACTTGGTTGGTGACACTTTCAGCATGCAAGACCGGATACGGAGAGGTTTTGGATGGGGAGGGCCTCGTCGGGTTGCGTCAGGGGTTTTTCATTGCGGGCGCTGACAACATTCTATTGACGCTTTGGGAAGTCTACGACGAGCATGAGATCATCGATTTCATCGTTGATCTCTATCAACGCGTTCAGAATGGGGGCCCTTTGGATGAAGCTCTACAGGAGGCCAAGTTTAAGGCCTTGGATTGGATCATTCCAAGAAAAGGACTCGGATATGCGTTGAAGGTTTGTGGTGGCCAAACCTTGGTATCAACCGCCTTGCAAAGCGATTGAGCTATTCTCGTGGTCCCCTCTCTCGAAGCCTCTTTGCAGTATGCATGTCGTACAAGATCCTCCAGCCTGAATCTTATTCCGCATAGATCCCCACGTCCGCAGGATCCACTGCCTGCGTCATGAAGCTGGGATCCACCGATGGATCCACGGACACATACAGCTTGCCCTTCAATTCCTCCGGCAAGTCCTGCCGCAAGGTGACTGACTCGCCAACCTTGAGCACCACGTCTTCCGCTTCGCCGATCCGATTGGCACCGTCCGATTGCGGCGGGCCGTCCCAGAACTCGACGAGCAACTTGTTCACTGGCAAGGTATGCTTGCCGCCGAGGTTGATCACGATGGCTTCGCCGATTTGACCGGAGCGTAGGACCGTGACGTCCATCTTGGGCGGTAGCACTTGTTCCAGGCGATGCTTGGTGGAAGGGCGCGCCAGCCAACTCTTATAGACTTCCGCGGCTCCTTCGGTGTGCTCGATGCGATAGTCTTTTCCTTCGAGGCTATCGTTGAAGTTGTAATGGGTATAGAACTCCAGTCTTGGGTATTGCGTTAGAGCATTGTTGAGAATCGCGCTAAGCCAGGCTGCTTGACGGCCTTTTTCGGAAGCTCCTTGGGCAATCGCAAAGGCGCGATTTTTGTAGTGCTTCTGATGATAGTCCGCGAACTCTCGTAGAGCGTCAGTGCCCCAATCCGCATAGAGACTGCAACCCACGATATCGACGTTCTTAGGGCCTGGGTAGTACTTGCGAGTTTGGTTATCCAGAGTGCTGGGGGTCCAGAACCAGAGCACGTTGTCCGCTCCCGCTTGATAGAAGAGTCCGCGCACATGACGCCAGAGCTTCACGAAGTCATCTGGGCTGGTGGATTGGCCAGGGCCGAACCCAAGCCGGGTGGTATCCATCTCTCGCCAGGGACGCAGGATAAGAGGATAACCCCAATCGCGCGCCTGCTCCGCCCAATTCAGGAAATAGGCGTCGTGAGCGCCTGCCAGGATATCGGCGGTCTTGCCAGCCAGGGTATCGGGCGCGACAATGGGAACGACGCCTTGTTGGACCCAGGGATCGACCGCGTTGCGAGTCGCTTCGAAACCTTGCGCATCGAAAATGTCCCAGCCGCCAAACCAGGTGCTCATCGCGGGATTGTGCCCGAAGGCGTCGCGATAGAGCTGGATGGGTTCGTAACCGGTCAGGGAAACCCCGTTTTCGCCATAGGCAATCGAGGTTGGCAGGCTGTCGCGCTGGGTCACTGCGGCGAGTGGTTTGCCGCGACGAAGAGGCGGCTCAAATTTCTGGGCGGAGAGTCCTAGCAAGACATTATCCACCAGGGTCGTGCTTCCTTCCCGATCTCCAGTGGCACCTCGCACCGCAATCGTGATCTCCACGTTCTCTTCTTCTGCGCGAAAGAAGATCTCGCGGCGTTCCCAACCTTCCATGGGCAGCCCCTTGGTGAGGTGGTGAGAAAAGGCGTGGGCGCCATTGATGCTCACCACCTGAAAGTCGCCGGCGTCCGTTTGGGCATTGCCATCATAGAGATCGAGGCTGAGCCGGTAACTCTGGCCACGTTCCAGCTTCACGGACTGGGAGACGCTGCTGTAGCCTGGTGCGCCATTGCTATCGAGCTGCAGCATGAAGACGTGAGAATCCGGCCGTGTGGAATCGGTGAAGATGCCGTAGGACCCATCGTTCTCGCCCCGATAAACCCAGCCTCGCAGGTCGACTGCTTCAAAGTCGCCATTGACCAGCAGATAGGCCTGGGAGAGGGAGGGGAACCAGGCGAGGAAAGACAGGATCAGGATCCAGCGGGGCATACAGAGGTAACCTTGAACCTGAGTCAGGGGATTCGCAAGGGAGGGCGGTGCCTTGGGACTGGAGTTCACACTCTAATGTGTAGGCCGGCCGGTGCAGGAGGCTCGCGCAGAGAGGCTGAGGCGCAGAGGTATTCTGGAGTATTTGGATCCTTCCCGGAATTCTCTGCGCACGCTGAAGCGTGAACTCCAACCGGGATGCTTCGGCTCTTACAACCGCTCCAGCCAGATGGCGCCGCCTTGGCCGCCGCCGACACAGAGGCTGACGAGGGCTTTCTTGCCGCCTTCCTGCTTCAATTGGTTGAGGGCGGTCAGGATGAGACGAGCTCCGCTGGCTCCGACCGGGTGACCGAGGGCGATGGCGCCTCCGAGTGCGTTCAGCCGGTCCATGGGCACGGCGCCGATCGTTTCGGTGAGATCCAGGTTCTTCGCGAAAGACTCGCTCTCCAGGCATTGCAGGACTGCAAGCACCTGAGCGGCAAAGGCTTCGTTGATCTCGATCACATCGGCATCTTCCGGCTTGAGACCGGTGGATTTCTTGAGTTCACCAATGCTGAAGGCGGGACCGAGCCCCATCCGGGCCGGATCACAGCCGGAATAGTGATAGTCGATCAGGCGACCGATCGGTTTCATGCCGAGTTGTTCGGCGCGTTCTTCGGTCATCACGAGCAGAGCCACCGCGCCATCCGTGATCTGGGAGGCATTACCGGCGGTCACCGTGCCGTGCTTCTTCTCAAAGACGGGCCGCAACTTGGCGAGCGCTTCCATGGTCTGCTGCTCTCGCACTCCGTTGTCACTCTTGATGAAGGCGGGTTTGCCGTTCTCCGGATAAACGGGGCTGATCTCCTGGTTGCGAATCTCCGCTCCGGCAGCGCCTTTCAAATGGCTGCTCAGGGCAAAGGCGTCCTGCGCTTCCCGGCTGATGCCGAACTCCCGGGCCAGCACTTCGGCGGTCTGACCCATGTTGAGTCCGCTGACGGGATCTGAGAGGCCCAATTGCAGACCGATGATGGGGGCGAAATCCTTGGGGCGGAAGTTGGACATGGCCTTGGCCTTTTGCCCGATGGTTCTGGCGCGGGACAGAGCTGTGAATTTGGCAGCCGCGATCAAGCTATAATAGAAGGGGACCTGGGACATGCTTTCGGTGCCACCCACCACGAAGACTTCTCCATGCCCGGCCTGAGCTTTCTCAAAGGCGGTGGTCATCGATTCAAATCCCGAGGCGCAGTTCCGGTGCACCGTGATGGCCGGTTTGCTCTTGGGGATTCCGGCACGGAGCGCAACCACTCGGGCGATATTGGCCGAGTCCGCCGGTTGGCAGACGCAACCCAGGATGGTGTGATCGATCAATTCGGGATCGATCCCGGTCTTGGTGAGGAGATTGGTGCCCGCCTTACTGAACGGGGTCCGGGTTCCGTCCACGATGACAAGGGGTTTGGTGGGGGCTGAACTCATGAGTTTTGCAAAATTGTCCTACAATTAGACAGGTTTGTAGAGCTTTTCATTTCGCCCTTTTTCTCCTTTTTGAGCGGGGACGGCGAGGACGGCAGGTAACGAGGGATGAAAAGGGGAATCAGCCCCAGCGGATTCCGTGGTAATTTCTGAGATTATGGTTTATTATTAAAAGTGGATTCAGTATTGTAAAAAGTATTGATAATTAAGATATATTAAGCTATTTTGGCGGCTCATCATTCACAGCACTAATTCACTCATTCTCAACTACCTCCCATCATGTCCGATCTCTCGCTTGCCGCAGCCGAACGCAACCCGATCCACGAACTCGCTCAGATCGCTTCCCAGATTCAATCCGGGGTCACGGATCTCTCCGGCTACAAGAACCTGCTGGGAGACGAAAATGTGAACTACGTGGAAGAGGGCGCGACGAATATGATGAGCCGGGTCCACTCCATCGTCCGGGCCACCATTACGGGGGAAGATGAAGAGAATCCTCTCTTCAGCCGGGATGTCCGTCACGATCTGCGCAACCACATCGCCGTGGTGAAGGGATTCTCGGAGTTGATCCGCCTGGATCTGCCGAACAGTCACGTGGCCAGCGCCTGCCTCGACCGGATCTCCAAGCGCTCCCGCCAGTTTGTCGAAATCCTCGATCAAGCTCGGGATCGTTCTGAAGACCCAATGACGGGCTATAACTGAAGCAATTAGAGATTCCGCTTCAGCTATAACAGAATCGCTTTCTCTTTTGGCCATCGCATGCTAGGAACGACTGCATGCGCCTGATCAACCCCCTTTTGATACTGGCTTGCTGCGCATTGCCTTTGCATGCGGACGAAGCCGCTCCGGATCTTCAACAGCTCTCCTATAATAATCCCGGCCTGGTCGTGGATTTGGGAGTCGGTCTCTGGGCCTGGCCCATGCCGGTGGATTACGATGGGGACGGGGATTACGACCTGCTGGTCGCCTGTCCGGACCAGCCTTCCAATGGGGTCTACTACTTCGAGAACCCTGGGAAGAACGCGAAGGAGAAGATGCCTGTCTGCAAGGCGGGGAAGCGGA
>JBHIXE010000301.1:0-7172 GCA_041984905.1 Verrucomicrobiales bacterium | reverse complement strand
GGGGCGCTGGACGCTGTTGAGGCCGAATTTCGCCGGGGCGACGGTCTGCTGGTCGAGCGAATAGAGGATGACCTCCAGGTTCAGGCGCTGCGCATCCGACAGGGCGGCGCCCTCATAGCCCTTGAATTCCTTGATCGCCGCCTGGGTCGCGGCCAGCTTCTTCATCGTGCCGGACTTACTGTTGTCGTCGAGCTGGCTCTTGGCGGCGGAGCGGGCGCCCTTGTCGAGGCCGAGGCTGGTGACCATGGCGGGCGACAGGTCGAGCTGGCGCTCGAAGGCGGTGGCGAAGGCGGCCGACAGGCGGGCATCATCGGCGCCGGCCGCCTGGGCCAGGGTGAGGGCCTCGGCAATCGCGGTGATGCCCTGCGCCACGATGATCTGATTGGCCAGCTTGGTGATCTGGCCCGCTCCGACCTCGCCCATATGGGTGACCTTTCCTCCTAACACGTTGAGGATCGGCAGGGCGCGCTCAAAGTTCTCCCGGCTTCCGCCCGCCATGATGCTGAGACTCGCGCCCTTTGCTCCGACTTCTCCACCGGATACCGGCGCATCCACATAGCCGCAGCCTTTGGCTCGCAGTTTCTCGGCGCACTCGCGGGTTTTGGCGAGCCCCGTTGTGCTCATATCGATCACCAGTGCGCCCGGCTGGATCGCTTCCAGCAACCCGTTCTCGCCCAGAATCACCTGGTCCACGGCGGGGGTGTTCGTGAGCATGAGCACCATGACCCCGTCGCCAATTTGTCGTGACACCTCGGCAGGGGAGGTGGCGGCTTGGAACTGGCTAGATGCGGCGAGTAACTCCTCGACCACACCTTGGCTGCGATTGTGAATGACCACCTCTGCGCCCGCGGTGGCGAGGTGTTGCGCCATGGGCTTGCCCATCACGCCCAGCCCGATGAATCCGATCTTGTGTCCGCCCAGTTCCTTGCTCATGCTCCTGGCCCAACCCTCACCCTAAAGCATCCCAAAAGCCAAGTATGAAAGTGGTCATCACCGGCGGAGGCGGATTCCTCGGCAATCAACTCGCCCGCGCCCTCACCAAGCGCGGAACCCTCACCGGTCCCTCCGGTCAGCAAGAGCCGATCGATCACCTCACGCTCTTCGATAAGTTCATCCCCAGCGATCGCCTGGATGGCCTGGAAAACGCCGAGGCCGTATCCGGAGATATCGCGGATCGCGACACTGTTTTCGGGCTGATCGACCGGGATGACATCGCCATCTTTCACCTCGCCTCCATGGTCAGTGGCGAGTGTGAGGTCGAGTTCGATGACGCGCTCGCGGTGAACCTCGATGGCGGCCGTCATCTCCTGGAAGCGGCACGCGCCCTCGATAGCACGCCTCGCCTCGTCTTCGCCAGTAGCATTGCGGTCTATGGCGGGGCCGTTATGCCGGCGGCGGTGGGAGACTCTACCAAGCGCAGCCCTCAGACAACTTACGGTGTCACCAAAGTCATCTGCGAGCTCCTCATCAACGACTACTCCCGCAAAGGCTTCCTGGATGGGCGCGGCGCCCGCTTGCCCACCGTGATTGTCCGTCCAGGCAAGCCCAACACCGCCGCCAGTAGCTTTGCCAGCGGTATGTTTCGCGAGCCGCTCGCCGGGCAACCGCACTACCTGCCCGTGCACCGGTCGCAAAAAGTCCCCGTGATCGGCTATCGCACCGTGATCGATAGCTTCATTGCGCTCCATGAACTGGGAACCGAAGCCATGGGCGACGACCGCATCTTCACCTTGCCCAGCGTCGAGATGACCGTCGCCGAGATGGTCCAGGTTCTGGAGAGGGTTGCGGCCGAGCAGGGGATCAAGCTAGGCCCTATCGAGGATCGTCCCGACGCCGTGATCCAGCGCATCGTCGACGGTTGGCCCGTCGCCACGGATGGAAGCCGAGCCCTCAGTTGTGGACTTCCTCCGGTCGGATCGCTGGAGGCGATACTAGAGGGGTATCTGGAGGATTTTGGGTAGGGGCGGCTTGCGTCGAATTGCCAGCGAAGTAGCGGAAATCGTGAGATTTTCGACGGGGCTGGGTTTTGTGCTGATCTTCGAAATCCTCACGGATTCCGCTACTCTCTATTGAATCGCCCGCCAGGTCAGGCTAATACGCGGCCCAGCTCCGGGCTGCTTACGAATCGCGTGCATCCAGTCCCGCTGGATCTGCTGGTCCATATACAGAAGCGAGCCCGAGGTCAGCTCAAACCGATGCCGATTGTCATGATCCTCCGTGCTCCGAAAGGTGATCTCCCGGGTGCTGCCCAGCGAAACAATTGCGACACCGGTTCCTTCCTGAAGGTGCTCGATCTCATCCGAGTGAAACCCCATGGTGTTGTTACCAGTTTCGTAGTAGTTCAACAGACAGTTGTTGAAGCGAATGCCAAGCGCGGCCTCCAATTGGTCGACCACAGCTAACAGATCCGGATGCATCTCCGAGGCGGCGTAAGCCATCTGGGAATAATCATAGGGTTTGCCAAAGCTGGCAGTCTTCCGCGCGCTCATGCTCTCATCCCAGTTCACGTTCTCGAGGAGCTGCGTGAAGAGTTGGTCCGAGTCCGCTAGGAAATCCTGCTTGAGGAGGATGGCGGGTGCTTCGTTTGTGCCACTCATGAGACCCACAAAGTTGCACAGAGATTCAGGAGTTCCACCATACTCTCAAGGCGCTGACCTCGCCGCCTCCAGCTTGGGATCGTCCAGGTCTAGTCGATAGAGCACCTGGTTGTAATCATGCCTCGCCGTCTTCTCCTTGGCGCCGGAGAAGGTCTGAGTGTAGGTGCCTTCGAAGAGCAACACCGGCGAATCCTCGGGCGTAAGTTCGGGGTGAATTCGGGGATTGTAGTAGGTGTGCTCCTGGTGACTTAGCACCTTCACCGCGGTGCCCCAAGGACCGAGCGGAGAATCCGCTTCCGCATACCAGATCTCGCCGAGCATGGTGGGCTCGCCCTGCATTTGCGTGAAGATGGTGACCCAGCGCTGTCGATACGGATTCCAGGCAATCGAGCCACGGTGGGGCTTGATCCGCTCGCCGTCCAGGCCGCGCAATTGCTTCACGGGCTCCAGGGCTTCCCAAGTCGCGGGATCCTGCCAGGCTTCGAAGGTGGGCGGCATCTTGATGGTGGGCAGGGGATCGCCGAAGAGGAGCCAGTCCTTGCCGTTCTCATCCGTCCAGAAGGCCGGGTGCCCCACAGGGAGCAACTCGGAGCGTTTCTGGCCGCTCGCTTTGTTCCAGAGAACCTTGATGGACTCGAAGTTGGAGGTTTCCTCGTTCCAGACGCAGAGCCCGTCTCGATACGTCGCCAGCGGCGGCTCGATCTTGGCGTAATGGCCCACGAGGTGGTTCTTGCCTTTGGCGTCGGGGAGACTCACGTAGCCACTGATCCAGGTTGGGCCGGGATCATCCGGGAAGACGTTCGCGACATTGCGCACCCGGCCCTTGTCATCCCGAAAGTAGTCCAGCTCCAGCTGGAGCGGCGGCTCAAAGGTTTTGAGCGGTTGGATCGCGGTCGTGGCGCTGGTCGTATGGAATAATCCCAGGGGGTAACGGGGCACATTGGTATCGCCCCAGGCCCAGAACATCTTGCCGTTGTGGACGGCATTCAGGACGCTGTCGCTGCCCAGGATGCCGCTCTCTTCCCAGTCGAGATGCTCGCCGAGTTTCTGGCTCTCCCCAAAGAGTCCACCGCCAGTGATCCGCCCGAGACGTTTCGCAATGATGGTGCGAGTCACTTTGATTTTGTGGGAGCCGCCCGGGGTCGGCGTGAACCGGATCCCGCGATAGCCGAAGCCGTCCTTCTTCACTTCATAACCATCCGCCGAGACCCAAAGCCAGGTTTCCACGTTCATGAGTTCCGGCAGGTCGAATGCCACCACGCCGGCGTTGTCCGTGATGAAGCTGACGTTGTGCGTGGTCTCCAGCTTCACGAGAGGCACGGGCCAGCCGTTTTCCGCATCCACCACCTGGATACGGCAGGGTTCCAGAGCTTGGGCGGCTTGGAGTCCGAGGAGGATGAGAGCAGAGAGGAAGAGGTGCTTCACGGAGGGAGGAGAAAAAGGGATTCTATCCAACCACGTGGGGATGGGAGGGAAAAAAGTTCACCCAGATGCTGACAATCGCAGAATTCTGCATTTCGCGCTCAGACATTCGGCGAATGCGGAGTAGGATACCGGTTCCGATGAAAGCGCGAATCGAGATCATCGAAGGCGACATCACCCAGCTAGAGGTCGATGCCATTGTGAATGCAGCGAATACCTCGCTCTTGGGCGGCGGCGGAGTCGATGGCGCGATTCACCGGGCCGCGGGCCGGCAATTGCTGGAGGAGTGCCGCAGCCTCAACGGATGCGAGACGGGCAACGCCAAGATCACAGATGGCTACCGGCTCAAAGCTCGCAAGATCATCCATACCGTGGGACCCGTCTGGAACGGCGGAAGCCGCAGTGAACCGGAGCTCCTCGCCAACTGCTATCGCAACTCGCTTACCCTGGCATTGCAACATAGGCTTCGCAGCATCGCCTTTCCGGCCATCAGCTGCGGCGTCTATCGCTATCCTCTCGATCAAGCGGTGGCCATTGCCTTGCGAGAGGCTCAGGCGCATTTGGAAGCCGAAGCCCTGCCAGAGCGCATCATCTTCTGCTGTTTTGGACAGCAGGTGCGCGATGAATATCTGCGCCAATACCAAGTCGAAGGCCAAGGAGAAGGGAACGGGAACGATGGATGAGATTACGCCAGATATCTATATCGGGAGCTACGAGGACTCTCAGAACCTGGAGTTGCTGAAAGAGAAGGGGATTCGCTCGATTCTCTCCCTGATCCGGCTCTCTACGGATGTCGACTACTCGTCTCTGAATCTGGAGCGTCGGGAAGTGGTGGAATTGGTAGACGGCCCCCGGAATGCGGCCAGCTCGGTCATTCACGCGGTGAACACGCTCTCCTCGCTCGTTGCGGAAGCATCGCCGGTGTTGGTGCATTGTTACGCTGGCCGAAGCCGGGCTCCAAGCATCGTGGCCTGCTATTTTATCTGGTATCGGGAGATGGATTACACCGAGGCCTGGGCGCGAATCTCCCATCGCCGTGACGTTTTCCCGACTCGCGGCATGAAGAATCTGCACCTGTTGCGGACCTGAGATTTGCCAAGTCGTCTTAGGGCGAAAAACGTGCGTTAGGTGGATTGTAGCGCGGTCGTCGAAGCTGCACTTTCTACGATCTCATGAAGCGCTACTTACTTTCACTTCTGTTCGGTTCTCTGGCGGCAACCGCATCCCTTTCCGCAGCGGATTGGCCGAGTTGGTTGGGCGAAAATATGGACGCCACCTGGCGGGAATCCGGTATCATTGAGGACTTCAACAGTGCCGAGCCAAAGACGCTCTGGCGAACGCCGGCAGGCCTGGGATATTCCGGTCCCACTGTGGCGGAGGGCAAGGTCTTCGTGACGGACTATGTGAAGGCCACGGGAGACATCGTCAACAATCCGGGCGGCAAGGTGGAGTTGACTGGTCAGGAACGGATTCGCGCCCTGGATCTGAAGATGGGCGAAGAGATCTGGTCGCATGCCTATGACGAGACCTATTTCCTCTCTTACCCGGCAGGCCCTCGCGCCGTGCCGACTGTTGCGGATGGAAAAGTCTATTTCCTGGGCGCGGAAGGGAAGTTCACCTGTCTGAATGCCGCCACAGGAGAAGTGCTCTGGTCCAAGGATTTTCAGGACGACTACGGCGCGGAGACGCCGATCTGGGGTTATGCCTCGCATCCCCTGGTCTACGATGGGCTGGTCTACACCCTGGTCGGTGGAGAGGGCAGCGTGGTCGTTGCCTTTGATGCGGAGACCGGCGAGGAGAAGTGGAAAGGGCTCTCGGCGACGGAGATTGGCTATTCCCCGCCCTCAATCATCGAGGCCGGTGGAGTCAAGCAACTCATGGTCTGGCATAGCGATGCCCTGAACAGTTTGAATCCCGCAACGGGCGAGGTGCTCTGGACCATGCCACTCAAGCCGAACTACGGCATGGCGGTGATGGCGCCGCGCAAGGTTGGGGATCTGCTTTTCGCCAGCGGCATTGGCCGGGTTGGGGCGCTCTACCGCTTGGCCAGCGACTCGCCCGGCGCCGAACTGGAGTGGAAGTCCACTCCCAAGAACGGAGTCTATTGTGCCAATAGTACGCCCTTTATCCTTGGAGATGTGATCTATGGCTGCGACACGGACACCAGCATGCTGACTGCTGTGGATCTCTACACCTCGGACCGGCTCTGGGAAACGAGCATCCCGACCTTGGGACCGGATGGCGACGCGAGGGCGCGGCATGGCACCGCCTTCCTGACCTATCACGAACCCACCGGTATGTTTTATCTGTTCAGTGAGACAGGAGAGCTGATCATCGCGGACCTCACGAGGGGCGGCTATCACGAAGTCAGTCGTTGGAAAGCGCTGGAGCCTACCAATGAAGCCTTCGGCCGCCCCGTGGTCTGGACCGCTCCCGCCTTCGCGGAGAAATCCGTTTTTCTGCGGAATGACAAGGAGATCATTCGCGTGGATCTCTCGGTAGAGTAGGCGAATCCATTTGAGGGTTTGCCAGGGTCTCGCTCGGCTCGTATGGGTAATCTCATGCAGGTGGATTGGGAAAACTGGCAACCCTCCATAAGGGCGAACTTGCTCTTTGTGGTGGAGGACGAGCACGTTCTCCTGATCCGCAAGAAGCGCGGCCTGGGGCAAGGCAAGATCAATGGTCCCGGCGGCAAGCTTCACCCTGGCGAAGATGCCTTGGCGTCTGCGGTGCGGGAAGTGGCGGAAGAGCTTCTCATCACGGTGCGACCGGAGGATTGCGAGGAGATGGGCGTCTTGCAGTTTCAATTCGTCGATGGTCTGGCGCTTCACTGCACGGTGTTCCGGGCCGCAGTTTACACGGGAGTGCCGACGGAGACGGATGAGGCCGCGCCCTTGTGGTTCCGTTTCGACGAGATTCCCTTCCAGGAGATGTGGGCGGATGACGAGCATTGGTTGCCGCGTATGCTTCAGGGCGAGAAGTTTGCTGGCGACTTTCTTTTTGATGGTGATGCCATGCTCTGGATGGATCTAAGATGGGCGGCATGCCCCGAATAGATCGTCGTCATTTCCTCGCCCTCGCGGCCACTTCATCGCTGGCTCCGACTCTTCGCGCGGCGGATCCAGCGAAGGAACCTCCCAGAAAGAGAAATCT
>JBHIXE010000300.1:4368-7179 GCA_041984905.1 Verrucomicrobiales bacterium | reverse complement strand
GGACTGAAGACTTGGTTTCGCCGTGCACCAGCACTTCCTCCACCCAGGGAGCACTACCGCATCACGAATGACATAATAAATCTGGGGGGAATCCGGGGCCGGGATTTCCTCAGGAGAGACCTTGAACTGCAATTGAATGTCCGCGGCCGGATAACCTTCCTGGAAGTGTGCGACCATATCTTGCAGCGCCTCTGCCAGAGTTTGGATATCTGCCTGGTAGGGCGAAAGTTCGTAACCCAACTTGCGGGCCTTGGCGGCAGTCTCCTTCAGTTGTCTGCTTAGATAAGACGCGATCTCCGCCGCTTGCGGATTAGAATCTTTGAGCTGCTTTTCTAAAGCGCTGCACATCAGGGTCATGGACGGAAGTTCTTGTCCTAACGTACTATGCAGCTCCGAGCGCATGTTGATTTTCTCCAGCTCTGAGAGGTCCAGCAAGGCCTGTCGCATCTCCTTCTCTTCGGTGATGTCCTTCGTGATTCCCGCAATCCTTTCGACTTTCCCGGTCTCATCCATAATCGGAAATGCCTTGGCGTGCAGGGTTCTCACGGCACCGTCCGGGCGGATGGATCGGAATTCCAGTTCGTAGGTGCCCATGGCCTGCTTGTGCAGATTGTCCTTCCAGCGTTTCCGGTCGTCTGGATGGATACATTCTTCCCACAGGGATGGGTCTGAATAGAGTGCCTGCCCATCTCGTTTCAGCACTCTGTCAAAGGCCGGGCTAATATAGAGTACCTTGGAACGATCCGGGGTGATAAGCCAGAACATCTCATCAATGTGCTCGGTGACTTGAACGAATCTGGCCTTGGCTTCACGCAACTCATTGACCATTTTTTCCCGCTCGAGGGCCTGTTGTTCCAGGCGTGCGGTATCTTTGGCGATCTGAGCTTCCTTCTGTTTCAATCCCGTGATGTCCCGGGCGACAGCGTAAATCAGCCCATCATTGGTTGGTTCCGTGGAGCACCACTGGATCCACAGTACCCGATTGTCTTTGTGGAGATAGCGATTCTCAAAGAGCATAGTAGGAGGATGCCCTACCTTCAGTCTCTGAACTTCATTCAGAGTTGTCTCGCGATCAGGAGGATAGACCAAATCGATGAATGAGCGGCCGAGAAGTTCTTCTTCAGTATACCCTAACGTCCGGGTAAAAGCCGGGTTCACCATCTTGAAATATCCGTCAGTCCCGGCGACACATAGCATGTCGTAGGAGAGCTCAAAGAAGAGCTTGAATGGATCGCTAGAGAGGGAAGTGTTTGGGGAGTGCGATCCAGAATTCCGAGGAGATCCCTCGGCGGAATTAGAGCGGATCATGGGCCGGAGACTACGTCGTTTCGAGCGTGTAGCAAAGGCAAAATCACTTTGGAAACGAAAAAGTGCGACAGAACCTGGAATTGTTCACACCGGCACTAATCTGGTAATCCGCTAGTAGGAATCAGAGAGAAGAGGATCCTGGATCGCTTTCATGCGCCTTTCCATTTCTTCCTTCAGTTCGGCCAGGATGGGTTCCATCTCTGGGTCTTTGAGGGTGTCACGCCGCATCAAGTTGTGATGCTCCTCTGGGTCTTCCTGCAGATCGTAGAACTCGTCCTTTCCATTGGAATGAAAGTGACGCACGTATTTGTAGCGGTCATTGCGGACCATGCGGAGATAAGCCAGACCACTGTTGTGGAGATCGTATTGACCGAAGATGGTGGTTTTCTCTGGTGGGGCAGCACCTTTGAGGAGGGGACTGAAATCCTTCCCCATGGGCTTGGCATTGGCTGGAATTTCGACCTCCGCAATCCCCAGCATGGTGCGGTAGATATCGACGAAGGAGACCATTTGGTCGATGCGACTGCCGGGTTGGGTCACTCCAGGCCAGCGAACGGCGAGGGGCACACGAAGGGAGTGATCCCACATATTGGGCCGGTTGGGCGCATCGGGAACTCGACCTCCAGCCAACCAGACTCCATTGCCCTTGGTGGAAATGTAGTGGCGGCCGAGGTTGTAACCATGATCGGAGGTGAAGAGGAGCACCGTGTTCTCCCAGAGTTCCGCGGGAAGCGTATCCAAGAGCCTGCCGATGTTGCGATCCACTGAACTGATCGAGGAGTAGTAGTCCCGGTGTTGCTGCTTGGTGTACTCCAGATCCAGAGCCGGCAGGTCAGGGAGAAACTTGGGATCAAGGTCTTCGTAGGGAGCGGAATCGGTTTCCGGCACTGGGAGATAAGGACCGTGGGGAGCACGGAAATGCAGGCACAGGGCGAAGGGTTTCTCCTGCTGTTGATGGACCCAGTCGATGGCCGCGTCAGTCAGGATGTCCGGGAGAGAACCTTTCAGCTTCTGAGTCTTCCCATCCACTTCCAGAACCGGATCCATTGGCCGGTTCCCACCTTCCAGGAAGCCCATGAAGTAATCAAAACCGACCTTGGTGGGATGATACTGCTCCTGCTCACCGAGGTGCCACTTGCCAATCAGGGCGGTCGCATACCCGGATTGCTGCAACGCCTGTGGCCAGGTGGGGGCTCCCAGCCCCACGCCTTCTCGGGCTTCGTTGGGGGCGATCCAATCCGTGATCTTCACTTGGGTGGGATAGAGACCACTGAGGTAGGTGGCCCGGCTCGGAGAACAAACGGGAGTGTTGCAGAAGGCATTCAGGAAGAGTGCTCCTTCCGCTGCTATCCGATCCATGTTTGGGGTTTGCACCTCGGTATTTCCGTAGGCGCTCATGCCCCAGCGCGCCTGGTCGTCCGTGCAGATGGCGATGATGTTGGGCCGCGCGGAGAGCGAGCTCAGGAGCAGGCAGCAGAACAAGAGGGCGATGGAAGAGGCAGT
>JBHIXE010000300.1:0-4358 GCA_041984905.1 Verrucomicrobiales bacterium | reverse complement strand
GGCAGTGGGGATCTTCATGATTTGCCCACTATGTCGAGGCTCATTTCCGAGATCAAGCCTCCTCACTCTGCGCAAAGTCCCTGTCCCTGATGCTGCGCACGACAAGTTCCCGAATCACGACGTTCTCGTCCTGTTCGAGGGCGGCACAGGCTGCCTTGGCAACCTGGCTGGCGCTCAGGAAATCCTGCACCGGCATTTCACGGTCGTTGGCCTGATCCCAGAAGGCGGTATCGACTCCGCCAGGCAAGAGCGCCGTGACCCGGATGTTGTGAGGAGCGGCTTCTTCCTGAAGGGCCTGGGTAAACCCTCGGACCGCCCACTTGGTGGCGCAGTAGAAGGACTCCTCCGGTATGCCGCGCAGGCTTGCTGTCGAAATGATGTTGATGATATGGCCCTTCTGCGCCGGAATCATGGAGCGAAGGGCGGCCTGACAACCCAGCACCGTGCCCTTCAGATTCACATCCATCATCAGATCCATGTCTGCTTCGGAGTAATCGACAATGGGCATGTGTTTGGCCAGGCCCGCATTGTTGATCCAGACATCGATTCCGCCAAACCAGGATTGGGCCGCTTCGCCCACTCGACTCACCTCGTCCGGCTTGCGGATATCTGCCTGCACGGCCTGGGCCCTGGACGAATCGAAGTTCTGGGCCGCCGTCTCCAGGGTAGGACCGTCGAGATCGGTCAGGACGAGATTGGCTCCTCGTTCGTAGAGGGCTTCACAGAGGGCCAGGCCGATGCCGCGGGCCGCGCCGGTGATGATGCAGGTCGAGTTTTGGAGATTCACGCGAGGATTTCTTGGACGAGGGTAGATCGCGGAAGAGCAGGTTCCCTTCAAGTTCTTCCCCGCAAAAACCAGAGATGGGCCTTCTCTCGTGGGGCCGCCTGTCATTTTCGAGTGAAGGAAGGGGCTTCCCGTGCTTCATTAAAGGATCTTGCCGACGGGAAACAAGCCGCCCAATCCTCAGTGGAAGATCGCCGACATGGTGGATCTGGAATACCTGCTGCAACGCGATGGCGAGCAGCATCCGCAGGAATTCTTCGAAGAAGAGGTGAGTCCGTGGATTGAGCCCGGCAAAACGGACCGGCCGGATTCCAAGACGATGAGCCGAGCCCTCTGGCAGTGGTTACAGGTCCGTCGCGAGGCTCACCAGGGCGAAGTCCTGCCTGGACAGGCCATTCATGGGGCTCAGGCCATCCTGGGTTTTGGGCTCATCATCGGCATGCTCATGGTGGGTAGCGGCCTGATTATGGGCATGCTGCGTTACGATGGCCGGACCTTTAATATCCTCCTCCTCCTGGCCCTGAGCGTGGGGATGCAGTGGCTCTTCCTCTTGTTGGGCCTGATCGGCTTTGTCACCTGGGGCTTCTGGAAGAAACGGCCCTTTGCCACTCTGGCGCAGCAGTTGCTGTTCCGGGGAACGGAGAAACTGGCTCGCAAGACCCTGGGCGCGGAGGCGACCCGTTGGTGGCTGGATAATCGCCGGATGCGCTCCCTCTTCGCCTTACCGACTCTGCAACTGACTCAGCTGGCGGGGATCGCCTTCAACATCGGAACCATTGCGACCTTGATGGGCTGTGTCCTTTTCCTGGCCGTCCGGTTTGGCTGGGAGACCACTCCGGAGCGGAGCATGAACGATCTCTTGAGCAGCACCACGGAGGCGATTGCCTTTCCCTGGGCCTGGGCGGAGCCGGAATGGGTGCCCTCTCGCGAAGACATTGAGAATACGCGGATCGACTGGGTGAATGGCAAGCCTGACACGCCCAGCGTCGCCGAGTCGCGCAGCTGGTATCCTTTCTTCCTCGCCTCGATGATCTGCTGGGGGCTGCTTCCCCGGATTCTCTTCTGGGGCATCCTCGGCGCTCGACAGTCACAGATGATTCGCAACTACTCCTTTCAGGAGCGGATCCACCGGGAATGGTGGCGGGAACTCACGGCGCTAGCGATCGATACGGCCAGCACGGGACCTTCCGATGGAGCGATTGCCTTGCTTTGGGGCGGCATGAAGCCGGATCCGGAGCGCCTGCGAGTTTATGGGCTGCAGCAGATGCGGGTGCACATGGCGGAGCAACACCGTCTGGGAGGCATGGATCTCTCCGAAGATGAAGCAGTGCTCCAGAAGGCTTCCAGCTACCTCAAGAAGCACGATGGCGCCCGGATCATCGTTGTCGCGGAAGCCTGGTCGCTCGCTCCCAAGGATTTCCGCGAGTTCCACGAAAACCTGCGGTCAGCGATTGGTCCCAATGTGGTCATTGAAGTTCTGCTACTCGGTCTTCCGAAAGGCGAGGTCTTCCTGACGGAGCCTAAGAGCGAAGAGGTCGATCTGTGGCAGCGATTCGCCGGTGAATTGGGCGATCCCGCCTTCTACATTCGTCCCTGCAAATTGGTCCAGGATGACTCGATCGATCTCACCTCAACTCCGGTGGCCGAATCATGAGCGGCGAAAGCGACAATATTCCGCGCTTCGCGGTCGTGGGCCGGGTGAACAAGGGCAAGTCCTCCATCCTCGCGACTCTGGTGGAGGAATGGGACAATGAACGGATCCGGATCAGTAACATTCCAGGCGAGACTACACGTGCCTATCCCATTCCACTGATCCTGCAGGGGGAAAAGTTGGTCGAGTTCCTCGATACTCCCGGGTTTCACAAGGCGCGTCAGGCACTGGACTGGATGCAGAAACGGCACCGCAAGAAAGGGGATGCGGCTCGAATCGAGACGGTGAGGGAGTTCGTGGAGGCCTTTCGGGGCAAGAACCAGTTTCAGGATGAAACCCTGTTGTTGGAGCCAGTTCTCGAAGGCGCCGGAATCCTGTATGTGGTCGACGCCTCAAAGCCCTTCCGGGAAGATTTTATCGCAGAGATGGAGATTCTTCGCTGGACCGGGAGGCCGCGGCTGGCGCTGATCAATAATATCTCCGAGGAGACGGATTTCACGGACGAGTGGCGCCAGCATCTCGGTGAATACTTCAATCTGACCCGGACCTTCAATGCGCACCGGGCTCGTTTCCGGGAACGCATCCGGCTCCTCAAATCGCTGCTTGAGATCGAGGAAAAACGCCGGGCCAACATTGAGAAGACCATCCGCATCCTGGAGCGGGAGTGGGATCAGCGGCGTGGCCGGACAGCGGATGTGATGCTGGACCTGATCGAGCAAAGCCTGAAGCATCGCGCTCAGAAGACGCTCTCGCCCGAGGAAGCTCAGCGCGAGTATCAGAAGGAGGAAATCGCGGAAGGGCTCAAGGCGGAATACGTGCAGAGGATCCAGGACATCGAGAAGCGATTCCATCGCAAGATGGTGCAGATCTACCGCCATGGAGAGGTGGAAGCGACCAACGACCAGGGGTTTGACGAACTCGCTGATGAGTTGTTCTCGGAAGAGGTCTGGCAGGTCTTCGGGTTGAATCGCTGGCAACTGAGCGCGGCGGCAGGGGTGGCGGGTGCGGCTTCTGGTAGTGCCGTGGATGTGGCTTCAGGAGGGCACACCATCGGCCTGGGCACGTTGATTGGTGGCGCCGTCGGCATGGCGGCGTCTTTTCTACAGGGCAAGAAGCTAGCCGATATCAAGATCAGCAATCCTACCAATCCACTCGCTGGCGAGCAGGCCATGGGCGGTGTGGCGATCAAAGCGGGCCCTCCCAAAAATCCCAATTTCCCCTGGATCCTGCTCGACCGGGCTTTGTTTCATTTCGAGCAACTCATCGCTCGGGCTCATGGTCGCCGGGACAAGTTCGTGGTGGATTTTGCCAAGCTTTCCAAGGAGGGAGAGCACATCGGGCGCTCATCGACGCTCTCAGGAAGTGCGCGCCGGACCCTGCAGAATTGGTTTAGCGATCTGACGAAAGGCAAACAGATCTACGAAACCGGCCCGGTCTTCCAGGTGATCAACGAAGTGCTTGAGAAGATCGAGAAGGAAGCGGGTGAGATCGAGGGTGGAGATTCCTCAACCTGGGATTAGAGAGTTCTCTTCCACCGCAAAAGAAGAACCCAATCCCCCTGACGGGAGAATTGGGTTCTGGAAAGGGTTCCCCAAAGGGAAAGGAAAACGAAAAAGGAGAGTGGAGTCCTCAGGCGTCCTGAGAAGCCTTTTGACGCTCCTTCTTGATGATGCTGGCGACGGTCTCGCTGGGCTTGGCGCCCTTGCCGATCCATTCGTCAATCTTGGCGAGATCCACCACGGTGTTGTCGCTCTCCTGAAGTGGATTGTAGGTGCCAACGGAGTCAATGAAGCGCCCGTCTCTGCGAGTGCGGCTGTCCACTACCACGATGCGGTAGAACGGACGGTTCTTGTTTCCTTCTCTGCGAAGTCGAATTGCAACTGCCATTATCGTAAACTGTCGGTGATTGGAATGGGCGTTTCT
>JBHIXE010000299.1:0-7188 GCA_041984905.1 Verrucomicrobiales bacterium | reverse complement strand
GAGCGCAAAGCAAGATGCAGTGATGGACTTGTGAGGGAGCATGAGAGAGGGGAGGTGAGGGTGTTGGGATTATAGCCAAACCGGGCAGCGGGTCTAGCTATTGAGGGAGGGTATGAGAAACCGGAATTGCTGTGTTACAGTGCCTTCTCGGTTCTGGGAGGCTCGGGCTTCGTGATCCTTTAATCGGTGGGCGGCCGAAAGATCAGGAGTTCGAGAGGATCCCTGGGGGAGGGCAGCGTCGGTCTTTGGGCTTAGAAAAGACTGGCGCTGGGGTTCCCGGAGAGGCGAACTGATGGATCACAATCCATGGGGCTTGAAAAAGAGGGTTGAGGGGTTAAGAGGGTTAGGCTTACGACGAAGAGAATATAATCTAGAAATTATGGTAATTACAAATGGAGAGCGTTCTTTTTGCGCTCTCATCGGGGAAAATTCTTTCTCGTCGCCCGTCGCCTGCTAGTGCCTTGCGCCCAGTGTGGGCGACATATTTCGCCCTTTTTCCCACGTTGATGTCCTTGTTGATTGCTTCCAGCGCTCCATTCGATCTCCAGGCATTGGGGGCCATTTTATTTGGGATTTGCCTCCCCATTGTGGGGGTCATCGCTGTTGGCTGGATCCTCGATCGCTGCTTCAGGATCGATCTGGTGACCCTGGTGAAGTTGAATCTCTATGTCTTCGTCCCGGCCTTTCTCTTCGTGCGGGTCGTGTCGTCCTCGGTCGATTCCGCCCTTGCGGTGAAAGTGGTCGCCTTCACGCTGGTCATGATTGCCGCGATGGCCTTGCTCAGTTTTGCCGCCGCCAAAGTGCTGCGTTTACCCGGGAAATCCCGCAAAGCGATGCAGCTCTCCACCATGTTCTACAATTCCGGGAACTATGGGATTCCCCTGACGACCCTGGCGTTCCCGGTTCTCGGCCCCGTCCTGCAAGCCTTCGTGCTCATGACCATGAACATCTCCACGTTCACGATTGGGCTCTGGCTGGCCTCCAGTCAGAATGAGGATTCGGAGGAGAAGGGAAAGCGCTGGAAGCAACTCTTGCCGGCCCTGCGGCAGCCCTCCATTTACGGGATCTTAACCGCTCTGACGGTGCGAGCGCTGCATCTCGAAGGCGCCGTCCAGGACCTTACCCCGGTGTGGAAGCCGTTGACCTATCTGGCCGATGGGCTGGTGGGGATCGCGCTACTGACGCTTGGGGTGCAGCTCAGCAAGACCAAGCCGCCGCCGATTCGTGGCCAACTGGGCTTTGCCTTGGGCATCCGGCTCTTGGGCGGCCCCTTGGTAGCGGCGTTTCTGGTGCGCCTCTTCGGGTTTGAGGGGGAGGTTGCCCAGATCCTCATTCTGGGAACCACGGTGCCTACGGCCGTGAACACCGCGCTCCTGGCGCATGAGTTTGGGGCTGACCAGCGTTTCGCCGCTGGAGCGGTGTTTTACTCAACGATTTTGAGCGTTTTCACTGTGACTGTGATCCTCTTCTTATTGCAGGCCTTTGCCTGAGACTGCCTCGAATCCCCTCATTTTCCATGAATCTACCCTGGTCCAGCATGGACGAATTTCGCGATCCCCTGATCGCGGCCATGGTCTATAGCGCCGCATGGTTCGCCATGTTCGTCTACGGATGGACCGTCGTCCGGATGGTGTGGGAGAAGGGCAATGGCTCTTCCTTGCCTCGATTTCTCTGGTCTCTGGGATGTTTCTTCATGATCGTCCACCTGCTGGCAGCGTTTGATGTCTTTTATGAGTGGAGTCATGCCAAAGCCTTGGAACAGACAAGGCTCCGGTCGGAAGCGCTCACGGGAGTGGAAGCGGGTTGGGGGCTCTATGTGAACTACTTGTTTGTGCTGCTGTGGGCCGTGGACCTGGCCTGGTGGTGGATCGTTGGGGATGCGCGCTACCGCAACCGCCCTAAGTGGATCCTGGTTTCGCTCCACGGATTCTTCCTCTTCATGGTCTTCAACTCCGCCTTCTATTTCGTGCAGCAATGGCAGCGATGGCTCGGGCTCGCCGTCTTCCTGGTGAGCCTCGTGGCTGTCGTAATCTTAGTCCGTCGACCCACGACAAACGTTTCTACTGCGACCCCATGACTGCTAGCAATCTCTCCAAACCCAAGGTGACCTTTGTAACCGCCGGAGGCGCCGGGATGTACTGTGGCAGCTGCATGCGGGATAATACCTTGGTCCGGAATCTCTCGAAGTTGGGCTGGGATATTGAGTTGCTGCCTGCCTACACCCCAGTCACCACGGATGAGGAGGATGTCAGTGTAGATCAGGTCTTCTTTGGTGGCCTGAACATGTATCTCCAGCAGAACGTCCCGTTTTTCCGTTGGCTGCCCAAGTGGATGGATCGGTGGCTGGACAATCCCAATCTGATCAAGAAGGCCTCTTCCGGGACCATGAAGGTGAATGGGAGTTTCCTGGGGAAGATGACCCTCGCCACGGTCGAAGGTGATCACGGCATTCTGCGGAAAGAGCATCGGAACTTCGTCAACTGGCTGCGGGATCACAGCCGGCCGGATCTGGTGAACTTGACGAATCTGCTGATTGGAGGCTGCGTACCACTGATTCGGCAGGAGCTTCCCGGCAAACCCATTCTGGTAACACTTCAAGGAGATGACTTGTTTCTCGATCAACTGGAAGAGCCCTGGCGGTCCAAGGTTATCCAGCGCATGCAGGAGCTGGTCCGGGATGTCGATGGATTCGTCACCTTCAATCGTTACTACGCCGGGCTCATGGCGGATCAGCTCAAGATTCCGGAGGACAAGTTTCATCTTGTACCCCTGGGCATCGAGACTGCGGACTTCGAGCTGCTCGAGCGGGAAACGGGTCACCCGCCAACGGTGGGTTACTTTGCGCGAATCTGTCCCGAGAAGGGATTCCACAATGCCGTGGCCGCCTTTATCATCTTGGCCAAGCAGTCGGGAATGGAGCATCTGCGCCTGAAAGCGGGCGGCTGGTTGGGCGGCGATCACCAGGAGTTTTTCGCCAAAGAGAAGAAGAAGCTGGAAGATGCGGGGCTGATCGATCGCTTTGACTATATCGGCGCTCCCGATCGGGAGGGGAAGCTGGCCTTCTTCCGCCAGATCGATCTATTGTCCGTGCCGACGGATTACCGAGAGGCCAAGGGTATGTATGTCCTGGAAGCCATGGCTGCGGGAATTCCCGTGGTGCAGCCGGCTCATGGATCTTTCCCAGAGCTCATCGGAGGAAGCGGAGGCGGCATCCTGGTGGAGCCGGGAAATCCGGAAGTGCTCGCCGAAGCCTGGAAATCCATCCTGGTCGATGCAGCGCTACGGGAGCAATACGGCCTGGCAGCGAGAGCCCACGTCCATGCACGGTCCACGGCCAGCATCATGGCTGAAGTGACGGCGCAAGTCTATGAGCGCTTCCTGAGTCAGGTGGCGGCAGAGGTGAAGGGCTGACGGCTTTCTCAATCGCCCATTCGGGAGCCGGGAGGCAACAATTAACCAAAAGGTTAACAATGGGCTTGAATAGTTAACTAAAAGGTTAATAGTTGTGGTGTCATGCCTCTCGGACTTCCATCTCAAGCTGCTCTTACCGCCACTTTCGCGGCGCTCGCGGATCCTTCCCGGCGCCAGATTCTCGAGCGGTTGAGTCGGGGAGAAGCCAGTGTGGGGCAACTTGCGGAGCCCTTGGAGATGTCTGCTCCAGCGGTCACCAAGCATCTCCATGTTCTGGAGAAAGCAGGCTTGCTCAATCGCCGCAAAGAGGGGCGACATCACTATCTCCAACTGAATCCGGAACCCATCAAAGCCGTGGAAAACTGGATCGCATTCTATCGCGCCTTCTGGGAAGGCAGCCTCGATAACCTCGCCAAATACCTGGAAGAGGAAGTGGCCAGCTCAAATTCATCAACTCAAGACGATCAGGAACCAATATCATGAATCAGACTGAATCCTTATCCCTCACCATCGAACGGGAAATCCGCGCTCCGCGCTCCCGTGTTTTTCAAGCTTTCACAAATGTCGCAGACCTCGTGAAGTGGTTTGGCACGAGAGAATGCGGCACCTACGACGGGGAAGTCGATTTTCGGGAGGGCGGAAACTATCTCATCAAGATGGAGTCTGCGGATCTGACCGGCACCTATAAGGAAATCCTTCCAGATCAACGCATCGTCATGAGTTGGCAATGGACGAACTGTGATCCCATGATGGCGCATCCCGAGCCCATGGAAGTAGCGGTCGACTTCTCGGATACGGAGGCCGGGACCTTAGTCAAGATTCTCCACATCGGACTGCCTTCATCGGAAAGCCTCGAAGGTCACAATCGTGGCTGGACCGATAGCATGGATAAACTGTCCGAACTGATGGCCGAGTCTGCCTGACCGAAACCTTCATTAGCCACTTACAAATAGAATACGAACATGAGCGATAGCAGCTGTAGCAATACCAATACGGATCCAGGAATGTTTTGCTGGAGAGAACTGATCACCAGAGATGCCAAAGGGAGCACGGATTTTTATACAGACCTCCTGAGCTGGAAATCTGCATCCCGGGAAATGCCGGACGGATCGACCTACACCACGTTCAATGTTCCAGGGCAGGACGGTGACTCCGGAGTCGCGGGCATGATGCAGGTCACCGAGGAAATGGGGGATACCCCGTCCTTCTGGCTGCCCTATATCACCGTGGAGAACATTGAGGAATCCGTCGCCAAAGCCGAGAAACTCGGTGCGGGTATCTGCAAGGGTGCGACCGATATTGGCATGGGTATCTTCGCCGTGCTCAAGGATCCACAAGGCGCGTCCTTTGGGCTTTGGCAGTTCAAGGAGTAAGCATGGTCAATAGTGAGCATTACAAATGCTCTCCTGAAGACGCCACTGGTAGAATGCCAGTGGCGTTTTGTTATAGGGGCTGTAGACTTTTGCCTATGAGAGTGCCGTTACCGGTATTAATCGTAAAACGTCTCAAGGGAGAAAGCTTTGGTCCAGGCTTGGCCGCCCAAGCGGCGCAAAGAAGCCTCTATCAAAAGAGTGAGAGGGAGTGTCTCGAACTGCTTCGAAAACTCTCGGGCGAAGACTTTGGAGAAGACATGCAGGCGTGGAGTCGGTGGGCGAAGCGTTTGCAGCGGGAGTTCGACGGAGAATAGGAAGCCCGACAGGGTTGTAGTCGGCAGAGGTCAGTTGCTCAACGGAAACGAGACGCCACTGGTAGAATGCGAGTGGCGGTTTGTTGTGTTGAACTGCAGAGAAAAGCCATCTATCCATTTGGATAGTTTGGATAGTATTGTAAAGGAAGCGCCAAAGGCGCAATTCATATTAGCCTAGGGCAACGCCCTAGGTATTCGATGGCTAACACGACAAGCGCTGAAAGCGCGATTCACTCACGAGATGCCTCAATCACTATCTCAGGTAATTCTTCACCTTGTGTTCTCAACCAAGGATCGGTATCCGTGGCTTCAGGATGAAAGCCGTTCCCGAGTTCATGCCTATTTGGCGGAGTTGTGTCGAAAGGACCTCAGCGCGGTTTGCCATCGTGTGGGTGGCGTTGCCGACCATGTCCATATCGTGGTCTCGTTGCCGAGAACAATTCCACAAAGCCTGCTGGTCGAGAATCTGAAGAAGAAGTCGTCGAAGTGGCTCAAAGAGATTGCCCCCCGGTTTGGCCAATTCTACTGGCAGCGTGGATATGGAGCGTTCTCAGTTAGCGTGAGTAATCTGACCGAGGTGATCCACTATGTCTCCAATCAAGACGAGCACCACAAGAAGCTGACGTTCCAAGACGAATATCGCCTGCTGCTGAAGAAGCATGAAATAGATTGGGACGAGCGCTATGTCTGGGATTAAGGGCGCACGCTGGATGAGTTGCGCTTTCAGCGCTATGGATTCTTAACTGACTGAAACCTAGGGCGTTGCCCTAGGCTAATATGAATTGCGCCCTTGGCGCTTCGCTTTGAATCCGGGATTGCGCTACTTCTTCTCGCTAGCTGGCTCAGCCTGCTTGCGCATTTGTTCGACGTCGTCCCGGAGCTTCTTCAGTTCCGCCTGCAAATCCAGCACTTCCTTGCGCAGGTCGCCCAACTCCTTGGCTTGCGGCTTTTGCTCATTGAGGGAGGCGATGGCCTTGGTGGCCGCTTCGGCGAGGTCGGCCTGGGCGCCTTCAAGTTCGGAGATGGGTTCCAGGGCCGCGATCGCGGCGGGATCCTTGAGCGCTGACAAGCCCTCGATGGCCGGCTTGATCAATTGATCCCGTGGACTGTTGAGGAAACTGGAGAGATGAACGCGGACGGGTTCTTTCTGCTCGGGTTCGGTATCGCGAGCCAGGTATCCCAGGTCACGCATGGCAGCGCCAAGGTCGCGATCCACGAAAGCGTCTTCCTTGTCCTTGAGGTGATCCAGCAGTGTCGGGACATAGCTTGGCTGATCCTGTTTGCGCATCGCCTTGATGGCGCCGGTGGCGATGGTATGCCGGTAGGAATCCCGGTTCAGTGCGGTTACGAGCGCTTCCGAAATGGCGTCTCCCGAATACTTGGAAAGGGCGGTCAACGCATCGGTCACAATGGCGGGATTGGTCTCTTGGGCCACGACCTGTTGCAACTGCTCTTGAGCCTCGGGCAGGTAGAACCTTCCGATTGCTTCCACCACTGTTTCGCGCACCCGGGCGTCCTTATCCTGGCGATATTGGGAGAGAATACTGAGGGATTCTTCCGTACGACGGTCTCCTATGCCCTTCGCCGCCGCCATCCGAACCGCGAAGAAGGGATCTTCCTTGAGCGCCTTTTCCATGAGTTCGAGTGATTTCTGGTCCTTGCGTTTGCTGAGTTGCTGGATTGCCAGGAGTCGACCGATCACGTCCTCCTTGAGCGATGCCTGCGCTTCGACCATGGGATTGGGCATCTTCACCTCGATCTCCGCCAGCAGGGTGTAGTCTGGATCCGCTCGGAAAGCAGTGGGCGCCTCGGGTAGTTCGAAGTAGAAGTCCTCACTCGCCTGGGTCACTTGAATCGTGAAGTCATGGACTCCCTTCTTGGTGTGGAAACGGACGGGCAGGGGAAACTCGAAGAGGAGAACCTTGTCCGTCACCTTATGCGTTTGCGCGATGGAGAGCCTTGCCTGCTTGCGCTTGGCATCCCAGGAGTAGTTGATCTGCACGTTTGGCGTGCCTCCGTGATAAACCCATTGGTCGAAGAAGCGGTCGAAGTTACGACCGGAGACGTCCTCGATGGCGGCATTCAGATCT
>JBHIXE010000298.1:0-7216 GCA_041984905.1 Verrucomicrobiales bacterium | reverse complement strand
CAATGAAGACATTCCTGGCGCGGTGGATGCCTCCAGGAACAATGCGATTCTGGAACTCTACACCGATGCGATGCGCACGATCGCCAAGGAACAGCAGGTCGGATTTGCCAATGTCTTCACACCGCTCAAGGACCAAAAAGGCCTGACCTTCAACGGCTGTCACCTGAATGAGAAGGGCTATGAAGCGTTCTCGAAGGCGCTCTACCAGGAGGTCTTCGGTGAGGAGGCTCCTGCCTACAAGGAGGAATTGCGGGAGCTCGTGATCGACAAGAGCCGCCAATACTTCCGTCGCTATCGGCCTCTCAACAGCTTCTACTACACCGGCGACCGGAACGCTGCCTACGGCTACCTCGATTTCCTGCCCGCGATGCGGAACTTCGACATGATGGTCGCCAACCGTGAAAAGGCCATCTGGGCAATCGCCAAAGGAGAAGCCGCCAAGGTGGACGACTCCAATATCCCACCTCTACCACCCACCAAGGAGAGTCGCGGCGCCAATGAATGGATGTCCGCCGCAGACGAACTCAAAGCTTTCAATATCGATCCTCGCTTCGAAGTCACTCTGTTCGCGGGTGAGGAAGAGTTCCCGGATATCGCCTGCCCCATTCAGATGCGTTGGGATTCTCAGGGCCGCATGTGGGTGAGTTGCTCCACGACCTATCCTCATGTCTATCCGGGTCAGGAACCCAATGACAAGCTGGTCATCCTGGAAGACACCGACGGCGACGGCAAGGCGGACAAATCAACCGTCTTTGCGGACAACCTCCACATCCCCCTCTCGTTCGAATTCGGCGATGGCGGTGTCTACGTCTCCGACGAACCGCACCTGACCTTCATCAAGGATACCGATGGCGACGGGAAAGCCGACTATCGCAAGATCGTCATGACCGGCTTCGGCTGTGAAGACTCGCATCACGCTCTGCACGACTTCGTCTGGTCTCCAGACGGCGACCTCATCTTTCGCGAATCCATCTTCCACCATTCCCAAGTCGAGACACCACGCGGTCCGGTTCGTCAGAATAACAGTGGTTGGTTTCGCTATGAACCGGAGAAGTTCAAGCTCACCAGTTTTGGCAGTTACCACAGCACCAATCCCTGGGGAGTGACCTTTGATAAGTGGGGCCGGCATGTCGCCAGTCACCCCATCTTTGCGGCGGCCTTCCACGCTCTGGATCCTCAGTATCCCGAGCAGCATCCTCGGCCAGCGGGATTGACAGCCTACTCCGGCACTTGCGGCCATGAATTCGTCGATTTCTCCTCCTGGCCGGAAGAGATGCAGGGCGGATTCGTGAAGGTTCGTTACAAGCCTACCAACCGGGTCGAATTCCTCAAGTGGGTCGAGTATGACTACGGTTATGACGAGGAATACGTCGGTGACATCATCTTCTCCACCAACCTCAGCTTCATTCCCGTCGACCTCCGATTTGGTCCGCGTGGGGCCATGTATATCTGCGACTGGTACAATCCGATCAAGGGCCACGCCCAGTATTCTCTCCGTGATCCACGGCGCGACCGTCACTCCGGCAGGATCTGGCGCATCATGCCGAAGGGCGCCAAACCGGCTGATCCTCCTCAGATTGCCGGCGCCTCCATTCCCGCGCTACTGGAGAACCTAAAAGCCGAGCCCTATCGCTACCGCTACTGGACCAAGCGTGAATTGCGGGAACGAGATCCGGCAGAAGTGAAGGCCGCCCTCGACAAGTGGCTCAAGGCCCTGGATCCGAAAGCACCCGAGTATCGCCATCATCAGACGGAAGCCATGTGGACGTACCGCGGCATTGGCTCCAGCAATGTGGCCCTCATGAAAGAGCTCTTGGACTGCGAGAACCCAGACGCCCGTTCCGCAGCGACCCAGATGCTGCGCTACTGGCATGATGAGGTGGAGAATCCGGCGGAACTCCTCCGCGCTCGCGCCAATGATCCGCACGGCATCACCCGTATGGAGGCCGCCATTGCCGCTTCCTACATGGGAAGCGAAGACGCTCTCGTCTCCATGCTGGACACCACCAGGCATCCCCACGGAGGGCACCTCTCCTACGCCATGCGTACGTCGCTGGGATCCAGCACGCTGAAGCCGATCTGGGAGAACAACGAGGCCTTCAACGCCGCCCATCCAGAACTGCGCACCTTCCTGGAGGAGTTTGAGAAGAGCCTCAAGCTCAAACCCTCCAAGCTCACCGGCGCGCAGGATGCCGCCTTCGACACCCTGAAGAATCTCAAGCGGGTGAAGATCACCTGCATCAAGGAACGGATGCTCTTCGACGTGACCAAGATTGAAGCCGAACCCGGCCAACCAATCCGCCTTCACCTCGTGAACCCAGACGCCACGGCGCATAACCTGGTGATCGTAAAGCCCGGCGCTCTGGAAGAGATTGGCATCGCCGCCAACGAGATGGCCAAGGATCCCGGCGGATATAAGAAGGGGTTCATCCCCAAGTCCTCCAAGATCCTCCATCACACCAAGCTGCTGGAGCCGGAGACCTCCGAGATCCTGCGATTCAAGGCGCCCACGGAACCCGGAACCTATCCCTACCTGTGCACCGTCCCCGGTCACTGGATCATTATGAAGGGCGAACTCATTGTGAAGTGATCCCCTTTCCGCTATAACCGCCTCTTCGCCCCTTTTAGAGAACTTTCATGAAGCCCTATCGACTACTGCTGATTGCCCTGCTGACGACGCTGGTCACTCCCGTCCACGCGCAAAAGAAAAAGACGGATTCCGTCCCTCGTCCTGTCTACGAACAACCCGCTCCATCCAAGGCTGCACCCGCCCCGGTGAGTCTACCTCTGCAGTTGGAGAAGGGCGAAACGGTCGTCTTTATTGGCAATAGTCTGGCGCAGCGCATGCAGCATTTCGGCTACTTCGAGACGATGCTGCACCAGTCCTTCCCGGACAAGGAGATCACCTTCCGCAACATGGGTTTCCCGGGGCATACCCCGGCCTTCCGCCCCGAAGCGGGGCAACCCAATCCCTGGGCGTTTCCGGGAGCCGAGAAGTTCCGGCCGGAGATCAACGGTCACTTTGGCATTGGGCACTATCCGCATCCGGATGAGTGGCTCACCATCCTCAAGGCCGATACGATCGTGGCGTTCTTCGGCTTCAACGAGTCCTTTGACGGGATTGAAATGGTCGACAACTTCCGGGCGGAGCTGAGCGCCTTTGTCGATCACACGCAGTCTCTAGCCTACAATGGGGAAAAGGCGCCTCGCGTGGTTCTGGTCACGCCGATCCCCGCTGAGGAACATCCGGGCTACCATCTGCCCGACACTGCCGAGCGGAACCGGGTTCTCGCTGCTTACGCCAATGCAGTGAAATACGTCGCCGCGGAGAAACAGGTCGGACTGGTGGACCTCTTCACCCCAATGCAGGCTCAGTTTGCCCATCCTCCTTATGGCCGTCCCTTGACCATCAATGGCGTGCACCTCTCGCAAGAGGGCTATCAGACGCTGGCCCCCATTCTCTTTGATCAGCTGTTTGGTGAACCCACCAAGCACGTGGCCGACGTCACCCTTCTGCAAGCGGCCATCAAGGATAAGTCCTGGTTCTGGCGCAACGACTACCGGATGCTGAACGGCGTTCACGCCTATGGTCAACGTTGGAGCCCGTACGGGAACGTCAACTACCCGGAAGAGATCGAGAAGATCCGCCAGATGACCGTGCTGCGGGACAAGAACATCTGGAAGATCGCTCGGGGCGATTCCCGTACGACCCATGTCGATGACTCCAAGACAAGAGAGCTGACCCCCATCGAAACCAACTATGTGCCCAGCGAGAAGAACGGTTCGCCGGACTATCTCATGGAGGAGGAGGCACTGAAGAAGTTCACCCTCCCGGAGGGCTATGAGGTATCGGTCTTTGCCACGGAACAGGAATTCCCGCTCCTGCAGAATCCGGCGCAGATGATGTTCGATAACAAGGGACGCCTCTGGGTTTCCGTGGTTCCCAGCTATCCACACTACAAACCAGGCGGTGAGATGCCGAACGATAAGCTCCTCATCTACGAAGACACCGATGGTGACGGGCGCGCCGATAAGGAAACCGTATTTGCGGATCATCTCCACATTCCCATTGGATTCGAGTTGGCGCCGGAAGGTGTCTACATCTCTGAAGAGCCTTTCCTGACCCTGCACAAGGACCTGGACGGCGATGACCGGGCAGACACCAAGGAGTATCTTCTCGACGGATTTGATCCGCACGACACCCACCACGCCATCTCCGCATTCAATACGGATAACGGTGGCGGGATCTTCATGTGTGAAGGCCGCTTTCTGCACTCCCAGGTGGAGACGCCCTGGGGCCCTCAGCGGATGACTGATGGTGGTGCCTGGCGCTTTGACCCGAAGTCCTGGAAGGTGGAGCGCGTCTTCCAATCTGACGTGAACAATCCCTGGGGCGTTACCCATGACGAGTATGGGCAGAACTACCTCAATGACGCCTCTGGCGGCGCTCAATACTGGATGCTTCCCGTCTCCATGAAGGTGCCTCATGCACACGAAATCGAGAAGGTGGAGAAGTTCAACTTTGAGCACCACATCCGGCCGACTTCCGGCAGCGAGTTCATCTATTCCCGCCACTTCCCAGATGAAGTCCAAGGCGACTATATCTACTGCAACTCCATCGGCTTCCTCGGCATCAAGGACTACCACGTCTTTGAAGACGGCGTCGCCATCAAGGCCCGCTATCGCCAGGACCTGATCAGTTCCTCAGACGGCAATTGCCGCCCCGTCGATCTGGAGATCGCGCCCGACGGATCCCTCTACTTCCTGGACTGGCACAATGCGCTGATTGGTCACATGCAACACTCCGCCCGGGATCCCATGCGGAACTCCCAGTACGGCCGAATCTATCGCATTACCTACCCCTCTCGCCCGCTGGTCATTCCTCCCAAGGTCGCTGGCGCCAGCATCGAAACCCTGTTTGAAAACTTCAAGCTTCCCGAACTGCAGGCGCGCAAGCGCAGCCATCGGGAACTGCGTGCTCTCGATGCTGACGAAGTGATCGCCTACGCCCATCAGTTTGCGGAGGCGAACGGCGGTAACGAACGGCTCGTCCTGGAAGCGCTTTGGACGACTTGGGGGCATCAGCGCCCTTCTACGGAACTCCTGGAGCAGGCTCTCAAAGCCAAGGATCACAAAGTTCGCTCGGGTGCGGTCCGCGTCGTACGGCATTGCCTGCATCTCCTGGACAATCCCGTCCAGTATTTGCGCCCCGCAGCTTACGATCCTCATCCGCGGGTCCGCCTGGAAGCGCTCGCCGCCGCGACCTGGCTTGGCGGCCCGGAGGCTGCCGAAGTCCTCCTCACCGTGGCCTCTCACCCGACTGACGAGTGGATTCGCACCTCTCTGAACAGCGCGATCCTCGTGCTCAAGGATGACGCCGAGCAACTTCTCACCGAAGGCAAGTTAGACAAGACCAAGATCCAGAATCTGGACCAACTCATGGCCAGCAAGATGGAAGGCGCCCCGGAGGCCGTTTCCATGATGACCAAAGGCGTCGACATCACGTCCGCCAAGGGCAAGGAGTTCAAGAAGATCTACGACAAGGGTGCCAAGCTCTTTGAGAAAGACGCCGCCTGCGCCACCTGTCACCAGCCCACTGGCCAGGGACTTGCCAACATCTATCCTCCCATTATTGGAAATGAGTGGGTGAATGGCGACAAAGAGCGCCTCATCAAGTTGGCGCTTCATGGCCTGTGGGGAGACATCACCGTCGACGGCAAGCACTACAGTGCGACTGGCGGCGTTCCTCCCATGACACCTATGGGTGGCGTCTTCAACAATGAGGAGCTGGCAGCCGTGCTCACCTACGTGCGCCATAGTTGGGGCAACAATTCAGGCGTGGTGACGCCTGATGAAGTCGCCAAGGTGCGCGAGGCTACCAGCGACCGGAAGATGTTCTACACACCCGACGAGTTGCTGAAAGAACACCCCATGCCTTCGGACAAGCCCAAGGAAGTGGTCAAGGACAAGCCAGAGACTCCCAAGACCACAGCGAGCAATGAACCTGCGCCCGCCACGCCGGCGGGCAGCGAGTAGTTGCATTTCCAGCTGGCTTGTCCCCAAGTGAGAGGCATGAGTCGCCCCCTACTTCTCCTTACCCTGGCTCTCTTCGCAGGGCTTTACCCCTGCCTTCAGGCAGCGCCGGAAAAGCCCAACATCATCGTCATTCTTGTCGATGACATGGGCTGGTCGAACATCGGCTGCTACGGGGGAAATGTGGAGACGCCGAACCTGGATCGCATGGCGGCTGAAGGGCTGCGCTTCAGCCAGTTCTACAACGCCGCCCGCTGCTGCCCCACCCGGGCCAGCATCATGACGGGCCTGCATCCCCACCAGGCGGGTATCGGCCATATGACGGTTCCCACCCGGACCGTGACGAATCCAGAAACGGGAGAAACCACCCACAAGCCCATCTTCACCAAGGAGGACCGAACCCATATCCCCTATGAATATCAGGGATGGATCGGGGAGCACATTCCTACCGTGCCGGAGATGCTGAAGCCCGCCGGCTACTCGACCTATATGGTTGGCAAGTGGCACCTCGCCTCCCTGGAAATGGATACCTGGCCGATCCAACGTGGATTCGATCGTTTCTATGGTCACCTGGCAGGGACATCCGACTACTTCTATCCCAAGGACCTCTACCTGGATAACGAGCTTGTGGATCGCGGCAATGACCGCTTCTACATCACCGATGCCATCACCGAGAAAGCGGTGGAGTTCCTGTCCGATCACGATTCCGCCAGGGACGAAGATCCCTTCTTTCTCTACCTGGCCTACAACGCGCCTCACTTCCCCATGCATTGCATGCCGGAGGATTACGAGAAGTATCGTGGACGCTTCAAGGCGGGTTGGGATGTCCTGCGAAAGGAGAAACTGGCGCGGCAGAAGAAGATCGGGATTGTGCCGGAGAACACGGTCCTGGCTCCCCGTCCCGGTGAAGGAACCAAGGACGGAAACCATGGTCCCGCTGTTCCCCCCTGGGACAGCCTCACCCCCGAGGAACAGGATCACATGGACGCAATCATGGCGACCTATGCGGGCATCGTGGATCGAATCGATCAGAGATTTCCATCGAGATGGGGCTTTGTTCATAGATGCAATGGGGGGCACCATCAGGCCCATGCCGTGATGGGCTGGAGGCTCTGGGGGCTTGCTGTCCCTCTGCGCGGGCCCGCTCGCATCGACGCTGGCACCGGGCAGGCGGTGGCCCGTG
>JBHIXE010000297.1:6948-7241 GCA_041984905.1 Verrucomicrobiales bacterium | reverse complement strand
AGCATTGCGGCGTTACCCTGGCGAGAATTGCCTCGGTTCGAAAACTGTCCGACACGCAAGGTGTCATCGTCTGCGACATCAACGGAACCCAGCTCCGGCCTACGAAGGGGGATTACCTCGTGGACCCTTTGTTCTATTCCCGAGAACCAAGAGAGGAACTCCAGAGGCCCGTCGAATTCACCTTGGTGGGAAGATATTGCAGCGAAAACGATCGGCTCTATCAACGCCCCATCTCACTGAACGGGGCGCCAGTCAAAGGCGATGTGGTTCTCTTCCCGAACACTGCCGGTTAC
>JBHIXE010000297.1:296-6938 GCA_041984905.1 Verrucomicrobiales bacterium | reverse complement strand
GATCTCGCCTCAAATATCTTTCTTGAGGAGTGATCAAATCCGCCCATCCAAGCGGCGGAACCAGCCAGGATATCTTCAATCTGCTCCCCTCGCCAAGTCCGGCAACTTCGCTCCGGCGCGCCGCATGGATTCGACATGATAGTCGATTCCAAAAGCGCCGATCTGCTGGAGGAACTTGACCCGATTGTGGTTCAGATCTTCCAATTCAATGTAGGTATGGTCGACGTTCGCTTCTAGCAAGGCGGCATGGAAATCGCGAATGGTTCCCAGGTGCCCGGGATCCTTGCTGCCGCAGGCGATGAGAATGCGCGCCTCTTTGCGGAGCTGGTTCTGATTTACCTGGATGAGGTTGTAGACGTCATTCTCCTCATAAGCTTTGCGATCCGGGCCCAGCAAGGCATTGGGATAGGTATCCGGCTGACTCGGGTCATAGGAATCCAGGATATGCGGGACATTGCCCGCCTGACAGAAGAGCGAGCAAAAGAGGTCGGGATACTTGAGGTAGAGCCTTGTGGATCCACGACCACCCATGGAAAAGCCTTCGATACAGCGGGAGCTTCGGTCAGCCATCGTACGGTAGGTTCCGTCAATATAGGGAATGAACTCAGTGATGAAGATGGTCTCAATGGGAAACTCGCCATCATGGGAATCCTTGTAGAAGGTGCTATGGCCACCGTTGGGGAAGACCTGGATCATGGACGGCCACTTGCCTTCCTCGATTCCCTGGTGCAGTCGCGTGGCCGAGTCGATGACGGTATATTCGTTCCCGCCGTTGCCGTGGAGGGTGTAGATGACAGGATACCGCTTGTCAGGAAAGTCCTCGTAGTCAGGCGGCAGGTAGATGCAGTAACCGATTTCCCGATCGACGACCTTGCTGTGGAAGGTGTGGTGCGTCACGCCTTCTGGGATAACCTGTTTCTCCTTGGGCTGGTTCACCCACACGATGCTGGGCGGCACGGCAGGCTTGAGTTGAGGCCTGGTGGCCTCCTCCTGCGCCGAAAGATTGGCGGCCGCAGCGATCAACAGGATAGACAAGGTCAAGGGGACGAATCTCATATGCGGACCTTAGGCTCGGAGCTGGCGCCGGGTCAATCCTGGTCACGCGTCCTGATTCGAGGCGGTTGCCCCCTCCTTGCTTGCATTCCGAAATACCTGTGAGAGCGTCACTGTCCAAGTGAGCAAGTCCCACCGATCCCATTCCCCGAGTGAGTCCGTGAAACGGATCAACTGCGAATGTGGCGGCGTGATGACTGGAAGAATGCCGTCCCGCACCGATCCGACGGACAAAGCCACTTACGAGTGTCCGCAATGCGGGATGCGAATCCGGATGCATTTCAGCGAGAGAGGGCTTTTTGAAGGGGTGTTGCTGCGGAAAGGCAAGCGCATTGAGCCCTCTGGCGATCCCTCCTACCAATTGTCCGAGCGCAATCAATTCCTGGTTTTCTTAGTGGTGCTCCTCTTCCTCGCAGGACTGGGATTCCTCGTTCTCATGCACACGACTTGAGGGATTCCCTCCAATCTCGACCAGTTTCCGGGGACATTTGAGGCGGGCCGCGCTAATCTGTGCCACCCCCATGTTCGACTTTTTCAGAAAACGCCGCCGCGACCGGCTTCGGGCCCAGCCCTTCCCGGAGGAATGGCTCGCCATTCTCCATCACCGCTTTCCCCTCTTCCGGGCTCTACCGGCGGAAGACCAGGAGGAGCTCAAGGGCCATATCCAGGTCTTCCTGGCGGAGAAGTCCTTTGAAGGATGCGGGGGATTGGAGTTGACCGATGAGATTCTGGTGACGATCGCAGCCCAGGCTTGCCTGCTGCTTCTGCATCGAGAAACCGACTACTATCCTCGCCTCTATTCCATCCTGGTTTATCCGCAGAACTACGTCAGCAAGGACTCCCACGTGAATGAGCATGGCGTGGTGCTGGAGGGGGATTCCACCCGTCTCGGAGAGTCTTGGACGTCCGGTTCCGTGGTGCTGTCCTGGGATGCGGTGAAGTCCGGCGGCGCAGATCCCGAAGACGGGAACAACGTGGTGTTTCATGAGTTCGCGCACCAACTCGATGGCGAGGACGATACCGTGGCAGGTGTTCCGCCCCTGGGCCGTGGCCTGAAGTTCACGGAGCGGCGCAGCAAGTATATAAGTTGGGCGCGAGTCATGAAGAGTGAGTTCGAGCATCTCCAGTTCATGGAGCGGCATAATAAGAAGACTTTCCTGGATCCCTACGGAGCCACCAATGCCGCTGAGTTCTTTGCCGTCGCTACGGAATTCTTCTTCGAGAAACCCCGGGAGATGCTGGAAAAGCACCCTGAGCTGTATGCAGAACTGAAGGACTACTTTGGCCAGGATCCGGCCACATGGGACTTTGCAGCGGCGGCGGACGAACGCTAATCACTCCCTGCGAATCTGTTCCCGAAGCCAGCCGGGACGATCCGTGGTAATACCATCCACTCCCAGACCCGCCAGTCGACGCGCCAGATCCGCGTCATTCACCGTCCAGATGTAGAGTTTGAGGCCCGCCTTCTTCACCTTGGCGACAAAGGCCGCATCAATCGCGAATCGAGCATTGAGATTGAGCCCGTCCACTTTGGCATCCAGAGCTTTGGCGATCAGTTCTTCCGCCGTGGGCCGTAAGCCATCGCTATCCTTCTCGATCGAGGCCAGCCAGTAGACCTCCGTATCTGGAAACTCGACCTTCGCCAATCGCATCGTCTCATGGCCAAAGCCAATGAGAACTACCTGACTAGCTTTCGGTCCTGCTTCATCCATCACTCGGCGCAGTTCGGGCAAGATCTCGGGACCACACTTGATCTCCACCACCAGTCGTCGGCCTTCAGGAATGGCAGCAATCGTTTCGCCAAGATCTGGAATGGGTTCTCCCTGCCACTGCTCCCCTTTCCAGGCTCCATACTCGAGCTTGCGAAGTTCCGCCCAGGATTCGTCGGCCACGACTTTCTCGATCCCCGTGGTTCGAGTCGTGGATTTGTCATGAATGATGGCGATCTTGCCGTCTTTGGTGGCGTGGACATCGAGCTCCACTCCGTCGGCCTGTTGGGTCCAGGCCAGGTTGAACGCGGCGGCCGTGTTTTCGGGAGCCTCGTGGGAGGCTCCACGGTGGGCGATAATCTCTGTGGCATGGAGAGAAGGCATAACGGCCATCATGATGAGCAGATTGGAGAGAGTCCGATTCATGGAACTGTAGGGGTTGGAAACTGAGGATTGAGAGGAATGGCCACGGGAGAAGACTCACGAATGACGAGTGCATTTGTCACTCATTTTCAGCGGTTGCCCGTGGTTTCGCTTCGCGAACTCCTTTCGAGCGTTAGGATTCACTGCATTCCATCATCTGATCATCATTTTCGCGTGGGATGGTCTCAGCACGGTTCAAGTGAGCCGCACCCTAAACTCAAACCTAATATCCCTATGAAAACCGTAGCTATTCTCACCTCCTGTGTCGCCATGCTGGCCCCCTCCCCCAAGCTGTTTGCCGATGACGACACCGTCAACCTCGCAGCTTACCCAACGGCGGTTCAGCAAGCCATTCAGGCCAACCTGCAAGGCGGAAAACTCGATGAGATCAAGACCGTTCGCATCGACGGACGGACCCTCTACAAAGTGGAAGTCGACCTGAAGCGTGACCGTGACCTGAACCTCTACATCGGTGGAGATGGGCAGATCATGAAAACGCGAAAGGAGATTGCTCTGAGTGCCGCGCCAAAAGTCGTCCGGGACGCAGCCAAAGCGGTTGGAGGCAAAATTGAGGAAATCGAAGAAGTCGTCTCCCAGGGAACTACTACCTACCTGGTCGAACTGGAACAGGCTGGAGACCGCGAGATCATCGTGGAGTTCAGCGAAACCGGAGCCATTCTCAGCCAAAGGATCGACGATTAGAGCACTTCTGCGGGAACGGTCATGAGAGTCTTATTGATTGAAGATTCCCGGCGACTTCGCACCACCGTGGCCAAGGCATTAAGACGCCTTGGCCACGCGGTCGATGACGCTGCCAACGTGGAAGAAGGCGTTGGGTTTGCATTGGTAAACACTTACGACACTGTGGTACTAGACCTGAAGTTGCCTGACGGCGACGGCTTGAGCCTGCTCAAAGATTGGCGCCAGTCAGGTAATGATACTCCAGTTCTGGTACTAACTTCCCTGGGCTCAATTGATGCCCGGGTCAGAGGACTGGGACTCGGAGCGGACGACTACTTGGTCAAGCCCTTCGCAATTGAGGAGCTGGCCGCCCGCTTGGAGGCCCTGGCACGCAGGCGCCATGGTCAGGCAGACTCACGTCTGCGCATCGGACCACTGGAGATTGATCTCGCTGCCAAACAGGTTTGGAGAGGCGGGATTCTGGTAAACCTCACAGCCCGGGAATTCGCGCTCCTGGAGTGTTTGGCGCGTCACCCCGGCCAGGTGTTTTCCAGGGAACAGATCGAAGCCCACCTCTACAATGAAGCGGACAGTCCTCTCAGCAACGCGGTGGACGCAGCGGTCTATTCTCTTCGGCGGAAGCTCTGCCCTCCTGACAACAAGTCCGAGAGTTTGATCCAAACCCGGCGCGGACTCGGCTACTTCCTGCAGCCATGAGGTTACACTCCATCCGGGGCAGCCTCACCCTTGGGCTTTGTGCATTGGCCTGTCTATTGCTGCCGCTGACGGGATCTCTCATTTACGTGACGGTGCGGTCTCAACTCCTGACCCAGCAGGAGGCATGGCTGAAGGCCAAAGCAGAAGCACTCATCGCGGCCATGGAACTGGACGAGGGAAAGCTCCGCCTCGACCCTGATATTGTCGACTTTGCCGGTCTCTCCGGGAGCGGCATTCATGATACCTACATCATTACAGGCCCAGATGGAACCTCGCTCGCCAGGTCACGGGAATTGCTCAACCATTCCTTCGCTCCGCCTCCTTCCGCAGCTATCGGAAACACGCCCCAGTTCACTTGGTCCAAGAGTCCAGACAATCGATCCGTCCGGGTTCTTTGGATGACCGCCTCCATCCGCGATCCCGCCTCTCAAATGGATGGGCTACACCTGGCCGTGGCAACTGACAGCGAAAGTCTTCGCGATACCTTATCTACCTTATCCTCCGTACTATTTGCATCTGCAGGACTTGGCACTCTCGTGAGTTTGGCGACCATGCTTTCCATCCTGCATTTCAGCCTGCGACCTCTTGGGCGCCTGGAGCAAGATGTCCAAGCCATTCGCGTTGGAACGGCAACCCAACGAGTGACTACTACAGGGCTGCCCCATGAACTCACTGGCATCAGCCACAAGTTCAACGAACTGCTGGAGAGAGTCGAGCACTCTATTGCCAGGGAGCGCGGATTCAGCAGTCACGCCGCTCATGAACTTCGCACCCCGCTGGCGGAACTACGCGCCTTGAGTGAGTTGATCTCCACCTGGCCAGATGAAGATACCCCGGAACAAAGGGCGGATCTGATCAACGTCGTGGCCGAAATGGATGCCCTTCTTCAGAAACTTTCGCTTCTAGCCAAGTGTGATGCAGGCGAACAGGAAGTGAACCGTGAACCGGTCTCCCTCAAAGAATCAATCGACATCGTGTTGCAGAGGTACGATTCGACCGTTCGAGAACGGAACTTGACGATCTCAGCGCAGATTCAGGACCAGAAGATTGAGACAGACCCCACCCTACATCACATCATTCTCACCAACCTGGTGGGTAATGCCGTCAGCCACGCGCCCAAAGGGACAAGCATCACCTTGGTGGCGGATCGGCATCAGTTCTCGGTAACCAATGCGGCACCTGGCATTCAACCGGGAGATCTGCACCACCTCTTTGAGCGGTTCTGGAAGAAGAATGGGGCTGGGCCGGAAAGCGAGAGTCACAGCGGGTTGGGCTTGTCCCTGGTAGTGGCGTGTTGCCAAGCACTGGGCGGACACCACCACGCCAGGATTGACGAAGATGAGAACCTCGTGATCCAGGTGATTTGGAATGGCGCTTAGCCTGGAAGCCGACTCACTTTCGCCACCCCACCGGCTGCAACCAGGCCTGTTCTTTCTGCCCTTCCCAGGAAGGATTTGGATGATCCTGACTGGAGAGAATCATGGCTCGCGCATAAAGCACATCTTCCGGCAGGACAAACTCCACCTGATTCCCAGGCTTCTCCTCCAGGACTACGCCGATGCCGCTGCTGTGTTCCGGAGTGAGGACGAACTCTCGATGGCTGCCAATCAGCTGAGTGGTGTAGCTCGCTCCCTCACGTTCCTGAATCGTGATGGAGAGTCGGCGTTCCCCGGCATCGTAGTGAAAGGCTTCCACTACCACTCCAGAACTGGCGTAGAAGTCACCCTCCCTCATGGCGGTAACCAGATCCGCACCGGAAAGAGACTTCGCTCGCACCATGACCCAGCCTCGACCGGGAGAAACCGCCCCCCCATGATAGTTGTGAGAGTCGTCGGTTGCCAATCCAAGGAGTGGTTCGGCCCTGAGATCCCGGAGCCGGATCGCGTTAGCGATGTCCCAGATCATCTCGTCACCAGGATGGTCTTCATCGCCATGATGCCGAATTCCCGGATGTCCGTTGTAGACCTCGAAGAATTGCTCTTCCACCACGTGAGCCAGATCCTCCGCGGTAACGCCCCATTGAAAATTGGGATGGTTGAGGTGAACCAGAATCGGCTCA
>JBHIXE010000297.1:0-286 GCA_041984905.1 Verrucomicrobiales bacterium | reverse complement strand
TCTCTCGAACCGTCTGCCCGTCCGTGCTCGCGGCGAGCGGCTCCGTACCTGGGAGATTCCCTGCATTGATGTGGACCGGCTTGCCTTCGAATGAGTTGGAGATTTCCTCAGCCTGCAGGATCAGAAACTCACCCTCCACTTCGAACAAAGGCCGATACTCGCTGAGCTTCTTCAACCGAACCTCCAGCGAGCCTTCCTCCCCGCGTACCTCCACCCACTCCCGGCCATACTGCGCCAGATACTTGTCGAGCGCGGATCGGCCCAGGGTTCGCTGCCGCTTTTGAAT
>JBHIXE010000296.1:0-7291 GCA_041984905.1 Verrucomicrobiales bacterium | reverse complement strand
CTCGACTTCTCGGCGATCTTGGCGAGCGCCTTGTCCTCGACGGTTTCCGCGTAGTGAAAATGCACCATCCCAAGCCGGGACGCCGCTTCGTCCAGCGTTTCGTCCTGCTCCTCACCGCCCCACCCAATCACAACGAGAGCTGGCGAACTTTGACCATCATAAAGAACGGCCGTGTTCGCCATGACGATCCGGGCCAGGACAATCGGTGCGTGACGTGCCGCCTGCCGATAGCGCTCCTTGAGCTCCGGAGTCGCGGCGCCGCGATTCTTGAGGGCTTGCCGGAAATCCTTGCGGAAGACGCCTCCTACCCTGGCAATGTTTCGGGTGAACTCATCCAGGTGGATATCCGTGAAGTACTCCTGAAACTGCTCACTATTGAAGAAATCCACGCAGTGATGGCGCATTCTGGCAATCGCACTTTCATCACGCAGCAGTGTCTGAAGCTCCTGGACAGTGGCATTCATAGATCAAAATTCCTACTCGAACTATCAGGCATTAAATGGAACCCCTCGCTAAACTCAAGACTGATTTCCTCACAACTTCTCAGCCTGCATGTGGTTCATTCACGCTATGACCCCACAGGCCCAACCTCCTTTTCTTCCCGAATGCCCCGAGTGTCATCGACGCCAGTTTCTGCGGCGGGCACTTATCGGTTCCGCTGCTTTCTTCACCGTGCCGGGCGCCTTCGCGGAGGCGTTGACCCAAACGCCTCGCCAGACGGAAGGCCCCTATTACCCAGACAAGTATCCTCTGGATACGGACAACGATTTGCTCATCATCAATGACGGCATCACGCCGGCCGTCGGTGAGATCACGCATCTCACCGGCACCGTGCGGAATATCAACGGGGAGCCGATCAAGAATGCTTTGGTGGAGATCTGGCAAGTGGATGGCTTTGGCAATTACATCCACTCTCGGGGAGGTAACCGGAAAGCGAGTCAGAAGGACAGCAACTTCCAGGGTTATGGCCGATTCGTGACCGATCTGGAAGGCGGCTACTACTTCCGCACCATCAAACCCGTCACCTATCCAGGCCGCACTCCGCATATCCACGTGGCCGTCAGTCAGGGAGACAAGCGCTTCCTCACCACGCAGTGCTACATCAAAGGGCACGAGATGAATGAAGGGGACGGAATCCTGCGCCGCATTCGCGATGATCGCCAGCGTGAATCCGTAGTGATCCCGTTCAGCCCGATTCAGGGTTCTGAAACGGGCGAGCTCGCTGCTCAGTTCAACATCACCATCGGCCTGACTCCCGAAGATCCGGAGGAACGCCGGCAAGGCCCGCCTCCGAATCGGCGCGAAGCCTGATCAAAAGTCCGCGTGACGTGGCGTGCGAGGAAATGGGATGACGTCCCGGATGTTCTCCACGCCTGTCACAAACATGAGCATGCGTTCGAATCCCAGGCCAAATCCAGCGTGGGGCGCTGTGCCGAACTTGCGGAGATCGACATACCACCAGTAGTCTTCCTCGCTGAGATCGTGGGCCTTGAGGTTCTCCAGCAGAACATCGAGACGCTCTTCCCGCTGGCTACCGCCGACAATCTCCCCGATCCCAGGCACTAGAACGTCCATGGCGGCGACGGTCTTGTCGTCGTCATTCCGCCGCATGTAGAAGGGCTTGAGAGTCTTGGGATAGTTGTAGAGCGTCACCGGGCTCTTGAAATGCTCTTCACAGAGATACCGCTCGTGCTCGGACTGGAGGTTCACGCCCCATTCCACGGGGTATTCGAACTTCTTGCCGCTCTTGCTCAGGATCTCCACGGCCTCCGTGTAGGTAATTCGCTCAAAAGGCTTATCGAGCACCAACTGAAGCCGCGACAGGAGTTCCTTGTCCACGAAGTTGCCGAAAAACGCGAGGTCCGCCTGGCATTGTTCCATGGCGTCTTTGATAAGGTACTTCACCATTTCCTCCGCCAGATCCATGTCCCCTTCGAGATCGCAGAACGCCATCTCAGGCTCGATCATCCAGAATTCCGCAGCGTGACGAGAAGTATTCGAGTTCTCCGCCCGGAAAGTCGGTCCAAACGTGTAGATCTTGGACAAGGCACAGGCAAAGGTCTCGCCTTCCAGTTGACCGCTCACGGTCAGGTAGGTGGGCTTACCAAAGAAGTCCTCCGCATCGTGGTCCTTCTTGGCGAAGTCTCCCGCCTCAAGGGTCGTGACCCGGAACATCTCGCCAGCTCCCTCGCAGTCACTTGCCGTGATGATGGGGGTATGGACGTAGGTGAATCCCCGCTCCTGGAAGAACTGGTGAATGGCATACGCCATACGACTGCGCAGGCGAAACACCGCACCGAAGAGGTTCGTGCGGGGCCTCAAGTGAGCGATCTCCCGAAGAAACTCGCGAGTGTGGCGCTTCTTTTGCAGGGGGAAACTCTCGTCCGCGTTCCCGAACACCTCCACTTCCGCGGCATGCAACTCCCAGTCCTGCCCCTTTCCCTGGGACTCGATCAACTTACCCTTCACTCGAACCGAAGCCCCCGTGCCCAGGTGCGGGATTCGTTCCTGATAGCCCGGGACCGTGGCATCCACGATCACCTGAAGACTCGCCAGGCAGGACCCGTCATTGAGTTCCAGGAAGGAGAAGGTCTTGGAGTCACGGCGAGTGCGCACCCACCCACAAACCCAAACTTCATCCAGGGGAGCTTGCGATGAAAGGACATCCGAAATGGGGGTTCGTTGCATATCGGGGAATGTGCCGCTTGATCGAGGGAATCTCAACCCTGACGATGCCCCGTCCAAAGCTGTTGCGAATCAGAAATACTACGCATAAGATTGGAAACTATTGAGATTATGCCGAAGCTTGTATTCCGTAACGAAGATGGGAGCGGGGTTTTCGTTCTGGAACAAGACCGGGTCAAGATCGGTCGCCATACCAAGAACACGATCGTCATCGATAACCCTTGCATCTCCAACTGGCATGCCCGGCTGGATCGCAGTGAGGATGGCGGCTACGTGTTGCATGATCTGGGCTCTGACAACGGCACCTACGTGAACAATCGGGCAGTGACTCGAGCCCCTCTGCGTCACGGAGACACCCTGCGATTTGGGATGTGTGAGGCGGACTACGAGGAAAGCCCCGTCTATGAAACCGATGACGAAGCGGAGGTGACCCAACGCATCACCTTGGAGGCGCTGGCCAAAGAGTCCGCGAGCTTCTGGACCGCCACGGTAGAGAACAAACGCCAGGAACTGGAAACGCTGGAAAAGCAGATTGAAGATCTGCGAAACGGCAAACACGCCCAGGGACCAGGCGACGAACTTCCTCAGCTTGAAGACCTGACATCCCATCGCCAGCAACGCGAAGAACTGCTGGGGGACATCGCCCGGCTGGAGAATCGGCGCCAGGAAATGCAGCAACTGATTCTGCGCCAGGACGCGGAACTGGAGCATCTGAAGCAGAAGGACATTCCCGACGCCCAGTTCAAGCTGGAAGAGATCCGGACGAAAGTCTCCAACTCCCACCAGGAGCACCGGAACCTGCGCAACCAGATCGATGAGGCGACCCAGAAGCTGGAGAGTCTGAGCGGTTTGCGGGAGGAGATCAGCAATCTCAAGCACCGGATCGAAGCACTGGATCTGCGGCATCAAGAGAAGGATCTCGCCCTGAAGTCCGTAACCGAGGAACTGCAGGCCGCTCGCAAAGAACTGACCCAGGCGAGAACGGCGCTGCAGGAGGTCAGCGACAAGCGGGAAACCCAATTGGATGAAACCGCCCGCGCCCGGGACGAGCACCAGGAACTACTCATCCGCAATCAGGCAGCCGTCGCCGCCATCAAGGCAGCGGAAGCAGAGCTCGGCGATGTCAAAGAGGAGATTCGCGATGCCAAGGAGATCCTGGAGCGCCTGACTCTGAATCAGAAATCTGCGGAAGATGCCCTGAAGCGCAGCGAAGAAACGCTCGCCGTCCATCAGCGGAAGACCTCTCAGAAACTGGAACAGTGGGAAGAGGGCGAAAAGCATCAAATTGAGGAGTTGGCTGCGGATCTGCACGGTTTGCGCTGCTCGATCGATGCGGCCCGGGCTGAACTGACCCAAACGCAGAGGGAAGCTGAGCAGATTCGCGCCCAGATGAAGGAAGAGATGGAGACGCAGAAGCGATCCATCGCGGACCTCAAGGCCAACCAGTACGAGCCCACCCGGCAACTCTGCGAGACGCTGAACCTGCGCAACGAAGAACTGGCGCGGGAAATCGCTCAGCGGGAACGATTCCTGGAGCAACTGCAACAGGCGATCGAAGAGAGCAAGGCCACGGAGCGGATCGTTTCAGATTCACTCGCATCCAAAGGCCGGGAGTTGGATCAACTGGAGTCCCGGATCGGAGCGGAAGTCGACCGCATCACCGCAGAGGTCAAGCGGATGCAGCCCACCGTTGTCAGCAACGACCCGCCCAGCATCAATGACTTTGGGCCGATCTTCTTCCCCAAGCGCTCGACCCCACGGACCGCACCCAAGCTTTCCAACGCTCGCTCTCCCCGAACCCGCCTGGTGGTGTTGGATCCCGATGCCAAGTGCCCGCCTCAAGACTACACCCCCTTTGAGGAGCTCAGCTACGAGCACCCGCTGCCGGTTGGATTCCACGGATTAGCCGCGGCGACGCGCGGAGCGCTGGAGCTCTCCCTCTCCGCCACGGTGGAACGCCAGCTCCCAGTGCTTTACGTGCCGGGGCCAAACCTGGGAGAGAACTTCGCCACCCTGCAGAAACTCCGCTCGGCTTTGCCGACTCGGATCCTGCTGCTCGGTTGGCACGCGGAGACTTTTATGGCGGTGTCAGATACGCTGGATACGGATACGAATTTCCAGGAGTTGGCGGCTCTGCTGGCGTTGGCGGATGGCAGCATCACCACGGATCCCTACATGAACACCTTCTTCGATTCCTTGAATGAATCGCGCCGGTTCCTGTATGTGCCGCCTTCCCTGCCCTGGAATCCACGCACCATGATCCCCTTTGAGATTCGCGGCGGAATCCTGGTCAATGCGCACGAGTTCGACCCCGCCAACGCCGACCACGTGAGCATGACCGAGGAACTGCGGGAGATTGCTCAGTCCGCCAATATTTCCCTGACGATTCCCGATTGTCCGGACGCACCGATCCAAGAGCTTCTGGAGCGGCTCAACTTGCCTTCAGAGCGGCTCAACCTCATTGCCCCCTCTTCCTGCTACAAAGAGCATCTGGATCTCCTGGAGCGGCATCTGGCGGTGACCACGTTTGAGTCGGTCCGTTTCCACAGTCCCGCCTTGCGGGATGCGCTGCTCACCCAGGCTCTTCTCATCGGCCGGACCTCCGAGCCCACCCAGATTTTCTTCCCAGAGGCTTTCTCCGTTCGAGGCACGCGGCTGTTGCCCAATGCCTCCCAGATCGGTGGCGTGCTGAACTGCGCGGACAACTACAACCGCATCATTGGGCAAGCCGAGCGCAAGCTGATGGAGAACTACTCCTATCAAGCGACCTCACGCATGCTGGATCAGTTCGTAGAGGTGTTGGTCTAGGGCGAGCGCCCGTCTTTTCGCTCCAAAAGTCCAGTTGGGCAGAGCCAGCAGCAAGAACCGGCAAAGCTGAACATCATAAAAGGCGCGAAGCGCTGTGTTCCTCAATAGTTGAGGAGATTTTGGGGCTTCAGCAAGGCGTGGCGAGGGAGCAGAGCGAGCTCTGTGACCGAGCCAGAACGCAGCTAAGACCCGAAAGATCCCGCTGTCTGTCTCTTTTCCGGCGAAGCCGCTTTTTCCTGATCCCTAACCTCTTCCATCGGCTACAGATTTACTGAAATCGCTCTAGTCCGCAAGGCAACCATTTCACCTTCGATGCCCCAAGTTAGACCGATCTCTGAGATCGAATCTCTTACGGAAAAAGGGCGACCAGATGGCCGCCCTTTCCCAGTATGAAGAGTAATACAATCAGACGGTTAGAAAGTCATGGTCGCGCCGATGTGGACTCGGAAACCGTCGACGATGGAGTCGTCCACCAAGGTGTGGGAGATCGGAATACCGAAGTCCACCTTCACGCGGAGGAAGTCGTCGTAGGTCCACCGGATACCAGCACCCACGGAGAACATCTCCTGAGTTCCGATTTCACCGGGCAACAGATTCACGTTAGAGACCTGAGCGTAGTCAGCGAAGATGAGCGGACGAAGTTCGTCACTCGTGCCACGCCAGTCGAACCAGTCGGCCAGAGAGTAACGCGGACCGTAGAATTCAGCGGACAACAGGATACCTTCATCACCCCGTGCCACGCTGGTGGGGAAACCACGAACCGTGGAGGGACCACCCACACCAAGCTGTTCACTGGCGAGCAGGTTTTCTTCAGACAACTGACCTTGGGCGCGGAAGCGACCCGTCAACACGTTCTGGATGATCCGCTGGGTGCGCTCCACACTGGCAGTTGCGTAGAAGTAGTCTGCCACGGCACCAGCGCGAGAATCCTGGAAGGTTTCCGTGTCGTTCTTCGGATCCACTTCGCCCGGGCTCCAGAAACCGGTGATGTCCACCCGGGTAGCACCAGAGTTGTCTTGCACCAACAGGTTATAGCCGAGGCTGAACTGATAGATGTGAGAGGTGGAATCAAAGAAGGTGGCGTCACCAAACTCCAGGTTGCTGTTGGAGGACTTGAAGTCCATACCCAACTCCCACTCGTGAGTCATGTTCTCCGGAGCGCGGCGAATCGGAATCGCGTAACGACCGCTCAACTGCCAGCTTTCCCCGCCGATTTCCAGCGGATCGCCGTCAATGGCCAGCGTTGCATCGCTCTTCACGTAAGATCCGAGGAAGGTGAAGTAGTGACGCCATGGCAGCGGAGTTCCATAGACGAGAGAGTGAGACTCCAGATTGTCGAACTCAAGGTCCGTAGAGAGCTGATAGCTCAAAGTGCGGTCCGGACCGAAGGCTTCCGCCCAGGTGAACCCAGCAATCAGACGTTCCTCACCGATCAGCTCGTTACCGGAGTTTTCAAATCCGATGAAGGCTGAGAAAGGATCGAAGTCATTGGTGCGCAGGATGATGTCCGTGGTGGCGTAGCCAAAACCAGGAGCGTAAACGAGGTCAACCCGGCGATAAGGGCTGCGGTTCATCCAGGCAAGGTCACCCAACATGCGGCGCTGGCTGATCACATCCCCCTTCTGAGTGCTGATCTGGTTTCTCAGATAAGCTTCCGTGGCGGGGTCCTTAGCACCCTGAACGCGAACCTGGTCGAGACGACCTTCGACGACCACCAACTGGACCACTCCTTGAGTGATGTCCTGTTCCGGCACGAGCACGTCCACCACAGGACGGTCACTGGCCCGGTAAGCCTGAA
>JBHIXE010000295.1:0-7295 GCA_041984905.1 Verrucomicrobiales bacterium | reverse complement strand
TGTAGGCTGGCTGACTCCAGGAGGCGGGGTCGCGATGGTTGTCATGCAGCACTTTGCCAAAGCAGGCCGTGAAATAGCCGTGATTCTTGAAGTGCTCCGGCAGCGAGGCAATACCAGGTAAGGTATCCCGGAAGTTGTCCTGATTGTTGTAGACCCTGGTGGTGTCCGGACGGGCTCCGCTCAGGAAACTGCTGCGGGAAGGTCCACAGACAGCGCGCTGGCAGTAGGCATGGTTGAAGAGCACCCCACGAGCCGCCAGGTCATCAATCCTGGGGGATTGAACCAGGGGCGCGCCATAACATCCCAGCTCGTCCCGGAGGTCGTCGGCGATGAAGCAAAGCACGTTGGGAGGCCCCGAATCCCCCGAAGAATGAGGGCCTAACAAAAAAACAATCAGGAGGGCCAAACTGGCACGGTTCATGATTCTATTGGAATCCATGTTTCCTCTTCCCGGCAACCAAATCTATTCATCGGGAGATCGAAACATTACCGGCACACAGCCCTTCTTGCCCTCTGGCACGGTGAAAGGATAAGTGCCCTGACAACACAAGAACGATTGACGAACCAAACCACGATGAACTCTTCCCAAATTCTCGTCGAGGTCTTCACCTCCTCTCGTCCGGCCGCCGAACGCGCCCGGCAATTGGTTTCCAAGAATCATCCCTGGGACATCGCTTCCAGCCGTCAGTTTGACGACCGCTCTCTCTGGCTGGTGTTCCTGAAGCCGGAAACCCGTCAATTCCGTGGCTGCGCCCGGATGGTATTCCCGTCCCTCGATGGACAACCGCAGAACCTGCCCCTGGAACTGGGGGAGGATCCTAACTTTAGCCTCCCGGCCAAACCGGGACTTCATTGTGAAGCGGCCGGAATTCACCTGGCAAACAAGCCGGGCAACGGCGTGCAACAGATCGTGGGAGGCGTCATCAGCTGGGCCAAAGTCGCCGGCGTGAGCCAGCTCTACACTGTCTTGAACGAGCCTCAGCTGAAATCCGGCTATGAAGGTCTGGGTTTTGAAGACGTGAAAGGCGCCCACTGGCCTCTGCTCAGTCTGGACAAGGAATCGATTGATTCCGTGGCTTCGACTCTAGGGCGTCAGTACTTCATTCGCCATATGCAGAACGTCGACGAGCAGCTCAAACGGCTTCGCGGCTCCTAGGAAGGCCAGTTCTCCCGCTGACTTCCCACCAACTTCCAAGTCCAGACGCAAGAAGCCGGACCGTTCGTGAGATCGGTCCGGCTTCGCTGTCCGGATCAGACAAGTAGTAGAAGAATAATGGTTCCAGATGATGATCGCGAGCTTGGTCCCACTTTGCTTTCCATGCCTGGAATTCCCTCCCATATAGCCCAAAAAGGAAAAACCTCTTGGCTTCAAGGTTCAGTCCGCCATGATTTGCTCAATGAAGAAACTCGCCATCGCCTTCTACTTACTTCACGTCCTTACTTGCCTGGGTCTTTCAGAAAGCCCGACGCCAAACATTGTAATCATGTTCACGGACGACCAGGGCTATGGCGATGTGGGCTGTTTCGGCGCGGAAGGGTACGAGACTCCCAATCTCGACCAGATGGCCGCGGAAGGCGCCCGGTTCACGGATTTCTACGTTTCCAGCGCGGTCTGTTCGGCTTCCCGAGTGGCTCTCTTAACGGGGTGTTACCACGAGCGAGTGGGGATTTCCGGTGCTTTGGGTCCTCAGAGTACCAATGGCATCAACGCCAAGGAAATGACCATTGCGGAACTCTGCAAACAGAAGAACTACGCCACTGCCGCCTTCGGAAAATGGCACCTCGGCCGCCCGGAAAAATTCCTCCCGCCCAACCATGGTTTTGACGAATATTTCGGACTTCCCTACTCCAATGACATGTGGCCTTACCACCCGAACGTGGCCCACTTGCCCTGGGAAGAGCGGCTCAAGAAATGGCCCAACCTCCCCCTCATTGAAGGCACCAAGGTGATTGATGAAGAGATCACCCCTGAAGAGCAGACTCAGCTCACCACTCGCTACACCGAGCACGCCGTCGACTTCATCGAGCGGAACCAGGATAGGCCATTCTTCCTCTATGTGGCTCATTCCCAGCCTCACGTTCCGCTCTTCGTGTCTGACAAGTTCAAAGGGAAGTCCGACAAGGGACTCTACGGTGACGTGATCTCGGAAATCGATTGGTCCATGGGCCAGATTCTCGGCAAGTTGAAGGAGACGGGGCTCGATGAGAATACCCTGGTGATTTTCACCACGGACAACGGTCCCTGGCTGAGCTACGGCACGCACTCCGGATCCGCAGGTCCTCTTCGCGAAGGAAAAGGCACCAGCTGGGATGGAGGGGTGCGCGTGCCCTTCATTGCGCGCTGGCCTGAAAAAATCCCCGCGGGTCTGGAAGTCTCGGAACCTGCCTGCACCATCGACATTCTCCCCACGATCGCCGGATTGATCGACGCCAAGCTTCCCGATCACAAGATCGATGGGCTGGACATCTGGCCACTCCTCAGTGGACAGGATGGCGCCAAATCTCCTCACGACGCCCTCTTCTTCTACTACAAACGCACCGAACTCCAGTCCATGCGCAGCGGGAAATGGAAGCTGATCCTGCCTCATACCTATCGCACCCTGAATGGTCGCACTGGGAATAGTGATGGAACTCCCATCAACTATGAAAATGCCAAGGCGGAACTGGGGCTATATGATGTCACCCAGGACATCGGGGAACAGAACAACCTGGCGGATCAATATCCGGAGGTGGTCGAAGAACTGATGAAGAAGGTGGAAGCGATGCGTTCAGACTTGGGAGACCAACTCACCAAGACCGAAGGTAGCGGCCGCCGCCCATCCGGCCAGCTGTAGGAAGCAGTCGTTCCAGTTCGCCCGTCTGTCGTTGTATGAAGGTGCTCATAGCTCCGGATAAGTTCAAAGGCTCGCTCTCAGCCCCCGATGTCGTGGAGACGATTCGGGATTGCCTGGGGGATTCATTTGAGACTCACGGCCTGCCTATTGCAGATGGCGGGGAAGGCACTTCCGAGGCCATCTGCCACGCGCTATCCGGTGACTGGGTGACCTGCCTGGTCCAGGATCCATTAGGGCGAACCGTCGAAGCTGGCTATGCTCTGGTGCAACACCAGGAGATGCGGACGGCAGTGCTGGAAATGAGCCAGGCTTCCGGCCTGTGGAGATTGACGGTGGACGAGCGGGATCCCATCACGGCTTCCACCTATGGCACGGGACAAATGATTCAGGATGCGATCCGGCGTGGAGCCCAGAAAATCATTCTGGGAATCGGGGGAAGCGCCACGAATGACGGCGGAACGGGAATGGCCCTGGCCCTGGGTTACCGCTTTCTGGATAGCCACGGTCACCCATTGGCTCTTCTTCCGAGCCAACTTGGTGATCTGGCTCGCATCGAAGCCCCCAGTCTCGAAGACTGGCCAATTTTCATCACCGCTTGTGATGTCACCAATCCCCTCCTCGGCCCTGAGGGAGCCACCCGCGTTTATGGCCCGCAGAAAGGTGCCAGAGAGCCTGATTTCGAGTACCACGAGGAACGGCTTCGTCGCCTCGCGGATGTGGTCCAGCAGGACTTGGGAGTCAATGCCAGGAACACCCCTGGTTCCGGTGCCGCCGGCGGACTCGGCTTCGGCACCCTGGCCTTTTGCCAGGCTCGACTCCAACCCGGTTTTGACCTCGTGAGCGAATTACTCGGGCTGGAGACCGCCGTGAAGCAAGCGGACCTCATCATTACTGGTGAGGGCAGCCTGGATGCGCAGACGCTCAATGGCAAAGGGCCTCACGGAGTCGCACAATTGGCGCGCAAGCATGGAAAACCCGTGGTCGCCTTTGCAGGACGGACCGATGGGTCCTCGGCTCTTGACGCAGCCTTTGATCGCGTTTACACCATCCGCCCCGAAGGCGTGTCGGTTGAGGAATCGATGCGAAGGGCACGCAGCCTGTTGGCAGACGCCGTGAAGCAAGCTGTGCCCTGGTTAGAAGAACAGTTTCAAGTTTAGGATTCCAATTATGGGAAAAGAAGTCGCGCTCTTGTTTGCCGGTCAGGGAGCCCAGGTCGTGGGCATGGGTAAAGACCTTGCAGAAACCTATCCCTCGGCGAAAGCGCTGTTTGAAAAGGCGGATGAGGTTCTTGGGTTCAGTCTCACGGATGTCATGTTCAATGGACCCATTGAAGAACTCACCCGGACTTCCCGTTGTCAGCCGGCACTCTATGTTCATGGCCTGGCTTGCCTGCAGATTGTGCGGGAGCAAGTCCCCGACCTTGAGATCAAGGCCGCGGCAGGTCTGTCCCTTGGAGAATTCACGGCCCACGGAGCGGCCGGCACCTTTGACTTCGAGACCGGCCTCAAGCTGGTGGCGCAGCGCGGGCTGTTCATGGAAGAAGCAACCGACGCCACGGAAGGCAGCATGGCGGCCATGATGGGAGGATCCGAGGAGGATATCCGCAAACTCGCGGAAGCCTGCAAAGTCGACATCGCGAACCTGAACGCTCCCGGTCAGATCGTCATTTCCGGTAGCAAGGAAGGCATCAAGGAAGCCTTGGACCGAGGTAAGGAATTTGGCGTCAAGCTAGCCAAGGAACTCTCCGTCGCGGGCGCTTACCACTCCCGGATGATGGCCAGTGCACAGGAAAAACTGGAGGAGGAACTGAACCAAGCCTCCTTCAACGAGCCTGCTGTCACCGTGATCTGCAACGTGGAAGCTCGCGCCGTGAAGAGCCAGGAGGAAATCCGCGATACGCTCTGCCGTCAGGTCACGGGTTCGGTTCGTTGGGGTGATTCCATGCAAGTGCTGCTCGGCCAGGGCATTTCCACCTTTCTGGAACTGGGCCCTGGCGGAGTTCTCAGTGGCCTGATGCGCCGGATCGATAAGAGCGCGAGTGTCCTGCAAGCGGCAGACGGCGCCAGCCTGGAGGCTACCATCGCCGCTTTGAAGGGCTGATTCCCCGTAGGGATTCTGGTTTTGGTCCACCCAAAAGAATGGCCATCCGCGCGGAATTGTGGAATGCTACCGGCCATGATTTTTTCCAGAGACTGGCTTTGTGTGCTCGCCATGAGCGCCCTTTTGGGCAGCTCAGCGTTTGCGCAGGAGGAAGAACTGCAGCGATTGCTTCAGGAGAATCGCTACGAAGAAGCCGTTCCCTTGCTGGTCCAGCGCGTCAAAGCCGATCCGGGCGATAACCTCAGCCGCTTTCGATTAGGACAGATCCTCAACTTTCAGGGACAGCCCGAGCGTGCCATCGCCATTTGGCGAGATGGCCTGGATCAAGGTGTCGCGGATCCGTCATTCTGGTTGGCGATCGGAAATCGCTACCGCCAGCTCGCGGAAGACGGTCCCACGGTGTTGCGAGTCGGAGGCGCAGTGACCTATGATCCGAACAAGCAGTTGGAGATCAACGAGCGGGACTGGCGCCAGGAACGCTGGAACAAGGCGATCGAAGCTTTCCACGAGTTGGTCCAAGCCATGCCGGAAGATGTCGGGGCCGCTCTGCGCCTTGCAGATACCTTTCAAGCCAGCGGCAATCTGGAGAAGGCTGAAGAATGGTGGAAGCACGTGCTTTACCTGGATCCCACTCACAAACTGGCCACCGAACGGGTCAATGGGATGGAGCGGCTCAAGCAGGATGTGAAGGAAGCGGCTCAGGCCATCGCGAATGGTGAGGAACCAGCTCCCCGCGATTCTCCGCTCTTCAACCTGGCAGCCACGGAAGCGATCGAAATCATGACCCAGCGTTTGCAGGGCAATCCGGCTGATGACAAGACACGGGCACGGCTCGGCCAGATGCTCGCCTATCAGGGGCAATCCGAGCGCGCGCTCAATGTCTGGCAACAAGGGTTGGATGGTCAGGGGGACGATGCGGCTTTGTGGTTGCAGATCGGCGACTTCTACCGGGAATCCGCCGAGAAATCGGAAGCGCTCTTGCAAGCCTCCATGGCTGCCGAGGAAGCGAAGGAGCAAGGTCAGGTTCCGGGTCAAAGCGCCGTCAAGAAGACGGAGGAAGAGTTGGCCGAAGAGGAGTTGAAGACCATCGAAGTCTGGAACAGAGCCGTGCAGGCTTACCAGAACGTGGTCGCGGAAGACGCCAACAACATCGATGCCGTGATGCGTTACGCTCATGCGCTTCAGGGAACCCGGGAGAACGACGCTGCGGAGCAGTGGTGGCAACACGTCTTTGAGCTGGATCCCACCAATACCCTGGCCGCAGTACGCTGTGCCAATCTCCAATTGGAACGTAAAGATGTGGTCGCCGCCGGTGGCACCCTCATGGCGGGTCTGGATGCGGATCCCCGCAATGCCGCACTCTGGCTCTTCGGCGCCAATCTCGCGAACTACATGGGAGATGAGCAGAAGGCGATCGAAGCCACGGAGAAAGCCAAGTTCTACGGTTGGCTCCCCCCTTTCTGCAAGGACGTGGAATACTCCGAGGAAATGGCGGCGGTCGTTACGGCTCTTCGCGACCCCAAGCAGATGGAGGGTGCGGTGGAAGATCTCATCGGCACTCCCGGGCCCGCCTCCTCACAATTGCTCGCAGCCGTTTGCTGGCATCGCAAGATTCACGGCCAGATTGAGACGGCCTGCTTCGAAGAACTCACCCGCCGGCAAGATGGCGATCTCTTGGTAGAACTCTTCACCACGGGCAACAGCAGTTTCACAATTCAATACGCCGGCCACGCACTTGCTGAGTTGAAGCATTCCAAAGCCTTCGAGTTGCTCGTGGAGGTTCTGCCGCAGGACATCAAGCCAGTCTGGCACATGGACATTGCCAATTCCCTGGCGGTTCTTGGTGATCCTCGCGCCGTGCCCCCCTTGATCCAGGTGCTGGATCCGGAACGGCTCGACAGCCGCACCTATCTTTCCACCGAAGATCCTTCCATTGCTACGGATGGCCCCCTCTTTGCAAGGCATCGCGCCGCACTTGCACTGGGTAAGTTCGACGATCCACAGGCCAAAGAAGCCCTGACCCAAGGTCTCAAGAACATGGACATCGCCGTGGCCTGTAATGCGGCCCTTTATCGCCAGACCGATCAGCTGATGCACCTCCGCGCGATCGAGCCAATTCAAGGTGAAACGCGGGATCTGCTCATGGGCTACATCGCGGAGATCGATCGCCCTGCGGCCCAGGATCTTCACAAGCGCTGGACGGAATTCAGGGAAGCGGAAAAACGCGAGGCGCTCAAGGTGCAGGAAGATGCCCTGAAAGCTCGCTCCAAGCAATCCGGCCCCCAGCCTTCCGGAGCGCTTCAACCCTAGAGCGATTTCAGTAAATCTGTAGCCGATGGAAGAGGTTAGGGATTAGGAAAA
>JBHIXE010000294.1:0-7333 GCA_041984905.1 Verrucomicrobiales bacterium | reverse complement strand
TGATGTCCACCAATGGTGCTCACGACCAGGGTCGTTACATCATGCAGACCGCCTATGACAAGCGTGCCACGATCGTTCACCCGACCGTCGGTCCCTTCGCCCAGGAACTGCTCGGCAAGCGCGGTGACATCCTTCCCGATAGCGTCGTGATTGGCAGCAGCACCTCCAATGCAGGCTACCTGGATCCGGCCCTCAGCCCGCTCCCGATTGCCGATCCTTCAGGTGGCGTTCCCAATACCACCCTTCTGACCGATAACACCCGCTTCCAACGGCGGATGGAAATCGCTCAGAAGCTCGGCCAGAACTTCTCCAGCAAATACAAATACAGCGGTCCGAAGTCCTATGTGGAGTATTACGATCAGGCAACTCGCCTCCTGAGCAGCAACGAATTGGAAGCCTTCGACATCTCGCAGGAATCCAATCGCGAGGCTTACGGGATGAGCCGCATCGGACAGGGCTGCCTGCTGGCCCGCCGTCTTGTGGAACGCAATGTTCGCGTCATCGAGATCAACACCGGTGGATTCGACATGCACGAAGGCATCGATGATCGCCTTGATAGCGTGATCACCCCGCTCGACCAAGCCATTGCAACCCTGATCGACGACCTCGAAGCCAAGGGTCTGCTTGACTCCACCTTGATCGCAGTCGGCACCGAATTCGGCCGGACTCCGAACATCAACAGCAACGGTGGCCGGGATCACCACCCCGCAGCGTTCTCCACGATGCTCGCAGGTGGCGGTATTTCTGGTGGTCAAGTTTACGGCAAGTCCGACAAGCGCGGTCAGAAGGTCGAAAGCGATCAAGTCAGCCCGGCTGACTTCCTGGCTACGATCGGCTACGGCCTTGGCCTGCCGCTGGATCAGGTGATCTACTCACCGACCCGCCGGCCGTTCACCTTTGCCCACAAGGGTCAACCTATTACCAAGCTTTACTCCTGAGTTTGACTCGGCTTGTGTATCGTTTTGTTCTGGGAAGCGTGGTCCTTGTGGCCACGCTTCCTGCTTTATGCCTGGCGCAAGCCGTCGCACCTCCAAGCAAGAAGCTGATTTACCCGGAAGCCGTTACGGAAGTCGCGGTCACTTCCAGCGCGGATGCCAGTGAGCAGCCCTGCCTTTGGTATCGCGTAGAGGGTGACAAGCCGCGCCCGCTCCTCGTGGCTCTCCATACCTGGTCCGGCAACTACAAGCAGGCAGGCGGCGAAGTGCGCTACGCTCAATGGTGTATTGCTCAGGACTGGAATTTCATCCATCCCAACTTTCGCGGACCCAACTCCACCCCGGAAGCCTGCGGTTCAGATCTGGTGGTATCTGATATTCTCGACGCGGTCGCATTCGCCAAGCAGAACAGCAGCGTCGACCCCGATCGCATTTACTTAGTCGGCGTCTCTGGAGGAGGCCACGCCTCATTACTCCTGGCTGCCCGCGCCCCGGAAGTCTGGGCGGGAGTGAGCGCATGGTGCGGGATTTCCGATCTCGCAGCCTGGCATGCCCATCATGCCAATCCTCTGCGCAAGTATGCCCGCGACATGGAAGGTGCCTGCGGTGGACCACCCGGCACTCCGGAAACAGACGCGCAATACACCAATCGCTCCCCTGTCACCTGGCTGCACCAGGCCCAATCCAAGGTGAATCTGGACATCAATCATGGCATTCACGATGGAGTCACCGGCAGCGTCCCCTTCGTCCACGCACTGCATGCCTTCAACGAAGTCGCTCCCGAGACGGATCAGGTTCCGGATGAACTCCTTGCGGCACTCCCGAGTTCCCGCACCAATCCCCTGGAAACCTACTTCAAGGAAGATGCCCTCTACCATCCCGAACCTTTGAGGTATCGGAAGGTTTCTGGCAATTGCCGGGTCACGATCTTCGAGGGAGGCCACGAGATCATTCATCACGCCGCCCTCAACTGGCTCGCCCAACAGCGCAAGTCGCAACCGGCCGTTTGGGACCTGAACCCTTCCCTGATCAAAGATCCCATCCCCGCGGGTCGCGAGTTGTCTGGGAAGTAAAGCTCTACGCCGGCGCGGATTCCTGCCCTGAATTGGAGTTCGGAGAAGAAGAGCTGCTGAACTTCATGCCCAAGGTCTTGGAGACGCCGTATTCCTCCATCGAGACGCCATAGATCACGTCTGCGCGGCTCATGGTGCGCTTGGAGTGGGTTACGATGATGAACTGGCTGTCGTTGGCAAAGCGGTCCAAGACACGGGTGAACCGTCCAATGTTGGCTTCATCCAGCGGTGCATCCAACTCGTCCAGGACGCAGAATGGCGATGGCTTCACCATGTAGATGGCGAAGAGCAGGGCGACCGCTGTCATGGAGCGCTCCCCACCGGATAGAAGCGTAATGGACTGGAGCCGCTTTCCGGGCGGCTTGGCGATGATCTCGATCCCGCATTCCAGCGGATCTTCGTCGTCCAAAAGGACCAGGTTGGCCTGGGCGCCGGTTCCGAAGAGTTCGGAGAACATGGAGCGGAAGTTTTGCCGAACCAGCTCGAAGGTCTCCGCGAACATCGTCTTGGTGGTCCGGTTAATCTTCTGGATTACCTTCAAGAGGTCGTCCTTGGATTGGACCAGGTCATCGTGCTGTTCCTGAAGCAGGTTGAAGCGTTCTTCCAGCTCTTCGTATTCTGCAATCGCATCCAGATTCACCGGCCCCATGGAGTCCAGCTTGCGCTTCTGCTCGCCGATAATGCTTTCGACAAACTCCCAGTCCGGCTCGGATTCATCCCGGAACTCCTCGTCATCCGTGGCGATCTCCTCCTCCACCGAGTCGGTATCGCTCCGGCGCTTCAGACTTCTGGCAAAGGCTTTGCGTTGTTCGGCAATGGCTCCCAGGAGCGAGTGGCTATCCGGCCGGAACGTTTCCAGTTCCACCTGATAACGCTGGCGCACGGAGGCGACCAGGTTCTCCATCCGCAGTTCCAACTGGGTGGAGCGAATCTCTTCATTGCCGCGTTGCTCCGAAAGCTTGCTCACTTCCTGGCGCAGCTTCATGAGTTCGGCTTCGCCGGCCTCAATCTCACCAGCACGAGATCCACGCTGACGCTCCAGTTGTTCCCGCTCCTTTTGAGCGGCTTCCAGGCTGACTTTCTTCTCCCGGATCTCCACTTGGAGGCGTTCCGACTCGCCATGTGCACTGGCGATCCGCTCCCGGTATTGAGCAATCTCGCTTTCCCGGGATTCCAGATCCGACTCCAGTTCCGCGATTCGGGACACGAGCGGAGTCCGCTGCTGCTGCAGCGCTTCCCAGGTGCGCTTCTCCACCGCCAAAGCCGTGCGCAATTCATTGAGCTTCTCGTTCGCCTCGGCTTCCTGCTGCTGGATGCTCTCCAGGCCGCCCTCCATCTCCTTCACGCTTTCGGTGAGATCCTGAGCTTCCTTCATCGCATCGCGCTTCCGATCGGAGAGCGAGGTCTGCTTGTCATCGCCGATCTCCTGCCGCTTGATGATCTCGTCCTGTTCGCGAGCCAGATTGGAGGTCTTGCCGTCCAATTGCTGGATCTCCCGGCGCAACAGGTTGAGTTCCCCTTCCAGAGTCGATAGCGTCACTTTGGTCTGTTGCAGCCGTTCCTTCTGCACCTCAACCTCTTCCCGCGCCGTCTCGGAAGTAGTCTCCAACTCTTCCCGCGCCTTCTCCAAGTCGGCCAAACGCGCGGCAAGGCTTTCGACGTCCTCACCCAGCTTGCGAATCTCCCGCTGACGATCCAGGGCGGAGCTCTTTCCTTTCTTGGTCGCTCCCCCGCTCAGGAGACCTTTGCGATTCAGGCTCTCTCCGTTCAGGGTGACAAAATCGATGTCGGGATGTTCTCCCTGCAACTCCAGGGCGCTCTCCAGGTCCTCAACCACAAGGACCCCATGCAGGAGTTGGCTCAGAAGAGGCTTCAGGGGCGCGCCAGGCTTCACCAGGTCCAAGGCCCAGCCGAGGCTTTCCGCAGGCGCCTTGCCCTGTTTAGGACGCTCAGCAAGCTTCAAATTCCCAGCGAGCAGAGTCGCCTTGCCCAACTCGCCTTCAGCGAGTTTCGCCAGCATTTCCCGCGCTTCGGCCGCGTTGCCAACGATCACCGCCTGCATGGCCTGGCCCAAGGCCGCTTCGATCGCGGCCACAAAGCGCTCTTCCACATCGAGCAGATTGGCGACCACGCCTTTTACCGAATCCTTGTAGCCCTGAATGACCGCCTTGGTGCCGGTCTCGAACCCTTCCCCGGATTCTGCCAACTGCTTGAGGGTCTCTAAACGCGCGGACTTCTGGGTCCATTCCCGGGATACCTTGGCCTCTTCCTCACGAGCGGCCGTCAGCTCGTTGCGGCGGACTCGGTAGGCTTCTTCCAGTTGACTCAACTCCCGGCGCAGCTCCTCCAGAGATCCATTCTGCTCTCGCAGTCTCAATTCCAACGTAGCCTCTTCGGTCTGGCGGGCATCTCGCTCCGTCGAGAGCCGCTCGGCCTCTTCGGAGATCTGGTCCAGTCTCGTCTCCGAGGCGGCAAGTTGCAGTCGCCCACTCTCCAACTGTGCCGTCAGAGTCGCCACGAGGTTCTTGTTGGCCGTCAGGGTATTCCGCATTTCGGCCAATCCACTCTCCATGGCCGCTCTCCGGCGTCGTACGGATCCGCTGTTTCGCTCGAACTCCCGCGTCTCCTCTTCTTGCTGGGACACCTTTTCCTGGATCTCCTCCAGCTTCGTCTCAGTAAGGGCCAGATCCTCTTTCTGCGTCGCCAACCGCTCTCCCGCGGCGCTGATCTCCGCTTCATTCCGCTCGATCAGGCTTTCCAGTTCCTTCTGGCGTTCCTCGTTGAAATCGATCCGGTTTCTGGCGCTGTGAATGCGGTTCTGCTGCTCGATCTCCGTATGGCGCATCTCCGCAATCTGCTGCTCCAAAGCCTGGAGCTGGGAGCGTGCCGCACTCACCTTCCGCTGCCCTTCCTCAATCCGGGTCTGATACTGTTCCTGAGTGATCTTCAGGGAATTGATGGAGGTGCGGAGCTCTTCGTACTCAGCACCTAATACCGTGAACTGCCGATGGCTGAGATGCGTATCCAGCACCTTGACCTGCTCCAGGAGATTGGCGTAGCGGCGCGCTTTGGCTGCCTGCCGTTGCAGCGAGCCCATCTGGCGGCGTTGCTCTTCGATGATGTCCGCGATCCGCAACAGGTTAGCTTCGGTGTATTCCAGCTTTCGCAGCGCCTCTTTCTTCTGCTGTTTGAACTTGGTGATCCCGGCCGCTTCTTCAAAGACCTGGCGGCGGTCTTCCGGCTTGGAACTCAGCAGAAGGTCAATCTTGCCCTGCTCCATCACGGAGTAGGAGGAGCGCCCAATCCCCGTATCCATGAAGAGATCGTTGATGTCCTTCAGGCGACAGGGTTTCCGATTGAGCAGGTATTCGGATCGCCCGTCCCGGTAGACGCGCCGCCCCACACAGACCTCATTGAAGTCCGTCTTCAGGGTGTCTTCGCAATCTCCCAGTGTCAGCATGACTTCGGCCATGCCCAACTGCTTGCGTTTATCCGTCCCATTGAAGATGACATCGGCCATCTCACCACCCCGAAGCGCCTTGGCGGAAGTCTCCCCCAAGACCCAGCGAAGCGCGTCGACCACGTTCGACTTCCCGCACCCATTGGGGCCGACAATAGCCGTCACTCCAGGGTGAAACTCCAGGCGAGTCTTGTCCGCGAACGACTTAAATCCGCAAATATCCAGAGACTTCAGAAACATAAGAGGGACCGCCAATCATTACGATGTTTTGTCCCCCAACACAATCCCGGTTGAGGCAGATGGGTTGAGGGAACGGGCGGGAGGCAAGGCAAAGTGATCCTTAAATTTTGGAAAATCAAGTGTTTAGGATCTGCTAATAGCCCCCCGATAATTGGAACCCTGAGATTGCGTCTTTGGGGTTTTCCATTACCCTTAACAATTCGAAAAGCCTCCCGATGACTGCTGTGCTGCGAAACACGTTTTTTACCCTGCTCATCCTGAGCGCACTGGGTCTGACATCCTGCGACAAGGTCTGGACACTGAGCCAGAAACTCAAGGCGACCGACGAACCCGAGGTTCAGATGGTCAGTGGCGGCAACAAGAAGCCGAAAGCGGTCCCGATTCCCGTTCTCGATGAGCTGGATGATCCGTACGGCTCGGCTGCTCCCCAGATTGCGGCCAAAATCGCAGAGGAAGAGGCTGAAGTGGATGAGGAAACCGCGCCGCTTCCGGAGGAACCCAAAGTGAATCGCGACGCGGAAGTCTCGATTCTCGGGTATCACGACTTCACGGAGGGCGGCTCCAACAACGACATGATCCTGAACATCGACAAGTTCCGGGAGCAAATGGAGGCCCTGAAGCAGAACAAGATCCCCGTTATCCCCATCAGCGATTACCTGGCTTGGAGGAAGGGAGAGAAGGACATCCCCAATCCCTGCGTAGTCCTGACCTTCGACGACGGTTGGAAGTCGGTCTACACCCACGCCTACCCCATCATGAAGGAGTATGGCTACCCCTTCTCCATTTACCTTTACAAGAACTACATCAACATTGGTGGCCGCTCCATGACCTGGGAGCAGATCCAGGAGATGATGAAGTATGGATGCGAAGTGGGAAGCCACAGTGTCAGCCATTCGGACATGGCCCGGCGCAATGGCAAGTCTGATGAGGAATACGAGAAGTGGCTCCGGGAAGAGCTGGGGGAATCGATGCGTTACCTGCGGGAAAACCTCGGCGACGACGTGATCCCTGTGTTTGCCTATCCCTACGGCAAATACAACCAGCAGGTGATCGATCTGGCCAAGGATTACGGCTACGAGCTCGGAATCACCGTGGCGCCCAAGAAAGGCGCCTTCACATTGGAAGACTTTGAGGTGGGGCGCTACATCGTCCACCAGACCAACAATACCAACTTCGGCTATGCGCTCAGCTTCAAGGGTGCGGACAGTCTTGCTGGCGCCAACAGTCTCACCTCGGTTCCAGAGGAAGGAGCCGATGAAGGCGCCGAACCTCTCGTCACCACCCAACCCAAGATCAACGCCACCATCACCGATCGCCGGCCGCTCATTTCCGTGGACATCTCCAAGCTGGAGGACGTCGTGGAAAGCAGCATCTCCATGGAGGTCAGCGGATTTGGCGATGTGCCCTTCGACTATGACCCGGCCAGTGGCCTGATTTCCTATCAGCTTCAGGAGAAACTTCGCTCCGAACAGTGCCATGTTCGCGTCTCCCTGAAACGCCTTGGGGAATCCAAGACGGATCAGATCAGCTGGAGCTTTTCGATTGATCGCAAGTCCCTCTATCTCGCCGACCCGTCCCAGGAAGAACAACCCATCCTGAGCACGAGCGCGGCGTCCCCACTCGAT
>JBHIXE010000293.1:0-7407 GCA_041984905.1 Verrucomicrobiales bacterium | reverse complement strand
ATGTATCCTTCAGGACTCCACCGGAGGACGCTTGGGCTTTTGACCACCTTCCGGCTTGGAATCACTCCCCTTGGGGCCCCGACCTTCCCCGGCCTTTTGCATCACCGCAGCCAACTCTTCCTTGGAAACCGCGCCGTCATTGTCCGTGTCCGCCTTGGAGAGACGTTCCCAGGCTTGAGGCGCCTCTTCCTGAGTCAGCTTGCCATCGCCATTGGTGTCCGCCTTGGCAAAGAACTCCCCGCGATTTCCCGCTCCAGGGCCCGCACCCGGACCCGCTCCCGGGCGACCGGCAGGCAATTCATCCTTGGAGATGGACCCATCGCTATTCTTATCCAGCTTGCTCAGCCGCTCCCAGCGTTCGCCGGCTTCCGCCTGGCTGATCTTGCCGTCGCCATCCGTGTCCAAACGCTCCATCATCATGGCGGCCATATTGCCTCCACCACCCGGAGCGCCCGCACCGGAACCTCCCGCGGCCTTCATTCCGGCGATCATTTCTTCCTTGGTCACCGCGCCATCGCTGTTGCCGTCGAGTTTGGAGAGGCGTTCCCAAGCCTGGGCAGGTGCCTCGCTCTGACTGATCTTACCGTCGCCATCGGTATCCAGACGCTCGAAAAACTGGCCGCCCCCTGCGCCAGGACGCTTGCCTTGACCAGGCTTCTGATCACCCTCGGCAAGCGCCACGGAAGTTCCGGCCGCCAAGGCGACCCCGGTGAGAAGGTAGAGATATGAAAGTTTCTTCATTGTGAGCTTATCGACGACCGTCCCACGAACCGGTTACAGTTTTGGTGGAAGAGAATGCGGAAAGGCGGGACCGAAAACCGTTCTGGGAGCCGTGGTGGCCCTTCTGAGGCTGAAGCTTTGACATGCTCCACCGGAAACAGGCATAGTCTCTTGCATGCATCAACGAGGGTTGCGCTGGACCTTCCTGGGCCTGTTTCTCGTCACGGGCTCCGTGGCGGCCTTTTTTGGCGTCCAACCCGGCTTCAAGTCCTATTACAGCGATCCCCTCGTGGTACGTGAATGGGCCACGGACGAATGGAACCGGCACATGAACACGACGACGGAACCGAATTATTCAGCCGAGGCGTTCTTCAGCGAGGTTCTCATTGATCAACGCAGGGAGGCTATAGGAGTTCGCTCGGGCCATGAAGTGATCGCTTGGCCCTATGTCGATACCGAAGCCCCCCTCATAGAGATCGAATCCATTGGGGTCACTGTTCCCGAACCGACCGAGTCCGAAGACGCCAACTACTATGTGACCCGCAACTACTACGCGCCCCATACACTTGAGCAACTGGTCATCTCGGAGCACGAAAACCTGACCAATCGGGATAAGGCACGTACCAATGGCATGTGGCCCAGCTTGAGTCTGATGTTCCACAAGAAAGGCCCTTCGACAGTGACCGGTTGCCGAATCCTCGATAGCCGCACGCATGTCCCCATGACCTGGGGAATACTCTGGAGCAACGGACCGGATTCCGCGCATACCTTTTCCCAAATCACGACCTGGCGCCGGACAGGATTGATCGCTTCCGTCACCTATCTGGCAGGTGAACGCCCCTTTCATGCTTTCGTTCCGGAAACGGGAGCCTCCCTGACCCAAGGTCCTACGACGGTCAAGGTGCTTCACATAGCTGATGATCTCAGCATTGCGGAGAAACCGCGCCGCACGGGCGACAGCGACCTTCCCTACAACTGGTGTCGCGCCGGCGAACCTGAAGGATCCAAGGATCGCCGGACGGGATATTTCATCGCCGCCTATCCCTATGGCCACAAGTCCGCGCTTCAGTTCCGCGCCTTCAATCAGGAGGACAAACAGATCAACGTCAAAGCGTTCACCCTGAGCCAGCTAGGCTACGTGGTAATGTGCAGGGCCAGCCCCACTGAGGTAGCCCGGATGGAGGTCAGCTTCCCGGAAGGATATGAGCGCGCCACCTTTGAGCTTCCCCCACTCCCCATGTTGCCTGAGGAGAACGATGAGTTGGAAGATCTCTTTGAGATGAAGATCCCCTATGCCCGGATCAAGATGCGGGAAATCGGCCGGGTGGCCGAACAGATGGCGCAGGTTCGCGGCAATCTCTACTGGGCAGATACCAAGAGAGGAGCGGAATATGATCCCAACCAGTATTTCCATGCGGAGAACATCACGGCGAGAGACCTGCTGAAGATGCACAGTCAGCAGGTCGTTCCCGGTACCGTTTACGACTATGAGCCAGCGACTCACGAGTTGGAAGTGAAGCGCCCCACTGAGGAGTCATGGTGGGAACGGATCTGGCCCTTCTAGCGTCCTATCCGATACAGGTGCGTTGAGTGCCACTTGTTGAGGGAGCCTATCGAACAGGACATTGGCAGGTTACTTTTGACATTTCGAGACCAGATCGTCATCCTCAGCAGATGCAACGCCGGACTCTGCGATGGTGCGTCCCCCTGCTCCTCCTGACCGCTGGGCTCATTGCCCTCTTGTGGAATGATCAAACCCGGTTTCGATCCTTTCGGAGCACACCCGGCGAACTCCGGTCCTGGAGTTCCTACGAATGGAATCAATACCACGCAGAACCCGCAGAACCTGACTACAGTTCCGACAAGTTCTTTGATGCGCCTCGCATCCAGCAGAGGGGAAAGGATATCCATGTCTCCCCAAATCATCCCGTCGTCATTCAGCCTCATTCTCCCAGCGATGAGGCGCCGCTAGTCCTCGACTATCTTGGGATCGCGTTGCCGACGCCCACCGACTCCCAAAGCAGCCATTACATGGTGGACCGGCACTATTACGATTCCGCCGGCCAGAAAAGGTTAAACCCAGAGGAGCATCCCCATTTGGTCAGGAAACCCCTCCAGATTCAAAGCCGTGGTGAGTGGCCCATGATTAGCCTTAGCCTGAGCAAAACGAAGCCCGCAGCCGTCGTGGGAGTCCGGGCTTTTGACAGCAGATCCCATTTTCCTCTGAGTTACTCCAAGTCCTGGGGAGATGCAGTGAATCGAGCGGACGTAACCCTGGAGCTGGGGACCTGGCGACCAAGCGATGTGGAAGTCGCACTCTATATCTTGCCCGATGGAAGGGAGTTCCGGAAGCTCGAACCAACCCTCAACTCAATCCACTCCTTTGGCGATCTACAGATCAAGATCCTTCATATCCAGGAGGATATGGATGGGTCAGTTGCGCCGAGGGCCAGCACCTTGACTTCCTACCCTACCCACTACTGCTATGCAGGAGTTCCTGAAGGGGACGAGAATCGCTATACCGGTTTCTTTATCGCTGCGTATCCCTACGGCCATAAAACGGCCTTGGCGTTTCGCGCCCTCGATCACGAGGAAAAACGCATTCGAACGAAACGGCACGATCTTGCTCAATTTGGTTACCTGGTGCTTTGCCAGGCGCCTACAAGTGAGATTGCCTTCCTGGAAGTTGGATTTCCCCTGTCCTACAGTACGCAAATCCTCAAACTTCCGGACATCCCGCTCATGCCAGAGGAGAATCGGGAGATCGACAACCTGTTCGACATGCAAATTCCCTTTATGCGGGTGCAACGAAGTCGGCTGGCTAGTTCACTCAGCCGGGGTGCACAGATCAGGACTTCTTTCATGACAGGAGATATGCGCGCCGGGCTGGACCCCAATGAGTATCTGCAACTTGAAAACGTGACGGTCTGGGACCTGTTCAACATTTTCCGGGACCAATACCCCGCAAACCGTTACGACTTTGATCCCGCCAGCCACAAACTCGAACGAAAGGATGCCACACGCTTTGGCGATTGGTGGGAGCGGATCTGGCCCTTCTAGCAGGTTGCTTTTGACACCCTCCCTTGTCCGGAGCCAAACTGTTCTCCATGCATCGCAAGCACGTCAGATGGGTGGTTCTCGCCGTGTTTCCCATCGTGGGCGTCGTTGCCATGCTGCTGGAAGGAGACACCCGGTTCACGGAATTTCATAGTGATCCAATCGGGGTGCGTCCCTGGGCTCATCAATGGTGGGATCGCAAGACCAGGGACTCCGGCCCTCCTCCCTATTCCGCGGAGAGTTTCTTCCGGAGCCACACCTTTCAGCGCCAGGGAGACCTCATGGGCGTGACTTCTCCGGGAGAGATCCAGACTTGGCCTCACCGGCTCGCGAGCGACCAGGTTCTCCGGCTCGAATCCATCGGCATAGCGCTTCCCACACCGACCCATTCTCCGGAAACTCATTACGCAGTTCCCAGCCATTACTTTGATGCGACGGGAACTCGCGAAATCTCCCGTCAACAATTGGAACAATGGGGCCTTCGAGAGACGGAGGTGTGGATGGAAGGCATCTGGCCCTGGGTCGGGCTCCTCTTTGATTCAAAGGAGCAGGACACCGAGGTAGTGAGCTGTCATCTCTTCGACAAGGAAACCCGGCACATGCTCACCTACGTGCAAACCGGAGCCAGCAATCATCGCCTGATGGAACTCAGGACCTGGAAGCGCACGAACATCCTCGCCTCCGTCGATTACCTTGCCGGCGAGAGGATTTGGAAAACGATGCCGATCGCCGTGGGTGGTGGACTTCAACACGGCAAGGTGGAAGTGCGGCTCCTTCATTTCATGGAGGATCTGAAGTCCAATGACAGTCCCTGGCGAAGCGGTTTCACGTCCTGGAACAACGCCAATATTCCTGAAGGATCCGTTGAACGGGTCACCGGTTTGTTCATCGCGGCCTATCCCTATGCCAATCAGAGCGAACTCAAATTCCGCGTGCTCGACCAGGACGGCGACCCAGTCCCTACTACCAAGCACGTAGTTCAGAATTTTGGCTATCTCCTGCACTGTGAGGCGGACTATCACCGCCTCGCATCCATTGAGGTTGGCTTTCCTCAATCCTACTTAAGACAGCTCTTCGAACTCCCGCCTCTTCCCCTGCTTCCAGAGAAGAACGATCAACTAGCCGATCTCCTGGAAATGGAGGCCCCCTACATTCGATTGAAGGCTCTCCAAGCGGAAGAGATTGTGGAAGGCATGGCGCAGATTCAGTGTTTCTTCAGTGAGAATGGCGACGACGCCCTTCGCGCGAACGTTGATCCCAGCGCCCATTTCGAGCGGGAAAACGTGACGGCCCGTGAGGTGCTCCGGGTTTTCGATGACGTGACTCTGGGAGGGAGGCGGTATTCCTATGATCCCTCCATCTTTGAGTTGCGACGAAGCCAGCGCTCCCCAGCGGATTTCTGGCGGAGTGTCTGGCCGTTCTAAGGTGCACAAAGCGGGTTGCAATCTCACCTCCCCACGCGTTTTCTAGCCCTTATGAAACCCCCACTACTAAGCCTCCTTTGCCTGGCGTTCCTGGCTCCCTTTGTCCATGCCGATACGGAGACCAAGCCAGCAAAGAAACCTGCCGCCCCAAAGAACAATGTCCTCGCCCCGATCGAAGATGTGGAAGGGCTCCCACGCGTGCTTATTCTGGGCGACTCCATCTCCATTGGCTACACTCTGCCTACTCGAAAGCTTCTGGAGGGAGTGGCCAACGTGCATCGGGCCCAGACGAACTGTGGCCCCACTACCAAGGGATTGGCAGAACTCGACAAGTGGTTGGGCGACTCTGGGAAAAAGTGGGACGTGATCCACTTCAACTGGGGGCTTCATGACCTGAAATACATGGGTCCCAAAGGCGAGAATTTGGCGGATCCCAAGGACCCAACCAGTCATCAGCAGGTTCCGCCCGCTGAGTACGAAGCAAACCTGCGCACCCTGGTGACCAAGCTGAAAGCTACCGGCGCCGAGCTAATCTGGTGCAGCACCACCCCAGTTCCAGAAGGCGCTGGCGGACGCGTCGTCGGTGATTCCGCCAAGTACAACGAGATCGCAGCGAAAGTGATGAAGGAAAATGAAGTCGATACCAATGATCTCTACTCCTTCGTCAAGCCACAGATGGAAGATCTGATGCGCCCTGCCAACGTCCACTTCACTACCGAAGGTTCCCAGGCTCTGGCCGAACAAGTGGCCGCCAAGATCAAGGAGCATCTCTAGTCCTCGGATAGTAGCTCCTGGCGTTGAATCCAAAAAGTGAGGGGCGGGCATTTCTGCCCACCCCTCGAGCCACGCACACACTAACACACGCGGCCATCAGTGATTCGGCACTGATGGCCAGAAAGGATCATTCCTCGTCCGCGGACGACTTCCGAAGCAGGCTCTTGGCAAGCTTGTAGCCTTCCGAATCCGCATTGCTACGGGTGTCCGCGAAAAGGCCGGATACTCTTTGACGGCTGTCTTTGCAGAAGAATTTCAGCAAGGGCAGAATCTCTTCCGGTTTCTTCTCGCCGCGATTGATCAGGGACTGCGCATGACCGCAGGCCGTACTCATGGCAAAGAGTTCCGCGCCAATATCGATAAACCGTCCCAGCTGCACTTGCTTCTTCTCCAGCTTGGGGCCGTTCAAGACCATGGCATGGAAGAAGGCGCGAGCCAGCTTGCGGCTGAGTCCCCGAACCTTCCGCAACTCACTTTTGATGGCGGGATCCGCGTCGCCGGGAATCGGGTTCAGGCGGGGCAACCACATCATGGGATACCAGCGCGCATAGAACCAGAGACTCCGCATGGCAGCGTCAAAACGGTCCTTCGTGGGCAGCGAGCTGTTAAGCACCGGACCGCCGATTTTCAGGTGCGGATCCAGCGCTTCGCGAGCAATGAAAAGCCGCATGATTTCGCTGCTGCCTTCAAAGATGGTATTGATGCGGGCATCACGGAAGAAGCGTTCCACCGGGATTGGTTCCTCACCTCGATCCCGGAGGCTGTGAGCGGTTTCATAGCCTCGACCACCACGGATCTGCATGGCGTCGTCGATGATGCGCCAGCCGTGTTCCGTGCCCCACATTTTACTGAATGCAGCTTCCACGCGAATATCGGACTTCTTGTCCATATCCACCTGACCGCTGGTGTAGAGGACCATGGCCTCGATGGCAAAGGTATCGGCGGCCATCCGAGCCAGCTTCTGCGCGATGGCATCGTGCTTACCAATGGGCGCACCCCATTGCACGCGGCGGGACGCCCAATCGGTGCACCATTCCAGGCTTTGACGGGCCAGTCCGACACAAGCGGCGGGCAAGGTGATCCGTCCCGTGTTCAGCGTGGACAGTGCCACCTTCAGTCCCTTCCCCTCACTGAGAATGATGTTCTCCTTGGGAATACGAACGTTCGTGAAGGTGACCACGCCGTTGTAAAGGGCTTTCAGGCCCATGAAGCGACAGCGATGGGTCACCTCGATGCCCGGTTCGTCCATGTTCACGACAAAGGCCGTGATCTTGCGACTGGTCTCCAACTCTTCTTTGGTGGGAGCCGTACGAGCCATGACTACAATCAACCCGGCTTTCACCCCATTGGTGCACCAGAGCTTCTCGCCGTTGACGATGTAGGCTTCGCCGTCTTCACTCAGCACCGCAGAGGTTTTCATCTTCGCCGGGTC
>JBHIXE010000292.1:0-7475 GCA_041984905.1 Verrucomicrobiales bacterium | reverse complement strand
TTTCGGATTTCGGATTTCGGATTTCGGATTTCGGATTTCGGATTTCGGATTTCGCCCCTATTTGAGGGGCGAGTAATCCGTCGGCGTCATCAGGATCGATTGAACTCCGCCGGGGACGAGAATCTTCCCATCTTTCTCAGATTCGTCCCGGGCTTGGACCCAGGCGGGATCTTCGCGGAAGGCGTCAAAGGAGGCCGCGCGCGCCTCTTCGTCTTTGTGGGCGAGGAGATAGACGAGCGTGTGGTCCTTGGCTTCCTGGTCATCCATCAGGTTCCAGTAAACGAGATTGGTCATGCCGTGCTTGCCGAAAAGCTCGATGGTATGATCGCGGAACCGGGCGTTGATGTTGGGCAACTTGCCTTCGTTAGTCGTGTAGGTGCGCAACTCGAAGAGCCGAGCGGGACTCTCCTCAGAGAGCTTCAACGCCGGCGAGTAATCGGTGGGCTGCATGAAGGTGCTGACGACCTTGCTGATGAGCTTACCGTCCTTGGTGGATTCGGCATAGGCAGCTTTCCAATCCGGATCGCTCTGAAAGGCCTTCCAGCTGGCCTTGCGGGCATCGCGGCTGGGGTAGGAGAGGAAGTAGATGAGCGCGTTGTCCTTGTTATCGACGGGAATAAAGTAGCCCACGTTGGTCATGCCATGCTTCTCAAAGAGAGCCACGGTATGGTCTCGGAATCGGGCATTGAGAGCATCAAGCTTGCCTTCATTGGCGTAATAGACGCGCATTTCAAAGACAGGCTTGTCCTCGGCCTGCAGGCCGGAAAGCAACCATAGGGGAAGGAGAAAGAACGTGATGAGGGGTTTCATACACGTTGATCTAAGCCCGGCCCAGGCGGATTGGCCACCAAAAATGGACCGGAAAAGACTCCCGGGAAGGTTACTACAAGGCCCGCTCGATGGCGTTGAGAACCCGGCTGGACTCGCGTTTGTCGCCAATGTTGCCATAGCGGATCCGCACTTCGGTGACTTCGGGGCCAGCGGGTCGAAGCTTGATCGTGACCTTGTTGCCTCCAGAATCTTCTGCGACCATGATCGCCCTGGCTTCATCTCCGCTCTGACGAATCGGGCGCAGGTCCAAGGCGGTGGCGGCTTCCAGAGTCGCGTCCACGGATTGATACATGTTGGCCGTGACATGGGCGACCAATTCGCCTTCGACATAGGCAACCGCCCCGACGATAGCACCGACCGCGACGACTGCGCAGCCATTGAGCAAGCTGCTGGCCAGCCCAAGGATGATGGCTCCGTAAAGTGGAAGCGCTCTTCTTTTAGTCATCGGAAAGGGAGAGGAGAGACGTTAGACCTATCATCTCGGGATCGAGGCGATGAGTCAAACGGATTCCGGGATGTCCAGCCATTCCTATGGGCGCAGTACGACAACATCCCCATCAAACGACCCACGTCGCAGAGGCGTCAGGTGCAGGGCCTGGGGACCGGCATGGAGCACCTGATCTCTGCCGTCCAGGATTCCGTTCTCATTGCTGTCGCCATAGAGCGCCCCGATGTGCTGAAAGGGTTTGCCTTCCGCGTAGCGCACTGCAATGACATCGCCCGGGCGCAGATCCTCACCCCATTTCATTTCGCGCTCCGGCGAACCCAATTGCATCGAAAAGCTGGCGACGCGTTTCCATTCGGAGACCAGCATGGCGACGTTGTAGTCTTTCGATCCACTCTCTCCCCGCCACTTGCGGCGAGCCGCGACCAATACGTCGGCGCAATCGACGCCAATGTAGTTGTTGGATTGATAGGGAATCGAGCCAAAGAGCCCCGGCACATTGAAGAAGGAGGTCAGGTAGCCCAGATACCCATCGTCCTTGCGGATAGACAGGCGAAAGACTTTCGGAGTCAGATTGCGGTCATCGTTTTCCTCCAAACCTGCGGAGCGAAGGCGTTGGCCGTCCTTCAGAACCTCTACCTGAATCCAGAAGCTGCCCAGGTCCGGCCGATAGTAGGTGGATGAACTGGCCTTCTCCAAGGCCTTGGGAAGATCCAGGTTGATGGACCATTGATCGCGATAGGCGATGAGTTCCCGGCGTTCGTAGGTGATCTCGCCGAACCCAACCCATTTGTAGGCCTCAGGTTCCCAGGGATGGTTGGCATTCTTGTAGAAGCGGGAAGTGTCGGGAAGGATCTGGAACCAGCGAATCGCCTCCGCCCTTTCCGGTTGGGGCACCTTGAGTTCGAGGCGGACTCCTTGAAGGGCATCCAGCGTTCCGCTCGACCAACTGGTCTCTTCGCCGGCTCTTCCCTGGATCTTCAGACTGGGGTTGGACTCAATCGGGATCTCGGCCCAGCCATCATCGGCTTTGGCGCAGGCTCCCAGTAGAAAGGTCGCCAGGAAGATTCTTAGGGTTGAAGTCAGGTAGTGCATGGAGAGAGGGGGCTCACATTGAAGTCTAGGACGGGGCAATACCCGCGAGGATTCGGTCAGAATCCACTGGCGCTCCACCCGTTGGCAGTTCAGCATTACGCTCATGAAATCCCCGTTCTGCCTGTTCGCACTTCTTTCGATGCTATCGATGCCTATGTTCTCTCAAGCTGCTGACCCATGGAAGACCGTCGAGATCTGGCCGGACGGAGCTCCTCACGAAGAGGGACAGAAGGTGGAAGAAGAGGCCTATCTACCCATCAAGGAAGGTGGCGATCCCGAGATCACGCGACTGGGGAATGTCTCCAAGCCGACCATGGACATCTTCCCTGCGGCCGGAGAGGGGCCCAAGCCAACGGTGGTGATTTTTCCTGGTGGTGGCTATCACATCCTGGCGATGAAACACGAAGGCACCATGGTGGCGGACTGGCTGAACGAACTCGGCTACACGGCCCTCGTGGTGAAGTATCGCGTTCCTCGTCGCGAAGGCCGGGAGCCGCATGAAGCGCCGCTCGAAGATGCTCGCAAGGCAATGGAGCTTGCGCATGAAAACGCCGAGGCCTGGAATCTGGATCCGGAGAAGATTGGGGTGCTGGGATTCTCTGCGGGCGGAAATCTCGCGGCGCATGTCGCTTACGGCAAAGAGGTCGCGACTTTGCCCAAGTCCCAGCAAGCGGACTTCGCGGTCCTGGTCTATCCGGCTTACCTGCAGAATGACGAAGGGGAGTTGCAGGACCAACTCGCCGTGACGGAATCCAGCCCTCCAGCTTTCCTGGTGCATGCGGCTGACGATCGCGGCGCCGCCCATGTGGATGGATCCGCCGTCATGTATCTTGCGCTGAGTGCCAAACAGATTCCGGTGGAGCTGCACATCTTCCGGGATGGCAAACACGGGTTCGGGATGCTCGACCGCGGGAACCCCATCAATCGCTGGCCTGCCGTGTGTGCCGACTGGCTGAAGCTGACCTTGGGCGAGGAGTAGAATCTACTTCAGCACTTCCAACGCATATTGACCGATTCGCTCGGCGATCTTGAGGGAGGAGGTTGCCGCCGGGGAAGGTGCGTTGCAGACATTCACCACGCGTTGGTGAGGCACGATGAGGAAGTCGTCGATCATCTTGCCGTCTTGAGAAACCGCCTGCGCGCGAACGCCGGCGGGCGCGGCCTTGAGGTGATTGGACTTGATGGCAGGCAGCAGACGTTTGAGGGCATCCACAAAGGCTTCCTTGCTCAGGCTGCGCCACATCTCTTCCGCGCCGGTTTCCCAATAGCTGGCGGCCAGCTTGAGAAAGCCCGGATAGGTGAGGGAGCCGACCAGTTCACTGACGCGAACCTGCCATTTGGAATAGCCCTCCCGTGAGAAGGCCAGAACCGCGTTCGGGCCACATTCCACGCCGCCGTGAATCATGCGGGTGAAGTGAACGCCCAGGAAGGGAAACGCCGGGTTGGGAACCGGGTAGATGAGGTTCTTGACCAGGTTCTCGGCTTCCGGGATCAATTCAAAGTATTCGCCCCGGAATGGGATGATGCGCGCCCCGACTTTGGCTCCAGAGACGCGGGCCAAGACATCGGAATAGAGCCCTGCACAATTGATCACGACCTTGGCTTCGTAACAGGTTTGCTCGGTTTCGATTCGAACCCGGTTTTCCACCTGCTCCATCATCACCACCTTGGAATTTCCGATAAACTCGCCGCCCAGATCGTAGACCTTGCCCGCAAGGCGCTCACAGACGGTCACGAAACCCACAATGCCAGTGCCGGGTACGTGAAGCGCCTCGATTCCAGCAGCGTGAGGTTCCAGCTCCCGCAGTCGCTCCGGACCCACCAGCTCACACTTCACCCCATTTTTTCGGGCGCGGTCCGCGACATCATGAAGCCGTTCCCGCTCGGCGTTGTCGAGCGCCACGACGACCTTTCCGCAACGTTCAAAGGGGATGTCCTCCTTTTCGCAGAAGCGTTCCATCGCAGACTTTCCTTCCCGGCAGAACTGAGCTTTCAGGGAACCGGGCTTGTAGTAGATCCCGGAATGGAGAACGCCGGAATTGTGACCCGTTTGGTGGCCTGCCAGACGAGGTTCCTTGTCTAAAACCACGGTGGTGTAGCCCGGCAGAAGCCGGAGCAGTTCGTAGGCTGTCGCCAGACCGACAATACCCGCTCCAATTACAACGATGTCTTTCTTGATTACCTCACCCACAGCTGTGGGTATCATGTCAGGCTTTCCGCCGGTTGCAATCCTTCCCAGCGCAATTCACTGTGTCGGATTGGTTCAATTATTGCCCTGTCCAAATACCTAAACCTCGGCTATTCTCCTCCGGTGGACCGCTCCCCCCACATTCTTGAAGACTTCGAACTGGAACTGCAAAGTCTCCGGGGCGCGGTGTTGTCCATGGCTCAGACGGCCCTGGAGATGGTGAGCATGATGGGGCGGATTTTTGACGATGAAAAGCCCGATCCGGATGAGTCCCAAATGCAGGAACGAGAGCTGGATCACTCCGAAGTCCGGGTCGATGAACAAGCGCGCCTGATCTTGATGCGTTACCAACCGGTGGCATCGGATTTTCGGGAAGTGACCGGCGCGTTACGGATCTCCAGCGATCTTGAGAATATTGGGGATGAAGCCCACCGGATTGCCGCTCGTTACGAGTATCTGCGGCCTTGGATCAGTCACGATTCCGAGGCGCACTTGTCCCGGCTCTGGACCCGCTGTGATGAGACGCTCCGCCGGGCGATTCAGGCGTATTCGGATCATGATGTTCCCTCTGCCAAGGTCGTGATTGAGCAGAAGCATCTTTTGGTGGAAGAAGCGGAAGGGATTCTGCGCAATGTCTCCAAGGCCATCGCCAGCAGCAACGATCTGGCTCCCCGGTTCCTGGATGCGGTGAGTGCCGCCACCGGGCTGGAACGGATCGGCCGAATCGCGACGAATATCGCGGATACAGTGGTGTTTATCGAGACAGCCAAAGACACCCGCCACAATATCAATCCCTCCTAAGGCTTGTCCCTACAAGGGGACGAAAAGCCAACTCAGGAAGAGATAGAAGAACGTGGGAATCAGGCTCATGGCGCCGCCAAGACTCCAAAGCGCCATGAGATGCCCCAAGAGCGGGCGGCCGTCGTCGTAGAGTCGAGTCGTCAGAGCCAGCAGATTGTAGACGGACACGCTCAGGAGAGCGGCCGGAACCACGGCGAGGAGAAAAGTCACCTCGTAGAAGATGCACAATCCGCTCAGTGTCGCGGAAATCGCGAAGATGCTGCAGGTCCAGAAGGGATGATTCCGCCAAAGTTGCCAGAAGCGGGGACCTCGATCGGCGAAGCCATCGTCCAAGGTCAGGGTCGAGATTCTCATAACGACCCCAAGGTGAAGGGGGATCGTGAAGAGAATTTGAACCGCTGATGAAGAGGCGGTGAAAATTGGGTGCGCGCCTATTCCGGCAATTCCTTGATGACCACGTCATCAAAGAAGATCGGTTCCCCAGAGTAGGGAGTGCCGAGGATGGAGCCCATGCCCCGAAGGGTTTGCACTTCTCCAATGTACTCCACCAGCGGACGATCTGGCTCTTCACTGGCTTCCGCCCAGGCCCACCCGGAAATGGACCAGCGATCATCCGCCAGCTTCTGCGCTCGCAGCCTTACGAAGTGCCACTGCTCGTTGGCCCATTCAAAGGGAGCGGTTTGAATGGTCTCTTCACCCCGGACCAGTTCGATCTCTTTGCGAGCCGGAACAATGCGAAGCCGGTATCCCGTCGAACCATGCAGGCCAACCCCAAACCGGGGAAAGCTCCGGCGTTTCTGGGTGCCCTTGATCCGAGCCGTGACTTCGCCGCTGGCCTTGAGCGATTCGCCAAGCTGGATGGATGCCTCGGTAAGGGGCACAGGGTCCAGGCGCAGGATCTGGTTCTCTCCCTCCTCGCTTTCCACGGTGAAGGTGCCGTCCAGGATGAAGAGGTCGGGCTCTTCCCCTGCTTCGTATTCAGAGAAGTCTTCGGTCAGTTCGAAAGGCTTCTCAGCAGCGGCTTCTTCGTCTTCGGCAAAACACCAGGGAAGGCATGAGGCCAGCAGGATCAGGCTAAGGCTAAAGGGCTTATTCATGTCGGAGGGATTCAATCAGTTGGGTGCGAAGCATGCTCCGCGCCGCCAGCCAGCAGAAAAGCAGGCCACCCACAAGAATCAACCCATTCAGGACGAGGAGCAAGTTTACGGGCAAATCCGTAGCGCGCTGGGAGAGCGTGGGGGCCACGGAAATGGCTCCCGCCACGACGCCGAGAACCACACCGAACACGTGCAGGAACCAGTGTTCGGAGACGACGAGCTTGCTGAGGAGGGGCTTCGTAAAACCAACGGCTTCCAGGAGTCCCATTTGCCCCCGCCTTTCCAGGATATTGCGGCTGACCACGATGGCGAGACCCAGGGTCCCCAACAGCAGGCCCAGGCCTCCGAGGGTGGAGAAGATGCTCAAATACGTATTCTGCACCGCATTGAACTCGTTGAGCCTTTGCCACGCGGGTTGCAGTTCCAGGCCTTGATCCGCCAGGAAACGGGTCAACTCCTTGGAGTGACGCTCACCGCTCTCCGCATCTGCCTCATCCATGAGGAAGAAGCGATAGCCTCCATTGTCGGGGAAGAAGCGAATGAAGTCTTTCTCAGAGATCACGATATTCCCCTGAAGAACGGAGTTGTCGATTGTTCCAACCAGCTGCACGTGAAAGCGTTTTCCGCTGGGCGCCTGGTAGCTGATCAACTGGCCAAGCTTGAGCTTGAGGGCATATTCCGCGGTGGCCTGATCAATCACTCCGGGAATGACGGGCTCCATCACCACGTTCCCGGAAGAAGTGGTGAGGGGACGCTCGGGAAGGGTGTCATTGAGGAGCGTCCAGGCAGAGCCCTCCGTCTCCTTGAGTTGACTCTGGAAGAAGAAGGCATCTCGCTTGGCCAACTCTTTGGGATCGACGCCGAGAAGACGTGGAGCCTGGGCCCGGTTCAGATTGAGACAACTGGCGTCGTCACCTTGAGAACTGCGGAACTGGACGATGCTGAAGTCATCGGGCGCACCCGCCTTGGCGCGGAGACCAAAAACCTCACGTCCTGCATCCGTGTTCAGATCTTCGTA
>JBHIXE010000291.1:7172-7477 GCA_041984905.1 Verrucomicrobiales bacterium | reverse complement strand
ATCTGCGTTATCTGATTCCCGTCTTTGTGATGATGCACATTGGTGGGGCTCTGTTCTTAGCCTATTTCCTGAAACGTACGCTGTTTCAAGGAGGGCGTCCCCTTTGGATGAAAGCAGTGGCAGGAACCGGGGGTGCCGTCCTTCTCCTGTGGACCCTGGCCGCGAACGGAAGCCTGACCATGTGTTTCCTGGAAGGCTTTGGCGAGCCGACTTTTGCTGACAAGACGCGCAGGGACGTGATCGAGAAACTGCCTAAGGATGCCTATGTGCTTCAGCTGGGATGGCGATTGATCCCCGATGATGAG
>JBHIXE010000291.1:248-7162 GCA_041984905.1 Verrucomicrobiales bacterium | reverse complement strand
ACCTTATCGGACAAGAACGTCGTCTATGGAACGGTTCAGGACCTGGTCGATAAAGGAATCACTCACATCGTGCTCTTTGAGGGCGCTTACGTTCTCTTCACGGACGAAACCTACGATTCTGAAGACGCAGCCTTGGATCCGGATTCCAAATACATGCGCCAGAAACGGTTCTTTCGGGAACTGTTCGAGCGCGGGAGGGTGGTCTTTAAATACGAACTCGGCCCCATCGGACATATTCACCAGGCTGGCTGCATTGTGGAGTTGCCGAAAGAGTAGGATGATCGGTCGAAGAGGGTACTTGGATTATGTCTTGCTGGCCTTACTTCGCAGAACGATGGCCATAACAGAAATAAGGAAGATTCCAACAAAGAGAAGGATGGGGAGGAGGGGCGCAGGTGTTGCCACAGGCCAAGTGTGTTCGGGCTCACGAAAATAGGTTTCCTCGACATTGATCAGCTCCTGCATGGCCTCCCAGGTCAGTGGGGCGGGCCAGGGACTGGGCCCAAGTTCCAAAACACAACGGAATCCCAAGTCGAGTCGCTCCGTCCGAGGCAAAGGTGCGGGTTGTCGGGTAGAGGCGCGGGCATTTCGCTCTAGGGAGGTCTTGAACGATCCTCCCCGGGTAAACTTGAATCCTCCTTCACCATACCAATCCTTACAATACTCCGCCACGTTTCCGCCAAGGTCATGAAGCCCGAATCGGTTAGGTGCAAAACTGCCGACCGGAGCAACCGAGCTAAAGCCATCACTATCGCCAGAGAGGTTGGCCGGAGCATTTTGGTCGAATACGTTCCCCCAGGGATAAACGTCACGAATCCCTCCATAGGTCTTCTCAATGTAATCGCACCAGGACTCATACTGGCATCCCCAGCCGCTCCCATTCATGGGGACTCCAGTTTTCAGCCAAGGGGACGCGGAGGGATCTTCAAGATTTCCAATCGTAGAGGCGATGCTCCACTCGTGATCGGTAGGAAGACGATAGACTAAACCTTCCTCCTGGCTGAGCCACTCACAGAAATCTGTGGCGCTCATCCAGGTGAGGTATCTTACGGGGTGATTCGGCTCTTGAGTTTCACCATGGGTTCTCCAGGAGTCATCAACCACAGGAACTTGCTCAGCATAGGCGGCATAGTCCGCGACCCGGGTTTCCCAAACACTGTAGAGAAGATTGGTGTTAGGAACGGGCACGAACTTCATGCCAAGTGAGTTCACAAAGGGGACTTCCTTGGTTGCTTGTCGAGGATCCGAACTAGGAGAATGCTTCGTCGCGGCCTTTGTTTGGGACGGCGGTTGCCGGGCGACTTGGAGCGCTCTTTGAGAGGGGACAAATGTGTGTTTCTTGAAGGCCATCAGGCTTTGTCCGGAGCCGTCAAAACGCACCCAAGGCTTCTGTGAACTTTCAATGACTTGGGACACGCCTGAAAACACATCCAGAACGGGTTTTTCCTCCAGAGTAGAGAGCTGGGTCAACAGCGCTTCGGCAAAGGGACTGTGGTCGCCAGCTCCGTCAGGAACAGTCTTGCCAGGCTCTCCCGAAAAGACGAGCATCGTGCCATCTGCCAGTTGCGTCTGAGAGACTTCAGCGAGTCCTCCCTTACCCCGAATACGCATCCATGATCGGGAGCGGGAGCCAGTGAAAGGGTTGTTTCGGCAGCAATCCAAAACGAACATTCGCAGCCGACCTGTGTCGCCCAACTTCTCAAGGATCATCTTGAGCGGGACCGTTTCTACCAGTAGGGCGGATTGATCCTCCAGTTTGACATCCACTGGGAGCAGATAGTTTTCCTCTTCGACTTCAATTCCATGCCCGGCAAAGAAGAAGAAAATGCTCTCCGCATCTTTGTGGTCGACCGCAAAGCGATTAACGGAGTTTAGGGTCTCAACGGCGTTGCCGTCCAGGATTCTTGTGACTTGATACCCTCTTTGCTCTAGCGCATTCGCGATGGCTTCTGCATCATTCCGAGGATTGAGAAGCGGAGTTGCGTAGGTGTAGCCATTATTGCCTATGACGAGCGCCGCTTTCTCTCCAGCGGGAACGGTTTGAAGAGATAGGAATAGGGTGAGGATTATCGAAAGTGCTCGATGTTGCATTTTGACGAAGAATAGAATGTGGAGCTTCATCTGGGATGACTTACTCTAACTCAAGGACGCAGCGGAATCCTGTCCTCCAAGTAGGCTCCACAGATCGAGTTAAGAGTGGAAGAGCACGGCTTCCACAATTCCCTCCTCGGATCACGGGAAGAGGTGAGTCGGCGCTTGGATTGTAAGTGTCTTGGCATAATTCGTCGGCGTTGCCGCAGAGGTCATAGAGGCCCAGGTGATTGGGCACATAGCATCCCACGGGAGAGGTAGAGGTGTCCCAGGCGCCAAAGGCGCCATATCTAGTTGGGGTATCGAACCGGTAGTCATCTGGTTCGTATTCCCTCCAGGGGTATACTCTAGCGAGAGAACCTTTGTCCGCCTTGGCCTTGTAGCCGGTCTTGGACAACCAGGAGTCCCAGTTGCGGTATTGTGGGGTGCCCTCTTTCCAGATTTTATCTAAAGCTGGGTCGTAAGTGTAGGCGCCGCCCCAGATGTAGTTGTTTTGTGGAGTCGCATCAGGATCTTCCCGGTCTCCGATCCCTGCGGCAGCGCTCCATTCCCAGTCCGTCGGGAGGCGATAAGTAACGCCCTCTTTGAGGCTTAGCCATCGGCAGAATTCCTCGGCTTGTTCTCTGCTTACCGAAACGACAGGGTGGTCTGCGCCTTGTTCTTCCTCTGTGGCAACTTTCCGCCATTCTTGGTCTACGAGAGGGTTGCCTTCCGCAAAGGCCGCATAATCGCCCACGCGAGTTTCGAAAACGCTAAAGAGCACCTTCGTTCCCGGCACAGGTACGAATTTCATCCGCAAGGAATTCAGGTAAGGGTGTTCCATGGTGGCTGTTTCTGGCGTGGAAACGACAGGCTTGGGTAAGCTGGAGATGTCAGTAGAATCAGCTCGGCTAGCGGAGGGAGACGGAGACGCTGGGCTGGGAGTTCCCAGCGTGAGAAATGGGAACGTATTGAAGGCCAGCAGACTCTCGTTGGAGCCATCAAACCGAATCCAGGGTTTGGGTGAATGGGCAATGAAGTCTGAGAGGTTGGCCAGTATGTCTAGAATGGTCTTGTCCTCCTTGATTTGGAGTTGTTCGCCGAGGGCGAGTGTGAACTCGCTTTGTCGCGATTGAGGGGGATCTACTGCGGTATGTGGACTTGCTGAGAATGCAACGAGGGTTCCTGGGGGAAGTTGTTCCGGCAGGACTTCAGCCAGGCCGTCGCGGTGATTCTCGTCGCTCATCCAGTCAGGGGCGACCGCTGCGGAAATGGGGTGGTTTCGGCAACTATCCAGAATGAGAATTTTCAATCGGATTGCTGCCTCTTCCAATTGCTCGGTGATGTCGTCCAGGGAAATCGCATCCAACCGGAGATCCGCCTTGTGTTCTAGTCGGGCATCAACTGGTAGGAGGTAGTTTTTCCCATCCACCTGGATCGCATGACCGGAATAGTAGAAGAGTGCGCTAGTGGCATTCCGATGATCCTCGCAAAATTGAGTGAGCGTGCGAGTCAGCGTGCGAGCATCTCCATTGAGAAGCTGAGTGACGGCAAACCCTCCATTTGTGAGCGCTTCAGAAATTGTAGAAGCTTCATTGGCGGAAGAAGTGAGTGGGGAGATGTGCTCGTAAGTGTCGTTTCCGAGAACTAGTGCGCAGCGATCTGCGGCATGGCCAAAACTCCAGAAAAGGAAGAACAAAGTGGGAACGCATCGGAAAACTGTCACATAATCATTCGTAGACTAACTATAGCTGAGAGAAAGCCTAAAAGGGCAAAAAGGGTGGGGCGAATAGTATGGGTTGCTGGACAAGAAGCGCGTTGAATCGAGTTTACCACCGTGACCATTGACATCTCCACGCCTGCGCTGCTCTTTCCCGCGATCTCGCTCCTGTTCTTGAGCTACACGAATCGCTTTTTGCATCTGGCGGCGTTGATCCGGCAATTGCACCAGGATTGGGTCGATCGGGGCGGGGAACACCTGAAACTGCAGATCGACAACCTGCGGGTGCGGCTGAAGCTGATCCGCTGGATGCAATGGCTGGGAGCCGTGAGCCTCTTGCTCTGCGTTCTCTCGATGCTGGGTGTGCTCCGTGATTCCATGCCAGTCGCGGTGGGAACCTTTGGCTTGGGATTGGTGCTGATGGCGTTTTCGCTGGGGGCATTGATCGTGGAGATCTCCCTCTCGGGTGGGGCCTTGCGGATTCTCCTGGAAGAAGTGGAGAAGGGTCCCGATTGCGGTGGCAAGCCATCGGATTCTTGAAGGGGCATGGCTTGGAGCAGCGATCGCCCTGCAGATTCCAGCGATTTTCTTGTAACACTGATCGTCGCCGATGGAGAGAATAGGGGACGGCATGCTCAGCAACGAACAACAGGAAGCTTTTACCCGGTATTGGACCGAGGCTCAGCCGGCGGTGAGTCACTACATCGCCTCACTGGTCTCCGACGCCTGGGCGGCACGCGATATCCTGCAGAACACCTCGCTGGTGCTGTTGCGGAAGTTTGATGAGTATGACTCCAGCAAACCCTTCCTGGCCTGGGCGCTGGGCATCGCCAAATTTGAAGTGCTGGGCTATCGCCGGGACGCGGCTCGGAGCCGGTTGGTCTTCGATACCGAATTGCTGGAGAGCTACACCCAGACCTGGGCCGAGTTAGCTCCAGGGTTGGGAGACGAAGCGGTCGCGCTCAAGGTCTGCCTGCGCAAGCTGCCGAGACGTCAGCGGGAGCTGGTGCGGCTGCGTTATTTTGAGGAGTGGAACGCGAGCGAGATCGCCAATCATCTGCGGATGACTCCGGTGAATGTGCGAGCGATCCTGAAGCGAGTGCGCGATGGTCTCCGGGAATGCGTGTCCCGTCAGGTCCGGATCGATCAGATAGAAGGAGGGAGCGCCACATGAGCGAGCCTCTGGATCCCAGAATCAGCGATTGGCTGGATGGAGCCCTCGGCGCCGATGAGGAAGCGGAACTCCTTGCCTGGGCGGGGCAAGATCCGGCTCGGATGCAGCAGCTGGTCGAGGCGAGCCTGCGCGAGCAGATGCTCCGGGAAGTCGTTCAAGCGGAGTTCACGGCTGGAGAAGTCAGGGAACGGAATCGCAAAGTGACTCAGATGCCGAATCGTTGGCTCGCTCCAGTGACGGCCGCCGCGGCCGTGTTTGTGGCTCTGGCCCTCATGATCTGGAGTGAGTCCGGTGGTGGCGTAAGGGCGCAAGTGACGATGACGAGCGAGACACAGGGCTTTGAACTCGGGGATTCGCTCAGGCTACAGCGGTTGCGACTTGAGGAAGGGACTCTGGGTTTGGAGCTGGCTTCGGATGTGCGGGTTCAGTTCTTTGGCCCGGTGGAGGCCGAGTTCATCGATGGAATGCGACTGCGATTGCTGGATGGCCGCATTAGTGCCGAGGTGGGGGCTCGGGGCAAGGGATTCACGGTGATCACGGATGCGGGCGAGGTGATCGATCTCGGTACGGAATTTGGCGTCGAAGCCACGCGAGGTGGCGAGGCAAGGGTCGCGGTGTTTCGAGGGAGCGTGGAAGTGCGCCCGAACGAGGGGGGGACGCCTCGAAAGGATCCGATTCTCCTGACAGAGGGTCAGGCGGCCCGCTTCTCGGCCTTGGCGGGTTTGCGCCGATGGCAACAGGTGGCTCTGGCGGCGGAAGCGGCAGGACTGGCATCGCGGAACTATGCGGGTGTGATCAAGAGCGTCAGCGATAACCAGGGCGATGAGGATCTCCATCCATTCTATGGTGTGGTCAGTGGGGGCATGCGGGAAGGCGCTCTGGCCTTTACGGACAAACCCAATCCCCGGTGGCAGGTCGCCCAGGACCAGCCTTTCCCGAGTTGGTTGGAGGGTGCGGATGTGGTGCGCACCTATCATCAGTTTCGGAATCGCCGGAACTATGAACTGCGGCTGGACCTGGAAGGGGAAGCTACGGTCTATGTGCTGTATGATGCCGGGCAAACGCCTCCTTCCTGGTTGGAAGCGGAGTTCGAGAAAACGGCCGCCAGATTGCGTGTTGGCCCCTGGCATCCCGGGATGCTCCAGGCGCGGACGGTGATAGAAGACGCTGGCGAACCCTGGCTGGAGATGGCGGTCTGGAAACGGGAAACCGGTCCCGGTGAAGTGATCCTCGGGTCGCCCCGCGCCAGCAGAGAGCAACCAACTCCCGTGATGTATGGCCTGATGGTGAAGCCGCGCTGATCCACGCTGTCCTCAATTTTACTTACCTTATTCCACCCCCACAGACGTTGAAGTTCCTGACTTATCTCGCACTCATTTCCCTGGTTACAGGAGCTGCCCAAGCGGAGATCGATCCGGTGTTGCCCCAGTTCCTGGAGGCGCATTGCATCTCCTGTCACAACAAGGAGAAGACCAAGGGCAAGGTGGATCTCTCCTCCGTGCTGACAGATCCCGCGAATGCGGATGCCGGGCTGATGGATCGCATTCACGAAGTCATCATCTTTGAGGAAATGCCTCCGGAAGATGAGCCTCAGCCCAAGCCAGAAGAACGGGAAGTGCTGGTCACGGCGCTGGAAACGTGGCTGGCAAAGGCAGGTCAGGAGATCGCCGAAAAAGAGGCGTTGCCTGGTCACGGTAACTACGTGGATCACAAGCAACTGTTCACGGAACCGGAAGTGCGCAAGGCCTCGACTCCTGCCCGGCTCTGGCGGCTGAGCCCTCATATCTTCATGCATCGCGCCAATGGTCTGGCTCGCGAACCCATGTTGCGGGCGAAAGCCAATCAGGGCGGGGATGGGTTGCACCCCGCATTTGCTTACCTGACCCCGCCTCATACCTTCCGGGATCATGCGGATGCGCATGGGTTCGAAGAAGCGACCACGGAACTGCT
>JBHIXE010000291.1:0-238 GCA_041984905.1 Verrucomicrobiales bacterium | reverse complement strand
CCCGATTTTTTGAGGACCTGTTGGAGAAACCGGAGCCCACCGCGAGAGACTGGCGGCCCATCATCGGCTACCAATTCCTGGCTTCCATGCGTCGGGAGCCGACAGAAGCCGAGGTTGAATCGCTGATCGATCTGGCTGAGGAAACCCGGGCAGATGTCGGCACCGAACGCGCCCTGCAGACGGTGCTCGCCGCCGTGCTCATGAAGCCGGAAGCTGTGTTTCGCTATGAGCTGGGACA
>JBHIXE010000290.1:7247-7501 GCA_041984905.1 Verrucomicrobiales bacterium | reverse complement strand
AGGCGGAGGTGGCGAGCTTCGTCCATGAAGTCCTGACTCAGGCCTTTGGGTTGGAGGACAGCTCAGAGGTTAGTTGAGGAAATTTGACGACTTCCCGATTCCACGGATGTTCAACGGAGCAACGGCCTTCACTGTCGTAGCCTGGTAGCCTCTCATGTTTTCCCCCATTATCAGATCCTCCCTATTCCTTCTAGGCCTGTTGCCGGGATTTGTCCTCGCCGCCGATAGCAACGGAGATATCGCCTTCTTCGAGA
>JBHIXE010000290.1:0-7237 GCA_041984905.1 Verrucomicrobiales bacterium | reverse complement strand
GCAAGGGCGGACTGCTCCTGGACCGGGAATCCGGCTGGATGGAGGGAGGCAACCTTGGCAAGGCCGTCGTCCCCGGCAATTTGGGTGCCTCGCTCCTGATTCAAGCCGTGCACTACAAGGATGAAGATCTGGAAATGCCGCCCAAGGAACAGCTCTCTCCCGACCAAATCCGCCTGCTGGAAATCTGGGTAAAGCGCGGTGCCCCGGGACCTAAGGTCGAGATCGCCGCGTCCGAGTTCTCCCGGTTGGGCGATCAGGAATACATCTTCGACCAGGCCAAGTCTCACTGGGCCTTCCAACCACTCGACCAGGTGGAAGTCCCCAAGGCCAAGCATCCCTTTGCCACGACGCCAATCGACCAATTCGTGGTTTCCAAGCTGGAAGCCCAGGGTCTCAAGCCTTCTCGCCAGGCGGACCGGAGAACGCTGGTTCGCCGTCTCTACTACAGCCTCACCGGTCTTCCTCCTTCACCGGAACAAGTCGCGGAGTTCGTGGAGAATCCCAAGATCACAGTGGACGAAGTGGTCGATGAACTCCTCGCGAGCCCGCATTTCGGGGAGCACTTCGCCCGGATGTGGCTGGATGTGGCCCGCTACGCGGATACGGCCAACTCCTATCGCGCGGACACCAAGACACCCGACTATTACCCCTTCGCCTTTACCTATCGCGACTACGTCATCCAGTCCTTCAATCAGGATAAGCCCTACGACCAGTTCATCAAGGAACAGCTCGCCGCGGATTTCCTTCACAAAGGAGAGAATGCTCCGGAACTCGCCGCGCTGGGCTTCCTGGGCCTGTCCCCGATCAACACCGACAACCGGGACTTCGTCGATGACCTGATCGATACCACGACACGGGGATTCATGGGCCTGACGGTCTCTTGCGCCCGCTGTCACGATCACAAGTTCGAGCCGGTTCCCACGGCGGACTACTATTCTCTCTACGGCGTTTTTGCTTCGATCGACCGGCCGAAGCCCTGGGATGTGGATCACCTCCAGAAAGTGCCCGGCTATTCGCCCAACGCGAAGCTTGTCGCGGACTTTGAGACCAAGCGCTCTGAGATCGACGCCAAGATCAAGAAGGCCAAGAAGGACAAGGCCCAGGAATTGCAGGAAACGGAGCTGGCCGAGCTGCTGCTCTATCATGAAGGTGGTCCAGCCTACGCCATGAATGTGATCGAGAAGGCCAAGCCCGTGAATCCACGAGTGTTCCTGCGCGGCGATCCATCCATCCGCGGCGGCGAAGGTGTTCCTCGTCAATTCCTCCGACTCTTGGATCCGGAACAACAGCCTTTCCCCAAGGACAACTCTGGTCGGCTGGAATTGGCCAATCACATTGCGGATCCCGAGAACCCGCTTACAGCCCGGGTCTTTGTGAATCGGATCTGGGGAGCGCTGATGGGCGGATACATTGTCGATACCCCTTCCGACTTCGGCCTGGAAGGATCCGACCCCACTCATCCGGAACTACTGGACTGGCTGGCCATGGATTTCATCGCGCATGACTGGTCTCTCAAACATCTGGTGCGCACCATTGTGGCCTCTCACACCTGGCAGCAGTCTTCTGCGCTCAAGGAAGATCAGCAGGAAGTGGCCGAGGATCCTGAGAACCGGCTCTACTGGCGGGCCAACCGTCAGCGAGTGAAGATCGAAGTCTTGCGGGATTCCCTGCTCGCTGTCTCTGGTCAACTGGACCCCACTCCACTGGGCCGGCCCGGTCCACTCTGGGGACCGGAAGCGACGCACCGCCGCAGCATCTATGGCTATATCGATCGCTTTAACCTCGATCCCACCTTGAGTTCCTTTGGCTTCCCGTCCCCAGCTCAAACTCAGGGACAGCGACCGGAGACCACGGTGCCCCAGCAGGAGCTGTTCTTCCTGAACTCGCCTTTCGTCTGGGATTGCGCCCAAAAGACCTACCAAAAGCTGGCCTTCTCCGGTGAGGACAACCGCCAGGATCGGGTCAATGGCCTCTACCAACAGATTCTGCAGCGGGATGCCCACCCCATCGAGTTCGAACGGATCAGCAAGTTCATCGACGTCGAGAAGGATCGACCCGGGGCGACCTGGCCTCTCGTGACCCAGTCCCTGCTCATGTCCAACGAATTCCAGTTCGTCGACTAACCGATTTCTCTCCCTCCCCATGGATCCCATCTTTTCCCGACGCGAACTCCTCAAGAAGACCGGCTTTGGTATCGGTTCTCTGGCCGCTTCCAATCTGCTGGCCGCAACCGGTTCTGAGAGCCCGCTCGCCAAGCGCACCAGCCATTTCCCGGCCACGGCCAAGCGAGTCATCCACCTCTTCATGAATGGTGGGCCTTCGCAGATCGATACCTTCGATCCCAAGCCAGGCCTGAAGAAACTGGATGGCCAGCAGTTGCCGGACTCCGTGAAGGAGACCTTGCAGCGCACCCAGCGGGACCGGGTCGGCAAGATTTTCGCCTCGCCCTTCGAGTTCCAGCAATACGGCGAGAGCGGCCTCGAAGTCAGCGAACTGTTCCCGCAAGTCGCCCAGCATGCGGATGATCTCTGCATTATTCGCTCCATGGTCAGTGAGATCGCGAACCACTCACCGGGATTGCTCATGATGAACTGTGGTCACGCGGTTCTGCCCCGGCCCAGTATGGGTTCCTGGCTTCTCTATGGCTTGGGAACGGAGAGCGAGGACCTGCCCGGTTACGTCGTGCTTTGCCCCCGCGGTATGCCCACGGCTCAGTCCCGAAACTGGACCAGCGCTTTTCTGCCCGGCATCTACCAGGGCACCCATATCGAGACCGCCACGTCTCGAAGTGATCTCATCCCCAACCTGGTGCGGGAAGATATTCCGCACGGAGTGCAGCGACACCAATTGGCTCTAACCCGTTCCCTGAATGGCCGTCACGCCAACCTGCGTCCGGGAGATGAGCGGCTTGAATCCCGGATCCATTCCATGGAACTGGCGTTCCGCATGCAAAGCGCCGCGACGGGCGCCTTTGACGTCGCCTCCGAACCGGAATCCGTCCGGGAGATGTATGGCGATACCGCCGTGGGCCGGAACCTGCTGATGGCTCGCCGCCTCGCGGAGCGTGGCGTACGGTACATCCAGTGCTACCACGGTCCCGGCCAACCTTGGGACAGCCACAACGCCATCACCAACAATCACCGGAGGCTCGCTCGCGAAGCCGACCAGCCTATCGCCGCCTTGCTGACCGACCTGAAGCGCCGGGGCATGCTCAAGGATACGCTCGTGATCTGGGGCGGTGAGATGGGCCGCACCTCAACCATTCAGGGCACCACCACCGATCCCAATAAGTATGGTCGCGATCACCACGTCGATGGTTTCACCGTCTGGATGGCCGGCGGCGGGGTGCGCGGTGGCTATGCGCATGGCATCACGGACGAATTCGGGCTCGGCGTCGTGCAGGATCCCGTCCACGTCCATGATTTCCACGCCACGATCCTTCATCTCATGGGCTTCGATCACAAGCAGCTGACTTACCGCTACTCCGGCCGCGATTTCCGGCTCACGGATGTGCACGGAAATGTGGTGAAGCAGCTCCTGGCCTAAGTCTTTCGCATCCAAGCGACAAGACTCCAGGACGACTGGGAACGTACTGAATTTGACAGACGAAACGAGTCTTCTTAATTTTCTCTGGATGAAGTGGACGGCCCTAGGCATTCAGTTGTGCGCCTTGGTTGTGGTCTTTGCGACGCAAGGCTCCGTGTTCCGCTATTGCACCACGGCAGACGAATTCTGCACTGAACCCCAGTCCCAGTTGGTCTCCGAGGCGGCAACTGGTTGCTGCTGCGAAACCCCGGTTCAGGCCCCGGCACCTTCCTGCTGTGTCGATGTCTCTGCCACATGGCACTATGTCGGCTCTACCTTGGAGCTAAAGGCACCAACCCCGCCCCTGCTTCTGCCACTGGAATCCCCCATTCTTTCCGCTGTGGCTCCTCTCCCACTGGAGTCCACTTACTCCCGGGCCCTCAAGGACCAGCCACCGCCGGGACTCCCCCCTTGTTCCGTGCTTTTCTGCGTTCGGTTGACTTAAGCCGGCACCTTCGTTCTTCCTGAGCCGGGCTGCGCATTCCGCGTGCCTTGATTCAGTGCCTCAGCGCTCGCTGAGAATGACGGCCTTTTCCTGGCCCCCTCGTCCCAGACTCGCCACACCCAGCGGCCGATCACTGGGCGAATCCCGCCCAACTTTCCCTTCGCAGATTTGATTCATTTTTCCACTTCATGAACCCACGACTATCGACATTGCTCAAGGCGACTGACCCGGCGTCAGACAACAGGAGTGATGGTGTTGCCACGACGCCCTCCGGAGGGAAGTCCTCCCTGCTCGACTGGCGCGCGCGGACCGCCGACCTCATTCCTTGGGCCATCCTGCTGGGTTTCGTCGCCCTGTTGATCGCGCTCTTTGGAAACCGGTTCGTCCCCGCCAGACCTTTGGAGATTGCCTCCGTGGTCATTATGCGCCAAGCCGCTACCGGTCCAGAATCCACTCCTGCTCCAGCGGAGGCAGCCAATGCATCCGGCGGGTCCGCCCAACTCAATAACTCCAGCGCAAGTTCCTTTAATTCTTCAATGCTCTTCCAGGCCTCCGGTTGGGTGGAGCCCGATCCTTATCCCGTGATGGCAACAGCGCTTGTCGACGGGGTGATCGATCAGGTGTTGGTCCTGGAAGGTGAGAAGGTGCAACGCGGTCAACTCCTGGCGACGCTGATCGATGATGACGCCAAACTGGATCTGCAAACCGCTCAGAACGTTCTTGCGTCCCTCAAAGCGGAAACGGCCAGCCACAATCAGGAGATTGCCATTGCGGAAGCCCAGCTCAAGAGCCTTGCCAAGCAAGTCGCAGCCGCGGAAGCGCGCCGTGAAGAAGCCGCAGATGTGGCCCGGCGGCGCGAAAAGATTGCCTCGGATGCGATCGCCGAGCGTGAAGTCGCCGAAGCCCGGCTCAAGCTGGCAACCCGGGAAGCAGAAGTCGAGGCGCTCGCGGTTACCGAAGCGGAACTCCGAGCTAAGCTGCATCAACTGGAAGAATATCGGGACTACTATGAGGCCCGGACTGCGGAAGCGGAAACGGAGGTTGCCCGCAAGCAATTGGCTCTGGAACGCACCCAGATCAAAGCCCCCATCGATGGTCGAATCTTGCGTCTCAGGGCGATGCCAGGTCAGAAGAAACTCCTGCGCATGGATCACCATGAGTCCGCCACGATCGCGATTCTCTACGATCCCAATCATTTGCAGGTCAGGATCGACGTGCCCCTGGCAGAGGCGGCGCAGCTTTCGGAAGGTCAACTGGTGCGCGTCCGCTCCGAGTTGCTTCCGGACAAGGTGTTTCACGGTCGTGTCACCCGAATTGTGGGTGAAGCGGATCTCCAGCGGAATACGCTCCAGGCAAAGGTGGCGATCGAGAGCCCGGATGATCGTCTGCGCCCGGACATGCTCTGCCGCGCGGAGTTTCTCGACGCCATGCAGGCCGACGATGCCGAGCCTTCCGCACAGCCTCCCGCAGTCGATTCTAGTACTGTTCCACAAGGAGAGTCCCGCATCCGTATCTTTGTCCCTGAAAGCGCGCTCGTGAGTGCGGATGATGGAGACTCGGCGGACAGCCTGGTGTGGAAGGTGGATTCCTCCGGCAATCGTATCGCCTCGCAAGAGGTCGCGCTGGGCCGTGAGACCCGGGATGATCACCGGCTCGTACTCAGCGGACTCAGACCGGGAGATCGTGTGGTCTTGAATCCGCCAACGGATCTGAAACCTGGCCAGCGCTTCCGCCCCCTTTCAACTGAGACTGGAGACCAACCATGAACGACGCCTCCACCCGTACGGCTTTTGTCACATGCCGTAACCTCACCAAGACCTACCTGAAAGGGAAAACCGAGATCACCCCCCTGGAGAACCTGAATCTCGAGGTCAGGAAAGGCGAGTTTCTCGCCTTGATGGGGCCCTCCGGTTCCGGCAAGACCACGCTGCTCAACCTGATCGCGGGAATCGATCGACCGTCCTCGGGCGAGCTTTGGATCGGAGGCGAGAATGTTGCGGAGCTATCCCGGAGCCAATTGACGTCCTGGAGAGCTCGCCATTGCGGCTATGTATTCCAGCTCTACCACCTCATCCCCATTCTCTCCGCCTACGAAAATGTCGAGTTGCCTCTGCTGCTCGATTCCAAGCTCTCCAGGAAGCAGAAACGTGAAAAGGTACTGGCTGCGCTGGATCTGGTGGGACTGAGCGACCGGGCTGATCACCGGCCCACGGAACTTTCTGGAGGCCAGGAACAAAGAGTGGCGATCGCCCGCGCTATCGTGACGGATCCCCAACTCATTGTCGGGGATGAACCCACGGGAGATCTGGACCGGGAAGCCGGCGGTCAGATCCTGGACTTACTGAGCGAACTGTCCAAGGAACATGGCAAGACAATCGTTATGGTGACCCACGATCCCAATGCAGCTCAGGCCGCAAACCGGACACTCCACCTCGAAAAAGGCCGCCTCATTGAGAGCGGCAGCCTGCCTGGCCCAAGCGAGCCCGCCAAGCTATGAAACGTCTTTTCCACCTCTGCGTTCTCGCGTTCAAGCAGATCACCAGGCACCGGCTTCGCAGCCTGCTCACACTGGCCGGTGTGGCTTCCGGGATCTTCCTGTTCACGGCCGTGGAGACGATGCAGGCCAGCCTGCGCAAGGCTACCGAGGCGAATGCGGGTGACACCACCCTGGTGGTTTATCGCGAGAACCGCTTCTGCCCCCTCACTTCCCGCCTTCCGGAGCACTATCTCGAACCCATCCGCAGAATCGAAGGCGTTCGCGAAGCCATTCCCATCCAGATCGTCGTGAACAATTGCGGAGCCAGTCTGGATGTGATCGCCTTTCGAGGCGTCCCGCCGGGCGACCTGAAACAGTACAATCCGGATCTGAAGATTGTGGCGGGGTCCTACGAGGACTGGACCGCCCGCAGCGATGCTGCCTTGCTGGGAGAACACTTTGCCGCACGCCGGGGATTAAGGCCAGGAGACCAGTTTGAAGCGGTTGGCGTCCGTGTGGCGGTCGCGGGAATTGTGCAATCTCCCCATCCGCAGGACAACAATGTCGCCTACGTGCATCTCCCCTTCTTGCAACAAGCCTCTAGTACGGGACTGGGCACTGTCACTCAGTTCAACGTCAAGGTGGAATCACCAGACCTCGTGGATCCGGTTGCGCGGGAAATCGACCGCACCTTTGCAGCTGATTCCGATCCCACCAACACACGCCCGGAG
>JBHIXE010000289.1:4161-7551 GCA_041984905.1 Verrucomicrobiales bacterium | reverse complement strand
TGGTCGAGAATGTGCCCGTCGTTGGGCGGACGGACTCGGTGGCGCTGGATGTTCCGCTGGCGATTCTGGCGATGACCAAGATCAACAGCATGCGGATTTCAGAGCTGATGGAAGGGCCGCTCTCCAACTATCTTCGGGTGATCATGATTCCGAACCTGGTTCATGCGCCGGCTTTGTGGGCCACCTCTCGTGACCTCAGTGGCGTGCCTGGTCTGGAGCTTTCCAACAATCTCCTGGATCCGGGCAAGCGATTCCTGAAAGGGAGTATTGAAATGGGGCTGACCGTGCTCACGCTTCCATTGTGGGGCCCTCTCTGCGGCCTCATTGCGCTGGCCATCTGGCTGGAAGACAGGGAAGATCCCATCTTCAAGCAGCCGCGGATAGGGAAGCGAAAAGAGGTTTTCAAGGTGTGGAAGTTCCGCACCATGGTTCCCAATGCGGAAGCCGTACTGAAGCAGAAGTTGGAGGAAGACCCCATACTGCGTGAAGAGTGGGAGAAGAACTGCAAGCTCAGGAATGATCCCCGGATCACCAAGGTGGGCAATTTCCTGCGCAAGACTTCACTGGATGAACTGCCCCAGCTGATCAATGTCCTGCGCGGGCAGATGTCTCTGGTGGGGCCCCGACCGCTGCCGGACTATCATCATAAGCAACTTCCAGAGGCAGTCCGCGGCCTGCGGGAGCGCGTTCGCCCGGGGATGACCGGTCTCTGGCAGGTCTCTGGCCGCAGCGACGCAGGAAATGAAGGAATGGTATTGTGGGACCCGTACTATGTGCGTAATTGGTCGCCTTGGTTGGACATCGTGATTTGTGTTCGAACCATCCGGGTGGTCCTTAGAGGCAGCGGTGCCCGATAGCGGCCAAAGTGACTTTTTAGTCTTGATCCAGCCTGTAGTCTGGACGGACTGAGAACAGAATAAAGAGAACCAGAATAGAACTGAAGATGAGCAAACGTATTCTAGTAGCAGGTGGAGGGGGCTTCATTGGTGGGCACCTCGCCAGAGTACTTCAAGAGAGGGGCAACGACGTCGTCGTAGCGGATATCAAGCCGACAAACGAATGGTACCAGGTCCTCAAAGGGACCGAGAATCACTGCGTGAACCTGGAAGGCAAGGATGCCTGCTTCCAGCTCGTAGAAGGCTGTGATGAAGTCTATAACCTGGCCTGCAATATGGGCGGCATGGGGTTCATTGAGAACAACCGGTCACTCTGCATGCTGAGCGTCCTGATCAATACGCACCTGCTCATGGCGGCTAAGGAGTTTGGGGTGGAAAACTACTTCTATTCCTCCAGTGCCTGCATTTATCCCGACTACCGCCAGACGGATGCCGCTGTCACCGCTCTCAAGGAAGCGGATGCTTATCCCGCCATGCCAGAAAATGGCTATGGATGGGAGAAACTCTTCTCCGAGCGCCTCTGCAAGAACTTTGAAGAGGACTTCGGCTTCAAATCCAAGGTTTATCGCTTTCACAATGTCTACGGCCCGTTTGGTACTTGGGACGGTGGACGTGAGAAAGCTCCTGCTGCGATGTGCCGCAAGGTCATTGAAGCGGTGGAGAACGGCACCTACGAAGTCGAAATCTGGGGCGATGGTGAGCAAACCCGCTCCTTCATGTATATCGACGATTGCATCACTGGGATCGACAAGCTGATGGCTTCCGATTACACGAATCCGCTTAACCTGGGTCGCAGTGAGCTGGTGACCATCAACCAACTGCTCTCGATCGTCGAAAAGATTGCCGACGTGGAAGTGAGCCGGAAGTACAAGCTGGACGCGCCTCAAGGTGTTCGTGGACGGAACTCAGACAACACCCTCATCAAAGAGGTGCTGGGTTGGGAGCCGGAAGTGGATCTCATGGAAGGTATGGAGAAGACCTACCACTGGATCAAGGAACAGTACGCCCGCAGAAGGGCTGGAGAACTAGTGGCCCAGTAAGCGCCCGCGTTTCCCTTATCCCGAATCATGAAGATTGTCATAACAGGCGGAAATGGCTACGTCGGTCGCGAACTGACCCGCTTGGCCATTCAGGGAGAGCATGAGGTCGTCGTGATCGACAACCTTCGTTACGGAGAGGTCCGCTTTACCAAGGACGAGTTGAGTGGATTCCGTTTCGAGAATCTCGATATTCGGGATAGCGACGGAATCGCTGCGCTCATGAAGGAAGTGGAGCCAGATGTGATTGTGCATCTGGCGGCCATTCACTACATCCCGGAATGCGAGGATACACCAGCGTTTGCCGTTTCCACCAATGTCGAGGGAACGGTGAACCTCTTGAACCACTGTCCCAGCAACTGCCGGTTTGTCTTTGCGAGTAGCGGAGCCATCTACGCGCCCCAGGATACCGCGCATGTGGAGACTACGTCACCCATCGCGCCCATGGACGTTTACGGTTTCACCAAGCTTCATGGTGAGCATTACGTGAACCACTTTGCCGCCCAGCGGGAATTCCCGGGGGTGGTGGTGAGGCTGTTCAATGTGGTGGGACCCGGAGAAACGAACCCGCACCTGCTTCCAGAGATCTTTGCCCAGCTTCAATCGGGCCGGTCCACCATCCGGCTTGGCAACATGAAGCCGGAGCGGGACTACATTCACGTCAAGGATGCTGCCCGTGGATTCCTCTACGCAGCCACGAGAGGTACCGTAGATGCTGGCGCCACCTTGACGGTGAACCTGGGAACCAACCGGCAACACTCCGTGGAGAGAATTCTGGAGCTGATCCATGAGTACAGCGACTACGACTTCGAGGTCGAGCAAGAGGCCGCGCGGATTCGCAAGGTGGACCGTCCCTTTCTACTGGCTGACAACTCATCGATCGCCAAGCACTTCGGATGGAAGCCTGATCGCACCATTGAAGACACCATCCGTGATCTGGCCACCGCGCCGGATCTGCCCAACTCGCTTCTGACCAAGTACCAGCTATGAAGGTTCTCGCAGCCATTGTCATCCCTCCGCACCTCACGGCAAGCGGAGCGGTTAATGCCGCAAAGGCCTTGAGCAAAGCTCTCGGCGAGCATTGTGAAATGGATGTCGCCATCATGGCGGGCGAGGACGGGGAGGAATCCCTGGGTAAAGCCCGGCTGCTGAAGCGGAAGGCATCCAACATTCTCGGATTTACGCGGTCTTTTCTGCCGAACAAGGTCCGCACCTTGCTCTACCGCTCGGACATTCCCCAGCTAGTGGCTGAGGGAGGGTATGACCTGGTTCATATCCACAACCCTGTCCCGGCACTGGAGATGAAGCGGATAGCGGAAGCCTGCGTCCGCCAAGGCATCCCTTATGTGGTTTCCACGCACGGTTTCGTGGAGGTGACTTCCGGTGGCGCCGCCTACGGATTGACCAAGTTCTACGAGAAAGCCGCGTGGAACCTCCTGATTGAGCGACCTCTGAAG
>JBHIXE010000289.1:0-4151 GCA_041984905.1 Verrucomicrobiales bacterium | reverse complement strand
TTTGCCCTGTCGCCGCTTGAGCGTCCTATGCTGCATGAGCTTGGCGTGAAGGACGATCGCATCTCCGTGGTGACGAATGGGGTCAATCCGAACTACTACACGGAATTTGCCGAGGATGTGGTGGCCCAGACGGCAGCGGACCTCGGCCTGGATCCGATGGGGCCTGAGAAGCGGCCCACCATGGCCTTTCTTGGCAACCACACCGCGAACAAGGGGCTCAACGTCTTGCTCGAAGCGTTTCCCAAGTTGGACGTTCCCTGTCAGCTGATTGTCTGTGGGAAGAAGCGACCCACGATTGACTACGACAGCTATGTGCATCAGTGCGGGGAAGGCCAGAACCTGGTGGTAACGGACTTCATTTCGGACGAAGCGGTCCAGGCCCTGTTTCAATACGCGGATATCTTTGTCTATCCTACGCTTTCAGACACGCTGCCTCTGGTGGTGTTGGAAGCCATGGCCTCCAAGCTGGCGATCGTCGCGACGAAGGTTGGCGGGATTCCCTATCAAATCACGGACGACTGCGGCCTGCTGGTCCAACCCGGAAACAGCGAGTTGCTGGCGGACGCCTGCCGGTCCCTGATTGGAGATCCAGGACGGGTTCAGGCGATGGGGACGGCAGCGCATGAACGGGTTCGAAAGATGTTCGATTGGGACGTCGCAGCAGAAGCGGCCATGGCCAACTACCAGAGGATTGCAACTCGCGAGAGTTCCTCCTCAAAAGTGGACAGCAAGGCCATGGCGGAGAGCGTCCAAACTGCCGATCCAAGGCCAGTATCTTGAATTCGAAGATTGCTCGCCAAAGGGATGAATCGTGGCCTGATAGTTGCTTTTATGAACGTCAGCACCAGACCGCAATTGAGATCATGTGGATAGTATGGATGGGCAACCGATCTGGTTTAATTCTCACAGTGATTCCAGTTAACCGTGAATTATAATCAATACGTTACCCAAAAATACATTCCACAGCTTGATGGCATACGTGCCATCGCGGTTTTGGGTGTGATTTGTGCGCATATGCACACCACCGCCTTCTTTTTTCTAAGTGGCGGGCGAGGGCTTACATGGTTCTTTGTGTTGAGTGGTTATCTCATCACCAGACTTTGTATCCAGGAAGAGAACACCACGGGAAGGGTCAATATGGGCGCCTTCTACGTGCGTCGGGCTTTCCGGATTCTTCCTCTCTATTTTGCCACCCTGGCGGCCTATTGCATGCTCATCCTCGTACTTGGGATCGGGAGCGATAAAAGGGACGGCCTGTTGGCGGCGTTACCGTACTACCTGACCTTCCTTTCGGAACTGCCCGTCATGCTGAATGTACATGGGCAGACGGAAGTGCCCTTTGGCCATAGCTGGTCGCTGGGGATTGAGGAGAAGTTCTATCTCTTCTGGCCAGCATTGGGGTTCCTCCTGCTGGCAGGCAAGGGAAAGGAGCGGATGTTCACCGTCATAGGGCTCTACATTCTGGTATCGGCCTGCATGTTCCTGGACAGTGGGCCACAAGCTTTGCTGTTCAGTTCCTACGCTAACATCCTGGCCGGGTGCGTGTTGGGAGTGATCCTCCACACCGAGGAGGGCTTCAAGGCGCTGAGCAGAATGGGAACGGCACGATGGATCGTCCCCTGGGGGATTGCCCTGGTCGTGCTGCACTTTTTGGTGCCGGAGCCTCACCAGGAGTCTGGAGGCGTTGGCATTAGTATCTTCCGCATCTGCTACACAATCATGATTGTGGGGATGATGGCCGGGATTCTTCTTGGTCAGGGGCCGCTCCAGAGTTTTCTCCGGATGCCGCTGCTGGAGAGCATTGGAAAAGTCTCGTACGGGATCTACCTGCTCCATCGGCTGTGCCTGAATATCGTGGAGCCCCTGGTGGGTTCGTGGGCGGGATGGTTTGAGCCGATCATCGAGTTCATCCTCATTGCGATCGTTTCTTACTATGTGGCGCGCCTTGCCTACATTGTCATTGAAGGGCCGGCCATACGACTGGGGCGCCGGATCAGTGCGAATATGCAGAAGCCGGTGCCGCAGACCGTGGCGCCTGCACCGCTACAGCCTAAGGCGGAATCAATTAATAATTGAGGAAACAAATCATTAGGATAAAAGGAGTAGAAATACGATCATTGTCCATAGGAACTGATGGCGCAGTGATCAGGGGAGAGGGCTCGTAGCTGGCTTATGAATATCTTGATTTGGAACAGTTGGATCACTCCAGCCGGAGGAATGGAACGAGTTGCGCTAAGCCTCGCCAACGGCCTGGCGGAGAAGAGCGGTGTGTCCGTCACGCTGGTGGGTCCATTTGATCAAGTTCCATCCTTGCGGGAACGAATCAGTCCGGAGGTTCGTTATGTGCCCTGCAACTTTGAGCGGCGGCCAGATACCGTGCTGCGGAATGCGGCTTTCCTGAGCCGGATCGTCAAGGAGCACGAAATCGATGTGGTTTCCGCGCATGGCTCATTGATTCCGCTTTTGGGACTCAGTGTGCCAGTCGCCTGGACGGAGCATGGGCCGCGTTATGGTGACCAGCCGGTGTTTCAGGGATTGCGCCGCTTCCATTGGGGACTGGTGAAGGCGCACTTGAAGCGAGGGAACTGGAAGTTGGTGGGGTGCTCCCGTTATGTCTGCGACCGCCTTTGCGAGCAGTTTGAGCTCAAGCCCGAAGACGCAGCCGTGATTCTGAACGGGGTGCCCAATGCGGAGCGGCTCCGCAATCTCACCCCGCCGAGGTTTGAAGACACCTTTCGCATTGGGTTCCTCGGGCGGTTGGAGCCTGAGAAGTATCCAACGGATATTTTCGAGTTGGACCGGCAGATGGTGGAGCGGGGGATTCCCTGCGAGTGGCAGGTCTTTGGGAAGGGCTCAATGGAGGATGAGTTGCGGGAGAAGGCGAACGACAATCCGCGGATCAACATTCGCGGATTGGCCAATCACCCCGCGGAGGCACTGGCGGAGGTGGATGCACTCGTCTTTCTGTCCCATGGACAAATGGAGGGGTTGCCGACCGTCATTCTTGAATCACGGCTGGCGAGGCGGCCGGTAGTGGCCTGGGATGTCACGGCAAATCCCGAAGCGGCTGGACCCGCGGATGAGCTGGTGAAGCCCTTTGACCTGAATGCGTTCGCGGATGCTCTGGAGAGGGTCTGGAAACGAGGGGAGCCATCCCCTGAGGTAGGGCAGGAGATCAGCTACGAGAAGATGATCGATGAGTACCATTGCCTGCTCGTGGGTATGCGCCGGGAGAGGGCGGAGATGCTGAAGATGAAGGAGTTGAGACAATCATGAGTGTGCTTTCACTAGGAATCGTGGGATCGGGGGATATCGCCAGAACGGCGCATGCGCCGGTCATGAAGACGTTGGCGGGAGCCAAGCTTGCCTGGGTGGCGGATGTGGATGCCGCCCGCGCCAAGTCACTGGGCAAGGCGTACCAGGTGCCTCACGTCGTACTGGATTCATCCGGGGCAGAAGGGCTTCCCGGTTCGGACGTGGTCCTGCTTTCGATTCCCTACGGTGTCCGTCAGCCTTATTTTGAGACCTTCCGCAAGCGGGGAACTGGCATCTACGTAGAAAAGCCTTTTGCACGTTCTGCCGAGGAACACGAAACCTTTTGTTCCTGGTTTCCAGAGCACTCGCTGACTTCAGGGTTGATGATGCGTTCCTGGTGGGCCAACCGCATGGTCCGGGACATGGTGGACAACCAATTGTTCGGCCCTTTGCAGCGCGTGAAGTTTGCTCATGGCCGGCCTGGGATGGTGACCTACGGGCGTTACTATCTGGATCCGACGAAAGGAGGCGGAGGGATGCTGGCCGAGTTCGGGATTCACGGGCTCGATTCCATGTTGTTCATTACCCGCGCTCAATCCGCAGAACTGGAAAAGGTTCATACGGTGTGGGACGGGCAGGTAGACCTTCACACCAAGGCGGAGATGGAACTCCAGTTGGCCAACGGATCGACTGCAAAGGCGGAAATCCTGGTCACAGGCATCGATGATCTGGTGGAAGGCATGGAGCTTCAGTTTGAGCACGCCACGCTCTCCTATCTGCTGCCGGGGCAGGGGTACGCCCTCCACGGGGATAAGATCGACCTTCGGGTCTCAGTCCAGCCCAACGCGGGAGGCCCATCCTACGAACTCACACCCAGAGATACCGGCCTGTCTCCA
>JBHIXE010000288.1:333-7573 GCA_041984905.1 Verrucomicrobiales bacterium | reverse complement strand
CTTCCAGATCCACTTCGTGATCTCCCCGCAGTGAATTGAGGTTGGTCAGGCGAACGCGCAGGATCTTCATCGCTTAATCCGAAAGCGCGGCCTCCTCTTCCCGCATGCGTTCCTCTCTCAGGTTCAGCAACTCGCGAAAAGCCCCTTCCAGACTCTCCCGTTCGCTCTCCGTGAGATCCTCTTCCATGTCGAGGCGACATCCAAATACCTTGAGCGGACTCGCCAACAGATCGTCGGCCTGCTCCACGGAATTGTTGGGGTCCAGCAGCAGATCGGAGGAGTGCTCCACCGGAGGTCTCCCCACCCGCACGACCTCGTAGGGCCGCCCTTCAGCCAATTCGCGGACCGTCTCAAAGATGTTCTCCCCGGGATGCGGGTCCGCCACTTCCACCTGAACCCAGGGAATGAAGTCAGACTTGGGAGGCGTTTTGACTCGCAGATAGTGCTCCAGTTCCGACCGCTGCAATCGCCACCGCACCAGACGGCGGGACAACGGGATCCGCATCCCGTAGTTCCCAATCAGTTTCTTGCCCTCGAAATCCAGCACCCGCATCTCCTTCTCGTCGTTAGCCTCCGCGAAACTGAGCGGAATGGGTGAACCGGAGTAACGCAATCGGCCACTGCCCGTAACCTGCTGAGGCTTGTGCAGGTGACCCAGGGCCATGTAATCGAAATTGGCGGGAAAGATGGAAGGATGCACGGTGCCTAGGCCACCCACATGAATGTCCCGCTCGCTGTCCGGAGTCGTTTCGCAACCGCTCACCGTGAGATGTCCCATCCCAATCGCCGGGTAGTCCTCCAAACGGGCATCAAAGATCGCATCAGCCGCTTCCTTGTAACGACGCTCCATGCCCATCGTCAGTTGTTCGCGGATCTGGGCCGCGCTCTCCCCGATGGCTCCCGTCCGCAGATCGCGATCCCGCAGGAAAGGCATCGCCGCGACGATCAACCTCGGCTCCTCTCGATTGGGCAGCACCACGATCACGTCCTCAATGTTATCGGGCAAACGACCCACCACGTGGGTCCGCAAGGCAGCCAGAACGTGCCGCGGAGCTTCCAGGTGAGCCGGCGAATCGTGGTTCCCTGCCGTCACCACGGTGGAGCAGTTCGTCTTCCGGTGAAGATCCGAGATGAAATTGTAGTAGAGCGTGACCGCGCTCTGAGGCGGATTGGCGGAATCAAATACATCCCCCGCAATCATGAGCACATCGATCTCATGCTCCTGAATCGCCTGCAGCAGAAACTCGAGAAACCGGGCGTGTTCCGGTTCCCGGGACAGATCCCCCAGCGGCTTCCCCAGGTGCCAGTCCGCCGTGTGGAGAACCCGGTAGGTTTCAGCTGATTTGGGAGGGATGTTTGTGAAGAGGTCGATCCACTAACAAACTCAAAAAAGCGGAAATCTCCACAACGAATCTTAAGAAGGCTGAAGTTCTTCTCCCTCCAATTAATCTCCAAATCGGCCCGCGAGCTGTTCCTTCCAACTGGCGGAAAGTGCCTCACAGCCCGCCAGGGAACGTGCCCCTTCTACATCGTCCCTGCGGTGATAGAGCAGATCGGTCGCCGCGGCGATGGTCCATTCCGGATGAGGCCGATCCCGCAAAACCAGTTCCGAGCCCGCTTCCAAAGTCCCTTCCTGCATGACCCGGAAATACCAGCCGGTCTTTCCATTGGCCACGACGCGCGCCGGCAGATCCTTCATGCGCCAGCGACGCGCCAGTTTCCAGCAAGGCTGGCGTGGTTGAGAGACCTGAACCTGGATCTCGCCAAGCTGGAAGATGTCGCCAATGCAGAGTTCCGTCTCCAAAGCGCCTTCCAGCGTGAAATTCTCTCCAAAGGCGCCTGCGTCCATCTGCTCCAGTCCAGGTTCCGCCCTCCATGCCGGGTAATGCTCGGAGGCATATACATTGATGGCCTTGTCAGGCCCTCCATGCACGGTGAGGTCTTCCTGGCCATCTCCTTCCAGGCCGTCCCGCCTCACCTGGACCGGTCCGGATACCAAATCCTTGAAGATCGCCGAGGACCATTCCCGGTCCATGAGATCCGCTGCCCCTGCTTCGCCATAAGTCTTCGGAAGCCCAACTTGGATAGAAAGAAGTCGCATGACAAAAAAGCGACCCCGTTTCCGGGGCCGCCAATTGGAATTGTTGTCTTACGACGCTGTCAGGCCAAAGCGCCTTACTTGGCCGCGGAATAATTTGCTGCCACGGCGTCCCAGTCGACCACGTTCCAGAATGCGTCGACGTAATCGGGACGGCGATTCTGGTAGTTCAGGTAGTAAGCGTGTTCCCAGACGTCCAGACCCAGGATCGGTGTGCAGGGGCAATCGACGATCCCAGCCATGAGCGGGTTGTCCTGGTTGGGAGTGGAGCAAACGCATAGCGATCCATCGGACTTCACGCCGAGCCATGCCCAACCGGAACCGAAGCGGGTCGCGGCTGCGTCTTTAAACTTGGCCTTGAAGTCATCAAAGCTGCCGAAAGCGGAATCGATCGCAGTCGCCAATTCGCCGGAGGGAGCGCCGCCCTTGCCGGGTCCCATGGTGGTCCAGAACAGAGAGTGGTTGTAGTGACCACCGCCGTTGTTGCGGACTGCACCGCGCTTGTCGTCGGGAACCACGCTCAGATCAGAAACCAGATCCGTGATGGATTTGCCCTCCAATCCCGTGCCGGCCAAAGCGTCATTCAACTTGGACACGTAGGTTGCGTGGTGCTTGCCATGGTGAATCTCCATCGTCTTGGTGTCGATGTAGGGTTCCAAAGCGTCCGTTGCGTAGGGAAGAGATGGGAGTTCGTGTGCCATAATGGGTAAGTGGATGTGAGTTGAGTTAGGAAGTTGCGAGCAACCTAGAATTGGGCCCCGGCAAAATCAACCGATGGTCGCTCGAAGAGTTACGGGAACCTAGGGGTATTGGATGCGAGCCTGCCCGGGAGCTTACAGGGTGCGCTTCGCCCCCTTCGATCGCTTCCGAGCCGCCCCATGGAAAGGCTGAAATTTCGGAGTTCTTAGAGATCGGTAGAGCCTAATAATCAAATGATGCTAGGGAACTAACGGAACAAAATACTTTGAAATTATGATTATTATGATTAATTTTAATTTCCGTAAACCAAACCTCTCTCCCTCATGCACCGCAAAGTTTCCCTCGCTGTTGCTGTGGCGCTGCTCGGCCTATTGGCTGGCGCTGACGCCGGTCCCTTCCGTAATCATCCGTCTTCCATCAATTCGGATCACGGCTCTTCTTCGAGTTCTTCCTCCTTCTTCTCCTTTTCCGGCGGGAGTTCCCCGTCTTCATCGCACGAGAGTTCTCGATCATCGTCCCGCGAGTATCGGAAGGTCCGCACCACGGCCTATACCCATACCGAAGACGATCACCGGGAATACCGCCGCAACAACGCGCTGGGCACTCGCCTGCAATGCAGCCGCCGCTACACGTCTGCTGCCGCGGACTGGTCTCGCTACCCTGTTGGCACCGTCTTCCGCATCAAGGGTTCCCGGACCGAGTACGTCATCGATGACTACGGCAGTGCTCTAGTGGGCACCGGCACCATCGACATTTACCACCGCAACAAGCGTGGGATGGACAAATGGGGCGTGCGCCACGTTGAAATCGAGATCTTGAAATGGGGCTCGTTCTCCAAATCCCGGGAAATCCTGCAGGCCCGGCTGAAATACGATCATTGTAGACAGATGTATGTAGCGCTGGTGGGCCGTTCGGCCTGGGAAGCGATTGCCAGCCGGATCCCCACCTAATTCGTTTGAGCCTCCCCCTTAGTGGTCGGGGGGTTGTTCAGCAACCCCTCGACTACCTCCTTCAATTTCTTGCCGGACTCATCGGGGACAAATCCGGACTGGACCCAAGCGATCGTCCCCTGCTGGTCAATGACCACGGTATGCGGAAGCCCTTCAGCGCCAAAGAGCGGCGCAATTTTCTCCTGGGCATCCTGAACCACCTCAAACTCGAATCCGTGGTTCTTGAGATAACGGCGCACGATGTCCGGCGGTTCTGCCTGATTGACGGCGACAAAGCTGACCCGCTCCGGGTCCATACCTTCCAAGGCCTTCAGGACTTCCGGAAACGCCTTGGCACAGGGACCGCACCAGGTGGCCCAAAACTCGAGGACCAGCACCTTCCCCAGTTCGTCTTCCACCTTGAAGGTGCCTTCGTTGAGCCGGGGAAGCGCAAAGTTGGAGGCTTTTTGCCCCACGAGTTCGGATTGAGTGCCCGCCCCTGCCCCTGACTCGGGAATGACAGGCTCGATGGCATGCACCTGTTCCCAATCCGCATAGACCAGAGGTTTGGCGATCGGCTCCACATTCCCAAGGTGGATCTGACGAATGGAAGCGGTGGGCAACTGGCACGGGCCCAGACTGGGTGATTCCCCGTGCAGAGTCGTCGCAGTCATCTTGGTGGGCGTCAGTCGAATGACGGTGCCGTCAGTCAAGATGACCCGGGCTTCCTTGTCCTGCACCTCGGTGCTCTTATCGGCAATGTCCAGACAGACAATGCCTGCGACCCTGTCCCGGGGGAACACCAACTCATCAAGGCGGGAGACAAAATGGATTTCCTTCTCGTTCACCTGGCCCAGGCGTCCCCGCAGAAGGTCGCCTGTCGGGGAGATGAGGATGTGGGTATCCGGAGACTCCCGGCGGAATCGGGGAATCGTCAACGCATGAATCTTGGCGTCATTCTCGACCCTGAGCGGAGCCAGCAATCCGGTCGTGGAGCGCACCTCAAAGTTGGTGACGATGGTTTTGCCCAGATCACTGACCCGGTCGAACCAGGGACTACCGGAGGAGAATCGCAAGCCGTTACCCAGCCGCTTCGCTTCCTCGAACCGGATCTTGAGCAGCTGCTGATCGTTGACCCAGACTCGAACATCATCGCCGGCCAGACCGATCCGCACCTTGGCTTGTCCGTTGGAAATGCTGATGTCATCCCCGCCGAGGTTCATGCTCACGCCCGGTTCGGCGCCTGCAACCCAGAGCCGGTTGCTCCAGCAACTGAAGCTGATCTCCAGCGGCGGGCGGGAGTCGACGAGGGATTCTTCCGCAAAGAGCCCCAGGCTCATGGCCCCATGGCTGGAGGCTCGCCAGCGCAGATCAAAGAGGATCTCATCCGCTCTCAAGATGGAGGGATGGGTCAGCGCACCTCCATCCAGTTCCAGCGTCTTGGCGGTTCGCGCCACGGAGTCTCCGGGATTCTCCACCTCGGTCCAGGCGCGGTCCGTGAAGCCGGTCAACTGCAGTCGTCCCTCGCGGAACTCAATCGCGCGAACCTGGTTCAGGGGCAATTGGGTGAGTCCGCCCAGACTGGTCTTGAAGTGGACCTGCTCCTCGTCGAGCCGCTCGATCTGGCAGGAGATGATCTCCCGTGTATTCAGAAACAACCGGTCGCCATCCAGATTGCCAACCGCTTGCGTCTGCTTCCGGACGATCCGCGCATCATAGTCCGACTTGAGAGGCACGCTCTGCTTGGCGCCCAGGGGCAACCAATGGATCGGTGCCTCTGGATCTTCACTCCCGCGAATGGTCCCTTTGAGGATCTGATCCCCCCTGTGAAGCTCGTCCGAGGTCTGAACCGGCACATCCGCCTGAACATAGAACTTGATCTCCCGGGCACCGTGCAGATCCGTCTCGACCGGGTCCGGACTGTAAGTCGTGCGAATGCGGGCGCGACCGTTCTCGACTTCCTCCAATTGACCGGAAACGAGGGTGCCGTCCGGGAAACTGACCTCTGCATTGCGCGGTTCTGCCGCCACCTGCATCTGGCTTTGGAAATGGATGGTGTCCACGTCGTTCAGAGAAATCTGGCGGCCATCTTCCATGGTGACGTTCTCCTCATCCAGAGCCACGGCACGTCCGTAAATGACCTCGCCATCGATCAGGTGGACCCGGTCTTTTGCGTTTTTCAGAGGACTGGGCGTCTTCCCATTCCATTGGGAAACCCGCAGTTTCTCGAATTCCAGATCAGCGCCCTTGTTGCGGAGGTAAACGCCAGACTTCCCTTCCGTATCCCAGTTGACTCCGTTCATGGATGCCAGGAGTTCCCCCATCCCCGAGTAGATCGAGGCCGACCCGGTTTCCTGATCTGCAAAAATGCGGTAGTGGATCTGGGTATCCCCTTCACTCAATGAACGGACCGATTCAAAGCGGGAACCCTGAGTGAGCACGACTTCGTTGTCCCAGGTCTCCAGACGTAGAGCAGTCGAAAAATCGTCGCTGAAGGCAATGGCGAATTCCGGACGTTGATTGCTGCTCAGCATGACTTCGAACTCGGTTTTCACCGGCATCTGGAGGGACCGGAAGAGCTCCGCCCGCCAGCGCTTGGTCTGGAGCCCTCCTCCAGGACGCATGGCCCAGTGATCGGTCTTCCAGGGTTCGGCAATGACCGACCATCCACTGCGGCCGTTGGGCCCGAGGTAAAGCAACGTGGGATGATCAAGGCGCCGAATCTGGGTCACTTCCCCGCGCTCCAACCGCAGATCTCCGTGCCGTTGATTGGTGATGGTGATGTATTCCTGATCGATCTCCTTGATCGAGCCATGCACCACATCGCCACTGGCCAACACGGCCCGGAAGGGTCCAGCCGCGTTCTGCTCGGGAGCGGGATGATCAAAGACAATGGCCTCCAGGAAAGGCGTCTCCAACCACACCGGCTTGGCGAAGTAATTGGAACTCCATTCCAGGTGATCCTTCTCCGCGCCAGACAGGCTTCCTTGAAGGGAATCGCCATTGCGCCAGTAAAGCTTGCCCGTCAGGGGATCCTCCTTCCTGCCGCCCTCTGCAGCCTGCACCCCGGAGCTTGCCGCCACCGCGATCAGCAGTGCGCATCTCCACATCCAGTTGGAACTCCTCCAAGTCATCAGATCACTTCACCTCTCGTAGATCGGCAAAAGCCGGTAATTCAGGGCCAACGCCAGCAGCGACATCGAGGTGCTGTAGGCCACCCCATGATTTCCCAGAAAACTGCCATCTTCCCTTTGCGATTGTTTCAGATGCCGGATCGTTTCCCGGTTCCATTTCTCCCAGGAATCCAAGTCTCCTTGAAACAGTGCCTGGGCCATGTAGTAACGGAAATAATTGGGATACCCGCCTTCCTGATGTTCCAGCCGCGTGACGATGTGACGAAGCGTGGCGCGGAATTCTTCCCAGTCTTTCTTCTTCCCCACGGAATAAACCAGCGTCGCAATCGCGGACCGGTTCATGGACTCGCCCATCCCGCCCAGACCTCCGGTGTAGGCGA
>JBHIXE010000288.1:0-323 GCA_041984905.1 Verrucomicrobiales bacterium | reverse complement strand
GCGACCATCCCGCTGGGGCCCGTGCTTTGCTTGAAGTAGGTCAAGGCTTTCTCCACGGCCTCATCCGGCACTTCGATTCCCGCGTTTCTCGCCGCCAACAGGCCCATCAGGACCGCCCCGGAAACTGAGGTGTCCGCGTCATTGGATTCCGGAGAGTAGCGCCAGCCGCCCCAGCGATTGTATTGCTGAGCGGTCACGGCGCAACGCACGGACAGTTCCAGAGCTTCTCCAATGCCCCGCCTGGAGGACTCGGATTCGGTGCCGTCCCAGAGTAACGAGTCGTCCACGGCACCGTAGGCTTCAGAGAGTCCCAGCATGGCGAA
>JBHIXE010000287.1:7397-7621 GCA_041984905.1 Verrucomicrobiales bacterium | reverse complement strand
AGGCGACGATGGCCCAGGCCGACTTCGCGATCGACAAATTGGCCGGAACCATCCGGGCCACGATGCTGGATGATGCTCGTCATCCGGTCGAGCAACTCGCGATTCACGGGTTCCCCGCTTTGGTCAAAGATGCCTGCTATTCCGCACATGATGTCGTCCTGGGTTGGGCTGGAGGTTCAATGACCGGCGCTCCCCGGAAGAGGGCGCGCAATTTGCGGCGCTGC
>JBHIXE010000287.1:3822-7387 GCA_041984905.1 Verrucomicrobiales bacterium | reverse complement strand
GAAATGCACCACGTCCGGAGCCAGCAATACCGGCTCCCCTTTCACGCGACTGCTAAGGAAACCCCAGAGCGCGGCGAAACTGCCGATCAGCCAGGGCCGCTCCATACTGCGCCGCACACAGCGCACGCAGAAGAAGCCAAAATCGTATCCCATGGAATGGAGCCGCCGCCCTTCCTTGACCCGAGCCGCCATCCGGTCTCCAGCGGCCCATCCCGTCCAACGGTGCTCCCTTACGGGATGCTCCGGAAAGGTCCGCACTCTCCACCCGTGCATCCGGGCCTTGATCTCAATGGCGGTATCGACTCCACCGAGAGGCAGCGCTTCGTAGCCACCCACTTCTTCGTAGCAATGGCGGCGGAACAGTTGAACCGATCCACAGACCGTATCCAAAGATACACCCTGGCTTTCGAACTTATTGCCCTGCCAGCTGTAGATCAGGCCCCCGCCGACTCCCAATCGGGGGTCCCGCTGGAATTCCTCCAGCAGGTTTTCAAAGTAGTCCCGGGGGAAGGACACATCCGCATCAAGGTTTCCGATGAACTCGTAATCCAGGTCACGGAGCTCCTCGCAGCCTCGATTGAAGGCGTTGACCTTGTTGCCAAAGTGCCGGCCCGGTTCACGCTCCACGCGCACCAACCGTATGAAATCATGCTCCGCCAGAAAGGACTCGACGATAGCTGCCGTTCCATCCGTGGAAGCGTCGTCCACGATCACCCAGCGTAAGGGCAGAACCTTCTGCTCCACCATGGACTCAAGCACCCGCTCAATGAAGTCCGCTTCATTGTGCGCCGGGGTGATCAGAACGTAGGGAGCGACGGTCATACCAGGGTGCTTGCCAGATGGAGGAACTTCTTCTCCTGCTCTTCCCAGGAGAACGACTCATAGACTTCCCGTCCACGATCCACGACCTGCTCCGTACGAGCCTGATCTTCGAAGACGCGGTAGATCGCTTCGGCGAGATTCTCATCATCCTCCGGCTCAAAGAAGAACATGGAGTCGTCCGAGAAGTAGTCCCGGATCCCGGTGGTGGAAGGGACAATCACCGGGGTGTTCAAGGCCAGATACTCGAAGATCCGGGTCGGCATGTTGATCTCCGTAAAGTCGTTCCGGCGATTGGGAATCACGCCCAGATCGGCCGCCTGAATCGCGTCAGCGACCTCTTTGTGGGGCACATAACCATGGAACAAGACCTGATCACCAATGCCAAGATCCCGAGCCAGGGCTTCCATGGATTCCGAGTATTCATTGGGGCGTCCGTAGACGTGAAATTCGAGATTCGGAATTCGATCACTCAATCGAGCCACGGCACGCAGCGCCACATCCAGACCGTGCCGTTCCGCCAGCAATCCGTGATGCATGATGGAGAAGCGGTCTTCAGGGCCCCGGGGCGCCACGCGCTTTTGGGGCAAGGACGCGGAGAAATTGCTCTCCGGAGAATTCATCACGATCTGGATCTTCTCCCGAGGACAACCGCGCTCCACAAAGCGTTCCTGGAAGGCAATGTTCGGCGTAATGACCAGTTGAGCAAAGCAGATGCTCCAGCGCTCCAGGAGCTTGAGAAGATTAACGAACTTTGAATTCGGATCCATGCCGTAGATGCTCGTCATGAGTTCCGGCATGGGATCGTGCATATCCAAGATGACCTTGGATCCGAACAAGCGCGGAATGAGCGCGCTGAAGACAAGGATGTCCGGCATGTTATGCACGTGAACGACGTGATATCTCCGGCGCGGATGCCGGATCAGGAGCATGCCAAAACAGTAGGCCAGAAAGGATCCATACTGAAGAACATAGCCAAAGCGACTCTTCTTGCTCTTGGGTATCGGAACTCGAAAAACCTGGATTCCGCCCTCAAGCCGCTCCCGCCGCGGCTCCTCCGCATCCATCTGCAGGCAGAATAGATCGACCTCCGCTCCATGATGAGCCAGCGCCTCCGCGGCGCGCCGGGGACGTGCGTCTTCCGGATATTCGGAGAAGAGCAGTACGGCCACTCTCTTGCCCGTCAGTTTCTGGTCAATCTCATGCATGGGTGTCATACCAGGTTGCCAGTTCACGAGGTAGGGGTTGCCAATAGCGTCCCGCGTATTTCCGGGAGACCGTCTCGAGAAACTCTCTGATGATTTCCGACCGAAATCGCAGCGGAGCCGCTTCAGCATTGCCACTGAAGTCGACATAGTCCGGATGGATGTTCACGAGGACCATCCCCCCTTTCTCGACGATCCAGTCCAGCTTGCGTAGCCAGACTTCGGGTGAGTTCTCCTCCAGCAACAGGAACAGGGTGACGTCCTGCACCAGCGTGTAAGGCAACTCGATGTAGCCCTTGGCTCCCGTTACCGGATCAGGCGCCATGCGATACGGAAAGATCGTTCCCGCTCCGTCCGGCTGAGGTTCAAACGGATCCGTGTCAAAGGTGGAGGCATCGTAGAGCACATCCAGATCCCGCATCCACTCCAGTTCCCTCATCATGAAGGCGGAGCGGAAGCCCACAGCCCCCCAGGCATCCAGGTAGTGATTGATACGCTGGGCCTTGGCGCGAAACTCGTCCCGATTGTTGTAGAGATGCCCGTCGTGATTCAGGTCATGCACGCCCACTTCAAAGTCGGCCTCGGTCAGCCAGTTCCGCAGTTCAGGAGTAACCCGGTATTCGCCTTCCGGCACGAAATTGAAGGACGAGCGAAAGCCGCATTCCATCTCCAGTTCCGCCAATTGACGTACCTGGTCGACCCCTGCCTGCCCTTCCACATCGTGAGTGAGAACCACAGCAAAGTCTTTGCCCTCCGGCCATCCCGGCCAGCCCTCAGGCCTGGCGCCCGCGGACTCCAGAATGGGCCAGGTGTCCGCACAGGATTCTCGAAGCTGCCGAGCACGGACCCGACGCGCCACCATGCGCCAATGGCGGGGAACCAGCGGCTTGAGAAGATAATAGGTGCGGACGAAGGCCGTATTCAAAGCTGGAGCGAGTGACGGATGAAAACAAGAAGGTTACCGTGCAACAATACACGGCAACCTCCATAATTTCCATAAAATACACTAAGAAGCTTCGCTCAGCCAGAGCGGGGCATTCTGCGTCTCCTTATTGTAGATACAGGTGACGTTGTGGTTGCCCTTGACCAATTCTCCATAGGCATAGGAGAGGCGGTCTTGATTGATATTCTCCGAGTCCAGGACCAGCAGTACGTTGTCCATGAACATAGTCATGTTGGCCGGGCTGAACTCAGGGAAGTCAAAGATGATGTATCCAAAGTCGCTCGCCCGGAAGGTTGGCAACAACTCGTAGAGTCGGTTGGTGGTGATTTGGTCGCCGGCTTCTTCTTCGAGCCGCTCCTGGACCTCCTGATCAGACTTGGTCGAAGCCAGATAAAGGTTTTCTCCTACCTCACGGAAACGGAGATCGCGCTTGGTGATATCCACGTTCATTCCGCTGGAGGGTTCCACGCTCATATCCACCAAGAGCACCCGTTTCTGACCGTTCTCAGAGAAAGAAGCCGCCAGCGCACTGGCGAGCGAGGACGTGCCCGCTCCCTTGGTCAATCCCGTCAGAGCGATGAGCTTCGGATCGTGCTTC
>JBHIXE010000287.1:0-3768 GCA_041984905.1 Verrucomicrobiales bacterium | reverse complement strand
TAGCAGAGGCGATCCCGAATCGACTTCGCATAGGGCCGCAGACCTCCGAAGGCGGAAGGTTGCAATGCACTCCCCGTTCCTCCGCCCAAGAGCGGGACGGTCGGCTTGCGGGTCTCGATCTTGGGGATGGTCAACATCAGGCCGATTCCGAGACGCTTCTCCACTTCGAGCGGACGACGAATGCGACGTTGCAGAACCAACTCAATGAATAGTGCGATCGCAACACCAAGCCCCATCCCTCCTCCGGCAAGGCAGATCATGATCTTCTTGTCCGCGGAAGTGGACGCAGCGCGTTCCGCCATGGAAGGCTGCTGCACGGGACTGATGTTCGGCATCTTCGCTGGGTCCAGCGCCTCGTCAACGCGGGCGGTTTCCAATGCGTTCTCAAAATAAAGCAGTCGATCCTCTTCGGACTGCTTGCGGCGTTCCAGGGCCTGGATCTCCGTGCTGGATCTCGCAATCAGGTTGCGCGCATCATCCAGTTCCTCCAGTTGACGCTTTAGAACCTTAATCCGCGCCTCGGCCGCCACGAGTTTGGCACGGTCGCTCTTGGCCTCCTTCAGGGGATCCAAGGAGTCCTTCTCCCCCTCTTCGGATTCCGCCTGCAGAGCCGGGTATTCGCTGATCAAGGCACGTCGCTGCTTTTCCAAGTCATCCACCTGCGAGCGAATGCTGACCACCAACCGGTTATCGGGAGCAAAGCGGCTTGCCAACTGCTCTTCCCGAACCTTGAGCCGATCCAACTCGGTCTCGATTTCGGAGAACTCTTCCAGAATGTTCGCATCGGGAACCTCAAACTCCAAGAGACTTACGGCATCTTCGGCTTCGGCGTCTCCACCCTCGGTAATCTTGGATTTGAGCCCCAGAAGCGCCTCCAGTTCCTTGGTTTTAGCCTGCAATTCCGCCACCTGGACCTCGGATTTCAGCAGTTGATCCTGAAGATCATCCCTGCGCTTCTCGATCGAATCCACGCTTCCCTGAATCGAAACGATGCCGCCGTCGGCCTTCAGTCGCTTCAGTTCTTCCTCCGTATTCCGGAGCCGGGTGCGAACCTGATCCGTCTGCTCAGAGACAAAGTCGAACGCACCCACCGAACGGTGCACCTCAAGGTGCTTCTTGTAGTAGCGATTCACCAGGTGACTCAATACCTCACTAGCCAGCTTGGGATCCTGGTTCTTGTAGCTTACCTCGATGATATTGCTGTGGTAAGAAGAGAGCGCGCCCAGACCGCGATTGATCTCGCGAGCCGCCATCTCCACCGTCACCGGCTTGTCGGAATCCTGGATGATGCGCTCCGGCCCCACAATCGAGGCCACATCCTTGGAGAGGTCTAGACTGAGAAAGATCTCGATCTCGGCATTGATGATACTGGGACTGTAGCTGATGGGCTCGTCTTCCCGGGAATCGATGTTCCGGTCCAGGACGTACTTCACATACAGCTTGGCCTTGGACTCATAGAGAGGTTCCCGAAGATATTTGTACCCCAGCGCTGCGCTCAGGCCAATGACGCTAAAGACAATGATCTTCCACTTATGCAAGAAGAGCAAAAAGAGGATGTCATTGACGCTGAGTCCCTTGTTGGACTTGGAGGTATTAGTCATGATCGGGGAAGGAGTCAGTGAATTAATCGAGGTGCGGGTAAAGGGCCGCCCCAATGATCCGATTGATGGTCAAGGGCATGCGTTGAAACACAGACTTGATCAGTCCGCCGGGTTTCAATCGGCTCTCCGCATCTTCATGGGATGAGCCCCATTCCTGGGTGGCCGGAAAGTACTTGTAGTAAGACACGGTGGTCTCTTCGGTGCCCCACCCCTGCTTGAAACGGCGCAAGCCTTCATCGTGGGCGTCCGTTCGGCCAAAGCTCAGGGTCTGCAGCCCTTGCTCGCAGAGATGGCGGATCGCTTCCCGCATCACGAGATTGTTGGGACGCAGCTCCCAGTGGGAACTATGAGAAGCCCCGTACTTATAAACTGCGTTCTCGCCGAAGGTGAGGAATACCGCTCCGGCGATCGGCCGGTCGTTGTGATAGGCCAGAACAATGAATCCCTGCCCTTCTCCGATCACCTCTTCATGGAGGTTGCGGAAGAAAGCCCAGGACTGGGGAGGCAACCCGTGCCGGCGACGTGTGTGGACATGAAGCCGGTAATAGTGCTCCATGGCCTCACGATCCGTCTGCACGCGCACCTGAATCCCGTTCTTCTCCGCCTTGCGAATGGCGCGCTGCACGGACTTGGCAAATCCCTGCTCCACCTTTCCGAAATCTTCGTCCAATCTCAGACGATGTTCACAGTAGGTCTCGGAAGCTGACGCTCCGGGAATCTCCGCACCGCGCAGTTCCACGTGATCCCAGTTCCGTTCCGCGGCCCGTTGCTGGATGTGATCCAGGGCAAATTCCAGGGCTTCATCATCGCAGAAAAGAGGTTCGCTGAAGTCTGAGAAAGGCAGACTCACGCCTCTCTTACCAGTCACAGGACTGGTCACTTCCATGATCGGAACCAGCGCGACAATCCAGTCGCCTCGCAGGACCTGCAGGTAGTGCGGCTGATGGCCATAGGTGCGAGTCAGCACCCGTGCCCAGGTGCGTCCGTGAAAGACCGTAGCCGCGTCGTGCGCTCTCACCTGGTCATCCCACTTCTCGACGGCCTCAGGGTTCACCCATTGAGCCTCAAGCTCACCGGGCACAACCACTTCCGGAGGCTCGTCCAAATAGGAAGAGGCCACCGCTCTTGGCGCTGTTTGAAGGTGTTCCATGGTTTCAGAAATAGGTTTTAGGCGCGGGCAGTGCATTCCACTGCTTCGATGAGAGACCCGGCGGCGTAGGCGACCTCGTCCGGAGTCAACTCGGGGAACATTGGCAAAGAGAGAAACTCCTCCGCGCACTGTTCCGCGACGGGGAGCGTGCCTTCGCCAAGGCCCAGATGGGCATAGGCCTCCTGGCGATGGATCGGAACGGGATAGTGAATCCCGCATCCTACCCCACGCTCCTGGAGCGCTTGCATCACAGCATCCCGGTTAGCCACGCGCACCGAGTAAATATGATAGACGTGCACACAGTCTTCCCGGCAGGCCGGGAGCGTGATCGCTTCGTGACCTGCGAGCAATTCGCTGTAGAGAGCTGCATGCGCGCGTCTCTTGGCGTTGTTGGACTCCAGATGCCGCAGTTTTACGCTGAGCGCCGCGCCTTGAACCCCGTCCATGCGACAGTTCCACCCCACCAGCTTGTGATGGTATTTTTTCGACTGCCCGTGATCCCGGAGCATGCGCATCGTCTCGCAGCGTTCTGCATCATTGGTCACAACGGCTCCGGCTTCACCTAATGCGCCGAGATTCTTGCCTGGATAGAAGCTGAAACAGGCGGAGTTTCCCAGATTCCCTGATCGCACCCCTTTGTATTCCGCACCGTGGGACTGAGCAGCGTCTTCGATCACCGCCAACCCATGCGCTGCGGCGAGTTCCCGGATCGGATCCATGTCCGCGGTCTGGCCAAAGAGTTGCACCGGAATAATGGCCTTGGTGCGTGGAGTGATCGCTTTCTCCGCGGCGGCGACATCCAGGTGATAATAGACATCGTCCACATCGACGAAGACCGGCGTCGCGCCGGCAAAACTGATGGCCTCAGCCGTGGCAAAGAAGCTGTTCGTTGCCGTAATGACCTCGTCTCCGGGCCCCACGCCCTCGGCCGCCAGCGCCAGCCAAAGCGCTTCGGTGCCGCTGCCCACGCCGATGGCATAGCCTGCCTGGCAGAACTCGGCAAATTGCGCTTCGAAC
>JBHIXE010000286.1:7313-7620 GCA_041984905.1 Verrucomicrobiales bacterium | reverse complement strand
CTCTGAGCTTGAGCTTTGCCGGTTTTGATGCGGCAAGCATAAGAGCGGAATCAATGCCCGAGGAAAGCTGGAGGTCAATCCGCCCATCGATTGAGCGATAGGACTTCATCTCTTCCACCATGCGGTTCGCCAATTCGTCGGCGATCGCATTGTGATCGGTCCGTTCGCAAAACCTCTCCAGGGGCAAAATCCAGAACTGGGAATGGGTCCGTGAGGAGATTTGATAGGAAAGGCCCATCCCGCCAATCAGAAAATCGGAGATGGCCTTCGCGATCCCCTGGGGCATCCATAGACCCCGCTTGGTGAC
>JBHIXE010000286.1:0-7303 GCA_041984905.1 Verrucomicrobiales bacterium | reverse complement strand
GTCAAAGCGACCGAATGGCGAAAAAGGGTGGGCCCCTGGCCGAAGCACTCTGCTTCCAGGTTGGTCAGTCGAAGCGTGTCTCCCTCCTCTACAAGATAGAACTGCGGACAGGTGGGAGTGAGGTAGAGCAATACCTTTTCCGGATCCTGGTAGAGAACGGCGTATTCACCTGGGCAGGAAAGGAAGAATTGATAGAGCTCATCCTTAGCGTGGTCGGCTGCCGTAAAGTCAATCTTTTCAATCCTAGTGAGGTCACCACGGATCAGTCCAATCACCGTGAGTTTGAACCCCTCACGATCGAACACTTTGATTTCCTCACCGATGTGTCCTTCTACGCTAACGGTATCTCCTTGGATGACAATACGGCTCATAAATTAGAGGTAGACTGGGAAAGTCCTTGAGAGGTGGCGATGGATTGGAAGCAGTCCCGGAGCATGACTTCAAGGGCCTCTTGTTCTTGGGACATTAAACGCCAGCCGAGGCTGACCCGCATATTAAAGTTTCGAGGATGTTCTACAGACTCCGCTACCTGCACAGGCTGCCCTAGCAGAACTCTCTTGCCTTCAACCCTCGCTTGATGAATGGAGGTATACATGTCCTTTGGTGATTCATGGAGTGACGCCATGTCAAACACGAGTGGGACAATGCCTGTTTCTATCTGTGTCGGGCAATCAGGTAGCTCATCGAGTTCCTCTACAAAGGCAAAGCCTTGCACTACGCTTCTCGTAACAGTCCTGATGGTGGACAGTTTTTGACCGAGTTCTTCATCCGTCATCGACAGCAATTCGGCGAATCGCTCCAGCCCCAGACGGATCCTGATATGCACGGCGATCCGTTCCAGGAGGCACGATCGGGATAGTTTATGGGTGATACTCGGAATCCAGCTCTTCAGGAGCAAGCCAAGGTTGGTCGTACCCATCGAGGTGATGGTGTCAGAAAGGATGCTGTCCTTACGGAGATAGAGGAACCCCGAAAAGGGAGGCGTCTGAATGAACTTGCTAAATGATAGGGCGCAGGCATCCGAACACTCAAAGAGCTCTTCCAATCTCTGTTTCCCAACTCTGAGCTGGCAGATGTCTGTATAGATGAAGACCCGGTCTCCGTGTTCGCTGCGGAGGTTCCTCATGAACTCGGCGGAGGGTGCCTGAATCCCGGTTTTGGAACAGTGAATCGAGCGGAGGAGAACGGTGTGCCCCCGGTCGATGGATCGTCTGGCGAGCGCTTCGATCTGGTCTTCGATCTCTTTGATCGGGCGAACCATGCCTTCAGCGGTGCGGAGCCGAATGTTTGTGCTCCACTCGATGACCTTGCTCAGTTCCGAGTTGGCCTGGACAACGACGGCCTTGGAGAACGAAGACTGGAAAGGGACCTGCGAAATATCGACACTGAGATCCTGGAAGGAGGAGACCAGGCGTCCCGATTCTTCCATGCCCACCGTGATTCGGTCGATCTGGAGCTTGTCCGTATGAGCGCAACAGGATGCGAGGATGGCGTCTGCATCACTACCGGAAGAGATGGGAATGGCATTGAAGCCGGGCTGCGCCAGCATGGAGTTGGCCTCTACCACGTTTCGATGGTAGAGCTCGAAGGCGAAGCTCTCTAGATCCGAAGAGTTCAGGGCAGAAAGTGCATCCTGAAAAATCTGCCGCTCTGAGGTCTCCGCCTGGGAGGCTGTGCTGGAAGAAAAATCGAAGAGTTCAGCTGGATCTACGAATTCCGTGGAGGTGTGATACTGCGTGTAGGCTGTCCCATCCCTCTGATACTGCGGCGACATTCTAAAATCGGTCCCTTTGAGGAGAATGTCTTCTGGAGTCATCGTGGCGTTCGTTCCGAGGGGTGACGAGAGAGGTTCACGCTCATCTCCAGCCGAGAGGGCGAAACGGCTGGTGCATTTACTCCGACTGGAACCCCTCCGATAAGGTTCGTCAAGAAGCAGGTCGATGGTTCAATCCGTTCCTGACACCAGGAAAACAAGCGAGTCGAAATCTGAGCCTGTCAGCTCGAAGAAACAGGCTCTGGAGGAGCGTTGAGGTGACTGTGAAACTGAAGGTTGTAGAGGTTCTGATAGTGTTCTGAGGTCTCCATCAGCTCGGCGTGTGTTCCCTTCCCGACAATCTCCGCCTTATCCAGCACAATAATCTGATCAGCGCCAAGAATGGTCGATAAACGGTGGGCAATCGCGATCACCGTTTTGCCTGAAGAAAGTTCTTCGATCGCCGCGTGGACCGCCTGCTCGGACTCGGTATCGAGCGCCGAGAACGCTTCGTCCAGGAGCAGGAGGGGAGCATCCCGAAGAATGGCCCGGGCTATCGAGATCCGCTGCTGTTGGCCTCCGGACAGAGTGAACCCCTTATCTCCGACCTTGGCCTCATATCCGCCTTCCTTTTCCATGATGAAGTCATGAGCGTGAGCCCTTCGGGCGGCCTCAAAAACCTCTTCCTTGGTCGCGTTAGGATTTCCGTAGAGGATGTTATTGAAGATGGTGTCGTGAAACAGAAACACTTCCTGGTTCACAATCCCGATATTGTCCCGGAGAGAGGACTGGGTCACCGAGCGAAGATCTTTCCCATCAATCAAGATGCGACCGAACTGGGGATCGTAAAACCGCATGATCAGGGAGAGCAGAGTGGATTTTCCCGAGCCGCTTCGACCCACAAGGGCGTAGGTCTTTCCCGGTTCCATCTCCAGATTGATCTTGCGAAGAGCGGGGCCGTCCGCCTTTGGGTATTTGAAGGTGAGGTTATCCACCTGAATCCTGCCTTTCACGTCCTTGAGGACCGTGGCGTCTGGAGCGTCCTGAATATCGGATTCCAAGTCGATCAGGTTGAAGACCTTGGTCGTGGCGATCAGACATTTCTGCAGTTGAATCTGCACCTTGCTGAGCGCCTTGGCGTGGGGATACATGGTCATGAGCGCCATGTTCAGGATCAGGAAGTCCCCAGGAGACATCTTGACCATGTAGGCATAGACCAGCCCCGCTGCAATTCCCACGGAGGCCACCGTTTCGACTAGAGGACCCACGATTTCCATGGCCTTTCGCCACCGGAGAATGAACCGGAGCATTCTGCGGTTGGCAGCGTCAAAGCGACCCAGTTCGTAGTCTTCCCGCGCCTGACTCTTTACCACCCGGATACCGGCAAAGGTTTCCTGCATGGTGACCATCAGCATGCCTGCCTCTTCTTCTTCCTTCCCGCCCGCCTTACGCACCTTCTTGGCGACCATGGCGACAGGCAGAATGCAGAGTGGGAAGAGCACCATCGCGGCAAAGGTGTACTTCCAGTCCAGCAGCAATAGAAAGCCTACGATGGAGAGAATCGAAATCGGATGCTTGATGAGATCACTGGCCAGCTGTGTCCCGGCAGTCTGGGCCATCCGGGTCTGGTTGAAGACCGTTTGCATCAATTCCCCGGTCTTCGATTTGCTGTAGAACTTGAGGGACTGGTTCAAGAGGTTCTCATAGACCTCATGCCTCAGCTGGAAGAGGACCTTCACTCCCACCCAGGACATGCAGTACTGGTGGAGGTAGCCCAGGAGGCCCCGCATCAGGATGAGAATTGGCACAATGGAGCAAACGCCTGCAATCCAAAGCCACGCCCAGGCCGGCGGTAGATCCGGCGGTTGGATGGTGATTTCCCGCATCCCCGGGATGTTGTGAAAAGGCTGCAGAGAAGTCGGATCATTAGGATCCGGCCCCAGCACCACGGCGAAGACAAACTTGAGCCCGAACAGGATGATTGAGTTGAAAAAGCCCGCCAAAATCCCGAAGGCAATTCCCATGGCGAAGCGCGCCTTATAGGGCTCGACGTAGCTGAGTAGACGCCGGTAGGGAACTTTGGTGGACTCCAGAAACTGCTTCGTGGACATGTTAGACACGTCCTTATGGGAGAGTTTTTTCTGGGTCGGGGCCGTTGAGTCAGTCTCAGGCATAGATTTGGAGGAGGGGAAGGGGGAGGTTACACGGCTCACCTTGAGCGGGCAACCGGGAATCTCCCTCCTACGGGTATCCTCCAGACTTCACAAACGAGCGAGATCGACCGAAATTCAGAAGCGCCAGTCTTCGAATTGCTCCTGGACGTGGGGATCGACCGGCGCAGGAGGTAGCGGCATCCAGTGAGATGCGTCCGAAACCAGGTCTCCCTCACGCCCGACTACTTTCCAGTTTTGTAGCTCATCACTCCAGTGCGCAACCGAAGGGACAATGCCATTCCACAGGAGAATGTATTCCCCATTTCGAGGCGCGGATTTCAGCGATTTCCATCTGCTCATGGCAAATATGCAATGAATCGCCGAAACGTGAATCATTTTGCTGAAATCGCAAAATTTATTTTCGTGTGCGTAATAAAATGTGGAGGTTTTTACAACCCCCGCTGCCACTTCGGGATTTTAGACCAGTTTTCTAATCGTTGTGACTGGCAATTCTATGCTGTCTTCGGGTCGCGAATATGGACCCAGGTATGAACATGGGGCTTGCCGCGGAAGAGCCAGATCATGTGGGGGCTCTCCAGTTGCCAGGTGTCCCAGACTCCGTCTCCGCCCAAGTCATGGCTCTTGAAGAAGGCGAGGTGCAGATTGTCCACTCCAGCGGCTTCGATAAGCTTCATGGACTCGTCCCGGTCTTCTTTGCGGAAGGGCAGAAGGAGGTCTTCCAGCACCTTGTTGACCATGGCCTTCTGGTCCTGGGTCATATCGGCCACTGGCAGCCCTTCCAATTCCCGTTTCTCGCCCTTAAGGCGAACCGTGGAGGTTCCGGACTCACGCCGGGGCGTTTCCAGAAGGGATGTTTCCCGCTGTTTGCCATCGAGCATTTCATAGACCTCATTGGCGCGGAGTGCCTGGAACCAGTAGACGTTATTGGGGTGATCCGGCTTTTCATTGAAGCTGTCCGCGGCGTGTCCATAGAAGATCGGTCCACCAAAAGCTTTTCCTTCCACGGAATCACCGTCGCAACGTCGCGTCACATGGCGTGAGGTCAGCACGAATTCAAACTGACCCGTACCCGGCTCACCAAAGATGGCGATGTTTGCCGGTCCCAGACCTTTGCCACCATTGTCGTGATCCACTTGATGCATCACTTGATCCCGGTATTCCTCACTGTGGAGATTGACGAAGATCTCTTTCACCATCGCCTGCTGATCCTCGGTGAGGAATTTGCCGATCGACTTGTCCTTGGGCGTGATGTGCCAGTTGTTATCCACCGCATTGCGGAGGTCATGATCGAAAGGGAAAACCAGGACTTCACGCTGCACTTCGGTGAGACTGTCGTAGAGCGTCTTGACCAGTGTCTCTGATTTGGGGTCGGCAGCTGCTGTCTGGGCCGCCTCGGCAGCGGCTTTTTCCTCAGCGAGAACCGATGGGATCAGCGATCCAACGGTCAGGGCGGTGCCGGCTCGCAGGAAGTGGCGCCGGGTGGATTTTGAAGATTGCAATGGGGATTTCATGGCAGCGGAGATTCAGAGTTCTGTCAGCCTAAACTTCTGAATGGAACCGGACCAGACAATTTTGGTTGCGGTGAGAGGATGGAGGTCTTGCGGAGATCACGACGAAAGTCACGAATTCATCTGGACGTGATAGGGCTTCGTTTGATAGCTGTATAGTTATGAAGCAGAAGAATGAGCGTGGGATCCATCAACTCTATGCCGAAGATCCCCTACGCGCCGATGAACTTCTCTGGGGTCGCCAGGCCGATCCTTTCAGCCGCCGGGGCTTTCTGAGTAAAGCCGCATGGATGGCCGTTTCCGCCGCTGTGGGTGGCAAGATGATCTTTGGGGAACATTTTCCTTCAGGAATGATTCCGGCGGCACTCGCCCAGACCGATCAACCCTTTCAACTCGAGGGAAAAGATGGTCTCACGGTTCTTAACGATCGCCCCATCAATGCTGAAACTCCGGCCCACCTCCTGGATGACAAGATCACTCCCGGGAATCGGCTCTTCGTGAGAAACAACGGAATCCCGCCAGTCTTGACGGATATCGATCCGAAGACCTGGACCCTGGAGATCGCAGGGGAATCCATCCAGAATCCCAAGACCTTCACTCTACCCGAACTCAAAGAACAATTTAAGCACTACACCTATCAACTCACGATCGAGTGTGGTGGCAACGGCCGAAGTGAGTTCAACCCTCCCGCCACCGGCAACCAATGGACGGTCGGAGCAGTCGGGTGCCCAGAATGGACGGGGGTCCGCCTCCGCGATGTGCTGGAATCCTGCGGGATCAAGGATGATGCGGTCTATACCGGTTATTATGGAAAGGATGTCCACTTGAGTGGAGATCCCAACAAAGAGGCCATTTCGCGCGGGGTACCCATTGCCAAAGCTCTGGAGGATGAATCGCTGATTGCCTTCGCTATGAACGGAGAGGATCTGCCCTACCTGAATGGCTATCCCCTTCGCATTGTAACCTCAGGATGGCCGGCCTCTACGTCCGGAAAATGGGTCAAGAAGATCGTGGTGCGCAATCAGGTCCATGACGGCTCCAAGATGACGGGCTCCTCCTATCGAGTTCCCAAGCATCCCGTGGCGCCAGGCACGGAAGTTCCAGATGAGGATATGGAGATTATCGAAGCGATGCCGGTCAAATCGCTGGTGACCTTCCCGAAATCTGGGATTGAGCATCCGGTGAAGGAGGCCTTCTCCTGTCGTGGACACGCCTGGGTGGGAGACGCCAAGGTGAAGGAAGTGCAGGTCTCGATCGACTTTGGCCAGACTTGGAAAAAAGCGGAATTGGGTGAACCGGTCAATCGGCAGGCGTGGCAGCACTGGAATCTGGGAGGTATCCAGTTCCCGGAAGTCGGCTACTACGAAGTCTGGTCCCGGGCCGTGGATGAGAATGGATTGAGTCAGCCAATGATTCTTCCCGGTTGGAATCCCAAGGGATACTTGAACAACGCCTGCCATCGCATTGCGGTGCAAGCGGTTTAAAAAGGGAGAAGTCCATGAATCGCAACCTTTGCATGCTTGCCTTTGCCGCAGCGCTCATCTTGCCCTTTGCAACAGTGACCGGGCAGGACGCCACTTCGCCTCCGCCGGAGCCAGAAAAGGATCCAGCTACCGGAATGATCATCGCGGAAGACTGGGAACTGGTGCGGAACAACTGTATCATCTGCCATTCCCCTCAGCAGTTTCTCCGGCAGCGGGGAACGCGGAACACCTGGCAATCCGTCGTTGACTGGATGCAGAAAGATCACGGCCTGATATGGCTCGTGGATCCTGCCATGGAGAACAAGATCGTAACTTACCTGGCGGAGAATTATCCGCCTGATGAGGGGAACTATCGCCGGGCTCCCATCCCGGCCACGCTTCTGC
>JBHIXE010000285.1:7398-7628 GCA_041984905.1 Verrucomicrobiales bacterium | reverse complement strand
ATCGGCCGCAGCCGAAGCGTGTCTGACAAGCTGGCAGGGGGCATTGAAGGTCTCTTCAAGAAGAACAAGATCGATTACATCCGCGGCAAAGGTAGCCTCGCGGGCAACGGTAAAGTCGAAGTCGTCGACAAAGACGGCAACACTTCCACGATCGAAGGTGAAAACATCCTCGTCGCCACGGGTTGTGTCAGCCGCGGGCTCCCACCGCTTCCTTTCAACGGCAAATCCGT
>JBHIXE010000285.1:0-7388 GCA_041984905.1 Verrucomicrobiales bacterium | reverse complement strand
GGTTGAGTTCGCCTATTTCTTCAACGCCTTCGGCACCAAGGTCACCATCATCGAAATGCTTCCCAACATCCTTCCCGTTGAAGATGAGGAAGTTAGCAAGACGCTGGAACGCTCCTTCAAGAAACAGGGCATCAATGTGCTCAGCAACACCAAGGTGGTCGACACCAAGGACACTGGGTCCGGCGTCGAGATCACCGTCGAAGGCTCTGACGAACCGCTTAAGGCGGATGTCTGCCTGGTGGCAATTGGCGTTTCTCCTGTGATTCCCGGCGGACGCGAGATTAAGAAGACTGATCGCGGCTATATCAAGGTCGACGACCGTTACCAGACCAGCATCCCGAATGTGTATGCGGCAGGGGACATCACCGGTCCGCCCTGGCTCGCCCACACAGCGTTCTACGAAGCGACGCAAGCCGTGGACGGCATCTTCGTGGATGGATTCCAACCGAAGAAGGTCAAGGTTTTCCCGGGCTGCACCTACTGTCAGCCTCAGGTCGCCAGCGTCGGTCTCACCGAGAAAGCGGCCAAAGAACAGGATATCAAATACAAGGTGGGCAAGTTCCCCTTCCTGGCATCCGGCAAAGCGCTGGCGGTAGGGGAGCCGGAAGGATTTGTGAAGCTGCTCTTTGGTGAGCCGCATGGCGAACTCATCGGCGCTCACATCATTGGCCACGAAGCCACGGAAATGATCGCCGAGCTGGGCCTCGCCATCACCCTCGAAGCGACCTTCGACGATATCGAGGCGACCATCCACGCACACCCGACCCTGAGTGAAGCGATTCACGAAGCCACGGGTGTCGCGCTCGGCCACGCGATTCACATCTAGCCACAGGTCTGGAGAAGCGAGATCCGCGAGATCTCTTGGCTGACGCGCAGTTTCCGCTACATTACGGGAATGGCTGGCCAAATCGCAGCGACATCTGCCGAAGTGGAGATCCCCCGACTGGAACAGGGGGATCACCTGACGCGCGATGAGTTCGAGCGGCGTTATCACGCCATGCCGAATGTGAAGAAGGCCGAACTCATCGAAGGAGTCGTCTACATGCCCTCGCCCGTTCGCTTTGCTAAACATGCGCGTCCCCACAGTTGGATGGTCACCTGGCTTGGAATCTATGAGGCTGCTACTCAAGGAACCGAGTCCGGAGACAACCCAACCCTTCGGCTGGATCTGGAGAATGAACCTCAACCTGACGCCATTCTTAGGATCAAACCCGAATACGGGGGACGAAGCAAAAGCCAAGACGACTATATTGTCGGTGCGCCTGAGTTGGTTGTCGAAATCGCTGCTTCAAGTGTCTCCTACGATCTCCACGAGAAAAAACGGGCCTACTGCCGGAATGGCGTTCAAGAGTACCTGGTATGGCTGGTGGACGATGCCCGGATCGAGTGGTGGGAACTGAGTTCTGGGAGGTATGTCAGTCTCGCGACTCCTAGTGATCCCACTCTCAAGAGCCAAGTCTTTCCGGGCCTGTGGCTTGATGCCCAGGCTCTACTCGATGGCGATCTTGCTCAGTTTCACGAGACCCTTCGAGCAGGAACTCAGACGGATGAGCATCGCCAATTCGTGGAGCGTCTGGCTCAGCAGGCTGCGGACAACGCTTAGTTCGCCACGATATTGACCAGCTTCTTGGGCACCACGATAACCTTGCGGACAGTCTTGCCCTCGATGAAGGACTGCACCTTCTCGCTGGCCAAAGCCTCTTCCTCACAAGCTTCCTTGGTGGCGTCCGCGGCCATGGTCATGCGATCGCGCAACTTGCCGTTCACCTGAATGGCCATCTCCACTTCGTCATCGACCATAAAGGCCTCGTTGTACTCGGGCCAAGACTGACCCGCGATCGAATCCGGTACCGCGTCGCCGAACTTCTCCTTCAGAATCGCATTCAGCTCCTCGCTCAGGTGCGGCGCGAATGGATTCAGCACCGTCAACAGGCTCAGCAATGAGGAGAGGGGAGTTGCATCGCCCTGCCCCAACTCTTTGGTACACACCATCATCTGGGCAATCGCCGTATTGAAGCTCATCGCCTCAATATCATTCGTCACCTTCTTGATGGTCTCGTGCACGACCCGATTCTGAGCCTTGGTCGGCTCGACCTCCTGCACGCGGTTCGAATACTGCCAGTTCCCCTGCTGATCTTCCTCCATGACGAGGCGCCAGACCTTGGCCAGGAAACGGTTCACGCCTTCGACTCCCTTTGTGGACCAGGGTTTCACCTGTTCCAACGGACCCATGAACATCTCGAACAAGCGCAGTGAATCCGCACCAAATTGCTCAATGACGTCGTCCGGGTTCACGACATTTCCCCGGCTCTTGGACATCTTGAAGCTGCGCCCCATCACCGACACGTTCTTGTCCGCGCTCAGCACAAAATTCTCCCCCATCTTCTCCACGTCCTGCGCATACACGCGGGTGCGCTTCAGTTCCGCGCCGCTCTCCTTGTGGATCAAGGTATCATCACGCTCCTCCACCAAGTCCCAACTCACGTAGGAGCCATCGTCTTCCCGCGCTGCGGCGAAGTATTCCATCTCCCCCAGGATCAGGCCCTGGTTCACCAGTTTGTAGAAGGGCTCGATCGTGGAGACGTGCCCCAGATCATGGAGCACCTTGTGCCAGAACCGGGCGTACAACAGGTGCAACACGGCGTGCTCGGTTCCGCCGACATACAGATCTACCGAACCAGGTTTGCCGCTGCCTTTTCCTGACCAATACGCCTCCGCTTCCTCGGAAACGAAGCGATCCCCATTCTGGGCATCCATATAACGCAGGTAATACCAGCAACTGCCCGCCCATTGCGGCATGGTGTTGGTCTCGCGCCTGGCTGTCTCGCTGTATTGGATCCATTCCTTGGCCTTCGCCAACGGCCCTTCTGGAGAACCGGTAGGTTTGAAGTCCTCCATCTCTGGCTGCAACAGCGGTAACTCGGACTCATCCAGAGCCTTGTGCACGCCCCCTTCCCAAACGATGGGGAACGGCTCCCCCCAATAGCGCTGCCGGCTGAACAGCCAGTCCCGCAGCTTGAAATTCACCATCTTGCGGCCCAGACCTTCGTCTTCCAGCCAGCTCGTAATCGTCTTCTTGGCCGCCGAAGTCGGCATCCCATCCAGCATCCCGGAGTTGATCGTCGTGCCTTCACCGCCGTAAGCGATCGGGAAATTCTCGGGGTGATCGCAGTATTTCTGCCGCTGACGCACCCAGTCCGCCGCGGTCATGTCCTCCGGACAATGCTCCCGGATCCATTCGTCTGGAGGCTGCACCACCGCTTTGATCGCGATCTCAAACTGCTTGGCAAACTCAAAGTCCCGCTGGTCATGAGCCGGCACGGCCATGATGGCCCCCGTGCCGTAGCTCATCAGCACGTAGTCCGCGATCCACACCGGAATCTTCTCGCCGTTCACCGGGTTGATCCCAAACCCGCCCGTGAACACACCGCTCTTGACCTTGCTCAGTTCCGTCCGGTCCAGGTCGCTCTTGGATGCGGCTTCCTTGCGATAGGCGTCCACCGCGGCTTTTTGTTCATCCGTGGTGATCTCGTCCACCAGGGGATGCTCGGGAGACAGCACCATGTAAGTCGCGCCAAACAAGGTGTCCGGCCGGGTCGTGAAGACTTTTACCTCGTGCTCCCGACGGCCGCGATACCGCTTCACCTGAAAGCTCACTTCCGCGCCTTCGGATCGTCCGATCCAGTTCTTCTGCAGCAGCTTGATCGATTCCGGCCAATCCAGATCATCCAATTCATCCAGCAAACGCTGGGCATAGGCTGTGATCCGCAAGTTCCATTGCCGCAAAGGACGTCGCTCTACGGTATGGCCTTTGGACTTCCATTCCTCGACCTCTTCGTTGGCCAATACCGTGCCCAGATCCGGTGACCAGTTCACTGGCACTTCATCCACAAACGCCAGGCGCTGCCCGTCGATCTCTTCCCGGGACAAACCCTTGTCCTCCAACTCTGTGATCGGTCGCGCCTTCTGGGACTCAGGATCAAAGTAGCTGTTGTAGAGCTGCAGAAAGATCCACTGCGTCCACTTCATGTAACCCGGGTCCGTCGTGTTCACCTCACGATCCCAGTCATAGGAAAAGCCCAGGCGCTTCAGCTGACGGCGAAAATTCGTCACATTCTCCTCCGTCGTAATCCGGGGATGCTGACCCGTCTTGATCGCGTATTGCTCGGCCGGCAATCCAAAGGCGTCCCAGCCCATCGGGTGCAGGACGTTGAATCCCTTCATCCGCTTGTATCGCGCCACGATATCCGTCGCGGTGTATCCTTCCGGGTGTCCCACGTGCAGCCCCGATCCGCTCGGATAGGGGAACATGTCGAGGACGTAATATTTAGGTTTGTCGGGATCGAAGTCCGGGTCACCCGGATTAGGAACAGCAAAAGACTTCTCCTGGTCCCAGCGGTCCTGCCACTTGGGTTCCAGTTCGTCGAAAGGATAACGATTGCGAGCCATTGGATGGAAAATTGTGCGAGTGCATGGTTCGGTGGATGTGCGAGTGCGGATTTCTTGCGGTCCAAATCACGACACGCCAGCCGCCCCGAACCTGAGCGGCTTTAAAGGAGGGCCAAAAGGTTGAGCAACGAACCGAGTTTCACGCTGGAAACTAAAGGGCGCATGGAAGATAGGGTTGTGATTAAGTATTAGCCTCAACAGGTTGCTTCGCAACACGGAAAACGGACACAGGTTCCCCGAAGCTTACCCAGTCACACCCACACCATGCAACGCCTCATCATCGCCACGCACAATGCGCATAAGACCCGGGAGATCAGGCAGATCCTCAAAGGGCATTTCAGCGAGATCACGGACCTCACCGGCACCAAACTCGAACCCGCGGTGGAAGACGGTTCCACCTTCGAGGCCAATGCCACGATCAAGGCCTTTCATGCTACCAAATATTTCAAGGACGCCTACGTCTTGGCCGACGACTCCGGCCTTGAGGTCGATATCCTCGGCGGCGCTCCTGGCATCTTCTCGGCCCGCTATGCCGGGGAAGACGCCACGGATGCGGACAACCGCACCAAGCTGCTCAAGGCCCTCGAGAAAAAGACCTATCGCATCGCCCGGTTTCGCTGCCTCATGGTCCTGGCCCGCAACGACCGCGTCGTCCACGTCGGTGCCGGCAAAGTCGAAGGGCGCATCACCTACAAGGAACACGGAAAAGGGGGGTTCGGTTATGATCCCATCTTCATTCCGGACGGCTATGATGAGACCTTTGGAGAACTCTCTGAGGACATCAAGAACGAGATCAGCCATCGGGCCAATGCCCTGGACCGACTGCTCAATTTCCTCTCCCGCACCACTTTAGCCGACTAGCATAGCATCTAGACAAAGAAAGAGCGCCCAACAGCCGGAGCCGCGGGCGCTTTCTTTCTTCATTCTAGTCTGTGTGAGAGTCCGGCAAGACGGGAGGCAAAACCTCTCGCTTTGCGATCCGTACAAGACGAATCATGGACTACGCCTAACTAATACGCTCTTCCTGACTTTTCAACAATTTTAATAATCAGATTCGAACTTTTTCTTCCCCGCTGCGTTTCGGGCAGAAACTCTCAAAATGCCGCTTGTCTTTTTGGAAAACTTAGGCAGTTTGTGAACCCGGTCCGTTTGCTCTGGATCGGCACCACCTTTCCAACGCCTCGCTAGCTCAATGGTAGAGCAACGGACTCTTAATCCGCAGGTTCTTGGTTCGAATCCAAGGCGGGGTACCACTTGAGAACGCCAAGCAGCATCTCCTCTAGTGCCTGAACGAATCGGGACCGCTTTTTCGCTTGGGATTCCCGGCCAGTCCCGTGTATTGCTTAGCTCCATGACCACGGAGATTGCTCGGTTGAGATATTGCGGCCAAGTCCTCACACTTGCTCTGCTCTTGGCAGGGAGCGTCACCCTTGCCAGCGCCCAGTCCGAGCCCTCGGCCGCACAACTGGAGAAGTGGCGGCTGCGCTTCCCGGAAGCGGACGCGAACAAGGATGGGCAACTGACCGCCGAAGAGGCCCAACTCTATCAACGGAAGATCCGCGATAACCGCAAGTCGGGATCGGGAGGCGGCTCTTTGCAAGGCGGCGCTCCGCGACAGTTCGAGGTCGACCCGGGCTGGGATGCCGAGCGATTTCCTGACCACGCCGTTTCTTATCTCTCGCCCGAAAAGATTCGCGAGATCTACGAGCAGAGCCCAGGTCGCCAAGGCCCGGTGGTGGCGAGCTTTGAGAAGCCGGAATCCGGAGCGCTGCGAATTGTCGGAACCGGGCACAGCTTCATGCAGCCGGGTTACAAGACCCTCGCTCAAATCTGCCGGGGCGCAGGATTTGAACAGCCCTTGCACACCCATATCGGCGGCGGGATCACGGGCAGCGCTCGCTACAAGTGGGAGCAGGAAAACGGCATCTTCCAGTTCGACGGCAAGCCCACTCCCAAGTTGCTCGCTTCGATCGCCAACGCGGACTGGGAAGTCATGATGTGGGGACCCTACTTTCACGATCGGCCGGAGTATTACCGCTGCTGGATCGATTTCGCCCTCAAGTATCATCCTGAGATGTGTTTCTATCTCTCCGATGCCTGGCCTCAGCTCTATCAATTGGGCGAACTCCCTGGGTCCGAGGCAGAACTGACGGCGGAAGTTTGGGATCGGTTGGCCCAGGAAAAGCGGAATCAGTATGGACACTTGGTGGACCTCTTGCGGGAGGAGTATCCGGGCAAGGTCTACATCCTGCCGACTTCCGATGCCATGTGGCTGGCGGCCAAAGCGTTTCTGAGAGGGGACTTGCCTGGCGTGGAAGGATTGCACAAAAGGATTGGCGGCAAGGAACGGTCCCTCTGGCGCGATGAACTGGGCCACCTCGGCCCCGGCTTCGAGCGCCTGGAGGGTTACGTGTTCTACGCGACCCTGTATGGCCAGTCCCCTGAGAAGATCGGGGGCCAGATCGACTTTGGCGGACCTGGGAACTACCCGGGCGACGCTCTCGATGCGCAGTTCCGCAAGATCGCCTGGCAGGCCGTCACCGGGAACCCGCTCTCCGGCATCACGGATGCGGATGGGGATGGGATTGGCGAGCGGCCGAAACCCTGAGGTTTGTGCCGCCTAGAGCATCTCAGGGTGGAGATGTTAGCCATATCATGAGAGGCACGCGTTGCGGAGGGGTATGCTGGATGGAACCATTCTCGAGGCCGGAGGCCTACAAGTTCGGTAGCCGGTGGTAAAGCGAGAGAATCGAGCGACACCACCGGGAAAAGGAACTAAACGACGGACCCCAGCGGGGTCCTGGAAAGCCTCATGATCATGGACGAACGATCCGTCTTGGAGCCTCCTGGAACCCCGTTTGGGGTTCGTCTTGCCTGCTTGTGTTCCGGTGGTGTCGCTCGTGCCTCGCTTTACCACCGGCTACCGAACTTATAGGCCT
>JBHIXE010000284.1:0-7663 GCA_041984905.1 Verrucomicrobiales bacterium | reverse complement strand
GGTAATCTGCTCCCAGCCGTTGTAGATGGTGGGAGTGTTCCACCGTTTGAGATTGAGCAGATCCGAGTGAGAGAGCCGATTCATACCAGCCCTCAGCTAAGGCGCTTTAAATTTCTAAATCAAGAGAAATATATGGCCGGTCACAGAATCTCGGGCCCTTGGCGCAGGCTCCTGGGCGACCCACCCTGACTAACGATAGTGGGGGTAAGGATAGAGAATGTGACCCACCGGAACCACGAGTGTCTGGCCGGCACGCACTCCGTGGACCCACCTTGGGAAGCAGTCTCACCTGCAGGTTGACGGGACATGGGGTGATTCACCGGGAGATTCTTGGAGGTAACAGGGATCAGCGTCGGGGCCTTCGGAGTTGCGGGCTGGGGCCGGGCCGACACTGGGATCAGAGCGGAGTTGCCGTTGTAGCCGCTGAGTTCTTGAGGGCCCGGCACACGAAGCACCTGACCTTCGACGATGGGGGCATCCACGGGGAAACCGTTGGCCAGCGCGAGAGACTTCGCCTCCATGCCGAATTTCTGCCCGATCGAAAAGAGCGTTTCGCCGCGCCGCACGAAGTGCAGAACCGGTTGGGATTCCGTTTGCGACTTGCTGGTGACGCTGGTGAGGGACTTGATCTTGATTTGGGCCACGGGCGGCTTGGGAGCGATCGGCTTGTCAGCCGGAGGATTTTCGACCGAAAACAACTTGGGCGCCGGTTTGGGACTGGTTGCAGAAGATGCGACAGGTTTCTTGGCGTTCGTGGGAGCGTGAATGCCGGAAACGGGGGTAAGCTTCGGTTGACTGGTCTTGGGAGGCGTCGTCGCATTCATGACGAGGGACTTGTCCCGGGAAGGGATGGTCGCAGCCTTGGCGTTCGTGGTGGCCTGGGTGGATACCTTGGTAGGGGCAGGCAAGGAAGCCACCTCCTGCATCTTGGCCGGAGTTTTCGGCTTGGAGAGCTGAGTCTTTGCCAGTGGAGAATTGGGATCCTCTTGGACCTTCTTGAGGTAGATCACGGTGCCCACTGCCGCGATGGTGATGATTGGAAGAATCACCGCCAGGACTCTGGCCCGTTTGGCCATTGCGGCATCGTTCTTGTCCTTATTGTCGTCGGAATGCTCACCCATTCCTAATTATACAGAAATTATGGTAATTGTCTAAAACTTATAGATTGGGCACCATAAATTCTTAGATCCCTAATCAGATTCCATCTGGAAGCCAGCGGTCTGCCGCCTGATTCCCAACAATGAGAGCCTGATCGTACCAATTTCTGCAGAATGAGAGCCAGTCCACGGAAGGGGAGGCCCAGACGAATAGGGCACAGAGAATGAGCAAATTCACCAGGAAAACGGTGATGAGGGAAAAGAACGTGCCGTACTGGCGAAGGTCGGGCTGGCTGCTCAGACTCATCCGCAGCGTGTAGAGGATGTGGAATGCCCAGGTGAGCCCCAAAAGCCCGAAGAAAGTGCGATCGTATACCGGACCCAACTGAAGAGGGGTGAACTCTCGGAGGATCACGTAGAGCAGTCCGATTCCGACGGAGTAGAAGGGCACAAAATAGGGGGAGAGGGAGATGAAAAGGTTGTTCTTGTTGGTCAGGACCATACCGCCCTGAGACGAGATGACGGGCCAGGCGAGAAGGCGACCGCCGCAAAGGATCGTGGCCAGGGCGTGGGTCCACTCGTGACCGAAGACATAGACGCAGGTCAGGGTCGGGCCCCGTAGTCCCAGGTAAAGAATGCCCCAGATCAGGACGCCCATATGGAAGAACCAGAACTCCTCAGTCCGCCAGAAGGATTCGACCAGCGCAGCGTCCGCCAGGGAAAAGGCGAGGGTCCGCAGGGTCACCCAGGCTACTGGAATGAGCAGCAGCCCAAGGAGTCCCGTGAACCAGGAGACAGGCAGGGCTGTGGATCGTGACGAGGGAATTTCCCCGGAGACAGGGGAGATTGGGAGGGGAGCGCCATACTCCCCTCCAAGATCCGAAAGGTGCCAGGTGCCGGTTGGCGCAGGGGACGAGTCATGCTCGTTGGGATTCGTGCGCCAGCCAGCCATAGAAATTACTCGTTCACCCGGGACATGTATTTCCCGGTTTCCGTGCTGATGCGCAGCATATCGCCTTCCTTAATGAAGAGAGGGACCTGCACTTCCACACCCGTCTCCAGAGTCGCGGGCTTGGTGGGGTTGTTGGCGGTGTCTCCCTTGAGGCCTTCGGCCGCCTGGGTCACCTTCAGATCCACGGAAGGAGGAAGTTCGACGCTCACGGCTTTGCCTTCCAGGAAGAGCACTTCCACCTGCAGGTTCTCCTTCAGGTATTGAGTGCTGCCTTCCAGCAGGTCTTCCTGAAGGGTCACGGTCTCGTAAGTGTTGGGATCCATGAAGTGGTATCCCTCTTGATCGTTGTAACTGAACTCCAGCTTCTGCCGGTCTGCGTTCACCACATCCACCTTGTCTCCGGATGCGAAGCGGATGTCCTTGGTCTTGCCGCTCTGGAATGAGCGAATCGTCGCCATGATGAGGGCGTTGCCTTTACCGGGAGTCCGGTGTTCGATGTGAAGCACGACGCCGGTCTCACCCTTGTAGGAGATACACTGCCCGCGCTTCAAGTTGGTTGCTACAATAGCCATATTATCAACTGAGGTTAAATTTACTGGAAAAGGTGGAATCCGTCACCTGGGAATCTCTGGATTCTTCCGTCATGTTCGCGCATAGGAGTTGGTGAGTCCATGTCGAAACCCACTGTAGCCAGCTATTGCGTGACATTCCTCGCTCCGGAGATGTTGCATGTGTATCGACAGATCACCGGTTTGCAACAGTTTCAGCAGCGGGTGATTACGCAAAAGTGGATCAACCAGGACCGGTTTCCGGTGCCGGAAGGGATGGTGACGGTGGTGCCCAAAGCCAAGACTCGCGCGTTACGCCGAATCTGGTTCAAGCAAGTCCTCGATGGGCCGGTCACGATCTCGAATGCGCAACGGGATGCCATCATCGAAGCCCTGCACACATCGGGAGCGGATCTCCTGCACGTCTACTTCGGACACATCGGGGTGTATCTCCTTCCCCTCCTGAGAATGGAGACCGTTCCCTCCGTGGTGTCTTTCCACGGGGCGGATGTAGGCGTGGATATGGACAAGCCGAGGCATCTGCAGGCCATGCGGGAAGTGTTCGAGTTGGCGGATCGCATTCTGGTTCGGTCGGAGTCCCTGGGGAGAGAGTTGCAGAAGCTCGGATGTCCGGAGGACAAGATCCGCCTGAGCCAGACGGGGATCCCAATGGAAAGCTGGCCTTACCTCGAACGGACTCCCCCGGCAGCAGGGGACTGGACCATTTTGCAGGCCTGCCGGTTGATTGAGAAGAAGGGTCTGGATCTCTCCTTGCGGGCATTTGCCAGAGTCCGGGAAGCGTTCCCAAAGGCGACACTGAGAATTGCCGGCGAAGGTCCCCTCCTGGAAACGTTGCAGAGCCAGGCAGCGGAGTTGGGAATCTCAGAAGGGGTGATTTTCCTTGGGTTTCTCGGCCAGGAAGCGCTGAAGCGAGAGATGGAGGCAGCCCAAATCTTTCTCCACCCCAGCCGGACGGGGAAAGACGGCAATCAGGAAGGGGTGCCCAACTCGATGCTGGAAGCCATGGCGAGCGGCATGACCGTGGTCGCGACTCGGCACGGCGGAATTCCCGAAGTGATCGTGGATGGCGAATCCGGGGTCCTGGTCGAAGAAGAAGACTGGGAAGGGTTGGCTGCCGGAATGATCCGGCTTCTCGAGAATCCTGCCGAACTTATCGCTCTTGCCCAGGCAGGGCGTGCTGGGGTCGAGCGGAATTTTAGTCAACAGGCGCAGATCGGCCAATTGGAGGCGATCTATCGAGAACTCCTCGGGGAATGACCTCGAATCTGTCGATTGTGACAGGAACGTTCCGCAAGGATTGGAGTTCTTGTGCGTCCATAGGGTTGTGAAGACCACCCCGCTACTCCTCCTCACACTGCTCGGCCTGTTGTTGGCCGGCACGACCAGCGCCTCGGCTGGGACGACCAAGTATCTGCCCAAGTTCTCCATCGGTCAGCCCGGCACCTTTGTCTTTGAGGTGGACACCCCGGGAGAGGTGCTCTATCCGCACTGGCTCTATATCGATACCCGGGAAAGCCGGTCTTATCGCCCTGTGACCTGGTTTGAGAACGCCACCATCAAGGTCGAGATCCTGGACCCCAAGAGTCAGAAGGTGCTGAAGTCACGGTTTCTTGAGATGCGGGCCTGGCGAATCGTCGATTCGGATGAACTGCGGGTACCCATGTGGGGCATGCGGGAGCGAGATAGCTTCGTCAGCAGCCACTATCTGATTCGCCTGACCGTGATGAAGCCCTCTTCCCGGCGATTCGACAAAGCGCGGGTGCAGCTTGGGCCTGCTCAGTAGTCCCCTGGCCGTTTGTTTCGGCTAGATGAGAGGGGGGATTGCGCTATTTTGGCCTCTCTCACCTCCCCACTTTGATGCCGGACGAACCTCTGCTCAGCCGCCTTCATCCCGAAGTGGCGGCGTGGTTCACCAATTCGCTCGGGGAACCCACTCCCGCTCAGGAAGCCTGTGTGCCCAGTATTGTGGAAGGGGAATCGGTCCTCTTGAGCTCCCCTACCGGGACCGGGAAGACCTTGGCAGGCTTTCTCGGGGTGATTGACCAGCTCTACCGGGAACACAAGGAAGGGCAGTTGCGGGTCAATCAGATCCGGGCGCTCTATGTTTCGCCGCTCAGGGCCCTTACCTATGACATCCGCAAGAATCTGGCGATCCCGCTCGAGGAGCTGGGCGTGGCGGAAGAGATCCGGATCGCTTCCCGGACGGGCGACACCACACCTTCGGAGCGAGCCGCCACCCGGCGTAAACCGCCTCACATCTTCCTGACGACTCCGGAGAGTCTCGCGATCATTCTCTGCCAGAAGGCTTATCGCGATGCTCTGGCGGCCTGTGAGTATGTCATTCTGGATGAACTCCATGCACTGGCGCAGAACAAGCGGGGCAGCCATCTTATGCTCTCTCTGGAACGATTGGAGGAGCTGGTCGAGAAACCCCTCTGCCGGGTTGGGCTCTCGGCGACGGTGGCACCTCTGGATCTGGTGGCGCAGTTCATGTGTGGAGTGGGGCGCCGTTGCCGGATTGCGGCCCCGGATTTCGAGCGCAAGAGCCTCGTGGAGGTGCTGACTCCCCTTCGCAAGACCGCCTATCCCCCTGCCGGCTGGACTGGAGTGAGGGTGATCCGGGATGTCGCCCGGATTGTGGAAGGGAACCGCGCCACGATCATCTTCACCAATACCCGGTCCGGAGCGGAGAATATCAGCATGCGCTTGAAGCGGGTGTTGCCGCACTGTGCCCACCTCATCGAGACGCATCATTCTTCCCTGGATCGTGACCTGCGCCTGGAGGTCGAGGACCGGCTCAAGAGCGGGGAACTTCGAGCAGTCGTCTGTTCCACTAGCCTGGAGCTCGGCATCGACATCGGATCCATCGACACGGTCATCATGATGTCGACGCCGAAGGGCATTTCCCGAGCATTGCAGCGCATTGGCCGGTCGGGACACTCCATCCGGCAGATGAGTCACGGAGTCCTGGTGGCGACCAATGTGAACGACCTCATCGAATGTGTGGTCTGTGCCCAGATGGTGCAGGCCAAGCGTCTCGATCCGGTGCGCCCTCTCGAAAGCGGCTACGACGTCATCGCTCAGCACATTGTGGGCATGGCCATGGTGGACGGGGTCACGGCCGATGAGGCCTGGGAAATCATCACCCGCAGTTGGCCCTTTCGGAACCTGGATCGGGTTGAGTTCGAACGGCTCCTGAGATATCTGGAAGGGGGCGGTGAGACTCTGGAGGGCCAATACCGGGAGACCTTCGGAAAGATTGTGGAGAAAGACGGCCGTTACGTGACACCCAGCAAGAAGGTGGAACGGGATTATTTGGTGAACATCGGCACCATTGCCACAGAGGGAACCGTGAGCGTGCTCCTCGGAAACCGGCGGTTAGGCGGCGTGGAAGAGGGGTTCGTGAAAGGACTCAAGATTGGGGATACCTTTGTGCTCTCTGGCCGGGTCGTGAAGCTGGAGGAAACGGGCGTCACGGAAATCCGAGTCTCACGAGCCGACGAGATGCAGCCCTCCATCCCGAGCTGGAACGCCAACAAGATGCCCCTGGCTTCTGGCCTGGCAAACGAGGTCACGGCTTTCCGGACGGAGATGCATCGTCTCATCACCTCCGGGGAACCCAATGAGGATATCCTGGATTGGCTGGTCGAGGAATGGAACATCAGCACGCTGAACGCCGAAGCCGTGCTGGAGCACTTCCAGAATCAGCTCAAACTCTCGGATATTCCCCGGCACAACTTCATGCTCATCGAGCGCTTTGAGGACGAGGAGGACCCGGAGCGCTATCACTACTTCTTTCACAGCCTGATTGGCCGCGCGGCCAACGACGCCCTCTCCCGGATGGTGTCCTGGCGGGTCAAAAAAGCAGTGGGCGGCAATGCCATGGTCACCATTGATGACTATGGGTTCCTGCTCACGGTGCGGAGCTTTCAGAATATGGGGCTGGAAGAATGGCAGGAGCTCTTCCAGCCCGCGAATGCCAGGGAAGATCTCCGGGAAGCGCTGCGCGAATCTGAGCTCGTGAAATGGCAGTTCCGTGGAGTCGCCCAGACCGGCCTGATGGTGCCGCGCAACCTTCCCGGTCATGAGAGGCGGCTCAAGCAGCTGCGCTGGAGTTCCGAGATCCTCTTCCGGGTGCTGCACGAGCACGAACCGGATCATCCCCTCATTCAGCAGGCCTATGAGGAGGCCATGCACACCTTCCTGGACACCGAGCTGGCCACGCGTTTCCTGAAGGAAGTGGAAGGCGCGGAGTGGAGACTCATCGAAGTCCCCGCCGTCACCCCTTTCTCCTTTGGGATCTATGTCAGCAAGATCAAGGAAGGCATGATGATGGAAGATCCGGAGGAGGCCATCGAGAGGCTCTTCCATCAAATGAGCGAGAAGCTTCGGGAGCTTTGAGCCCGGTGGGTGACTGCATGAGAAAGTCGGAAATTGCTTAGCATAAGTTCATCGCATTTCCGTCCAACCCCGCGTATGGGAAATTTCATGAAGGTCTTTTTGCGCATTCTTGCCACGGTGCTCGTGCTCGCCATTGGGGGATATTTCGTGGCGGAGCTCGTTGCGACCCAGAAGTTCAAACAGAGTCTGGACGAGGAATTGGTGAAGCTGGAGAAGTACGCCAAGATCGACTACGAGCACTTCCGGTTCCGGCTCCTGCAGCGAGACTACGTGCTCGGAGACGTCACCGTTCGGCCGAAGGACTCCAAGAGCCTGATCCTGGTGGATCACGTCAAGGCCACCTGCCAGGACTTCGATATCAACCTGAAGACCGTCAAGGACCTCCAGATCAATGTGGACGGGATCCGGTTCCACGAGTTCGTGGAAGGTCAGGAGGGCGAGACTTCCCCGGTTCTCAATGGCCTGGGCTATGAAGACCCGAAGTTCAATCTGAACCTCGACTACGGCTATGATCCGGCCACGCGGGTGGTCAATGTGCGGCACCTGAATCTGGGGAACGATGAGATTGGGAAAGTGGAGTTCCAGCTCCAGCTGAGCGGGATCCAGAGCATTGACTCGAACAGTTTGACTGCCAAAGACGTGAT
>JBHIXE010000283.1:0-7706 GCA_041984905.1 Verrucomicrobiales bacterium | reverse complement strand
TCACGATCATTTGCCGGCTCGGAATCGCTGGAAGCGGATGTCTGCGTCTATGCAGCGACTCCCTCAGGAATCCTGGCGGCCATTGCGGTCAAGCGAGAGGGACGCTCAGTCGTGATCGTAGAGCCGAGCCGCTGGGTAGGCGGCATGCTGGGAGCCGGATTGAAACCGCTTCAGGATTGTCCCAACTACGCAGCCACCGGCGGGATGACTCACGACTTGCTACCTAAATTGGGAGCAAGTGCCGAACCGCTCGTGGACTTCGACCGGCGGAGCTTGAATCCGAAAGCCATTCGCGAAGACTTCCAGAAGCTCCTCGATGAATATGATATTCCGGTGATTCACGACCATCGAATCTCGAGTTGCAAGCTGGAGGACGCCACGATCCAAACGGCAGTCTTTGATCTGGCGCCCTTTGATGAGCTTGGGTGCCCTGTCGCGAAGCCAGAAGAACCTGGTCATCTGATGATTCGCGCCCAGGTCTTTATCGACGCCAGCTACGAGGGCGACCTCATGGCCGCTGCTGGCGTGCCCTTCCGAGTGGGCCGCGAATCTGAAGCGGAATTTGGCGAGGAGTTCGCCGGTGTTCGGGAACCGATGGAACTGGCGCCCATCGATCCCTTTGTGGAACCCGGCAATCCAGAAAGCGGTCTTCTGAACTGGGTCGAGCACGATCACGACAAACCCATCGGCGCAGCGGACGGATACACCCAGGCGTACAACTATCGCTACTACACGACGGCCAATCCGGAGTATCGACTGCCCCTGACTCCGCCTGCCCACTATGAGGCAACTGAGTTTGAGTTGGTGGGCCGCTACGTCTCCTACCTGGCAGAGACGATCACAGATGAGTCCAAGCTTCGTCAGCAACTGGTGGGGATTTTTCCCGGATGGAAGAATTCCGGAGAATGGAACTACCAGCGCAGCTCCTTATTTTCGATGTCGCCGCTGGGAATCAGCCAGCGCTATGCATCCGGCGACGCCGCGGAGAAGGCTGCCGTCTGGAAAGCTCACCAGGACTATCTGCGAGGGCTGCATCACTTCATGAGCACGGATCCGCGCGTGCCGGAGAGCTACCGAAACGAAGTTGCGGAACTGGGACTTGATGGCCGAATTCATCCAGAGACTGCGGGTTGGCCCCATCAGCTCTACATCCGAGTCGCGCGCCGGCTCCAAGGCCGCTACACCATCACGGCTCACGATGTCTACAACCGGACCACCATCGAGGATCCCGTGAGCCTGGCGCAATACGGTATCGATACCTATCCGGCCCGGCGCATCTGGGGTCGTGATGAGAACGGAGATCCCTGGGTAGGAATCGAGGGCAAGATGTTCGTGGGCGGCGCCAAAGGTCCTACGAACGTTCCCTATCCCATTCCCTACCGAGCTATCACTCCTGAAATCAAGGACGCGACGAACCTCCTCGTGCCCGTCTGTTTTTCTGCGTCGCATCTGGGCTACGCTTCGGCTCGCATGGAACCGGTCTTCATGATCTGTGGAGAGTCATCTGGAATTGCGGCCTGCCTGGCCATCGAGGCTGGATCCGCCGTTCAGAAGATCGATCCGGAAAAGCTTCAGGAAGCCCTGTTGGCCGCAGGTCAAAAGCTCTCCTGGAATCCGGAAGTCGATCAACCCACGAAAGGCCCCGGAGGTGGATCCGGCTTCTCCTTCACCAAATTGCTCAGCGAGTGTGATCTGGACGAGAACGGATCCGTCACCCAGGCGGAATGGGACGCCGGGAAACCCGGCTGGGAGTGGTTGTTCGAAAAGATCGATACCAGCCTGAACGGAAAGATTGAGGAAGCCGAGTACGCGGAGTTCCAGGTCTACAAAGGCAAGCACTCCGATTGGCCAGCCCGCCTGCGTGAGAACTAGATGATGGAGCGAAAGAATTAGCCGGATGTCACCGGTCCACCATGCGCAAGACTCCTTCTTTCTGCGCTATTGAGTCACCAATGTGACTTACTTCACTTCAAAGCCGCTCAACAACTCCACTTCGCGTTGTTCCGCCTCCACATGCTTGACCCAACGAGTGTGTTCACCGGCATCGATCCACATGATCAGCTGAGAGAGGGAGTCGCAATTGCCTTCCGCAACAATCTGGAATCCCCTCCTGCCATTGCTTCGAATGAAACCATCAACGCCTCCGAGCTCAGCCTGTTTCTGCACAGCGTCGCAAAAATCTGGATCCCAGCCGCTACCCCTTAGGTTGAGCTCCAGGTGACGGATGTGGTCATTCTTCTTTGCTTTCTGCAGGTCGGTCATATCAGAAGGAAGGGTCAGCAATTCCAGGTTTTGATGAGGTGAATACCTGAGTTTGAATTCCTGTTTTTAGCAGCATTGATGCCAGACTCTCAAACGCCATGGCATCTTTCGTGCGCTTCAGGAATCATTTGAACCCTCCAAAAACACCATGGGATATCTCTTAGCCATACCAGCAGCAATCTTACTTGTGTCTATCGGGGCGCTGATCGCCCTCCTCCTACTTCGCTCTCGCTCCGGAGGTTCGGGAGATTCCTCTTCAGGGAAAAAGCTCGATTATGAGAAAGGGACTTCTTACGAGTATCCCGTCGAGGAAGACACCCCGGCACCGTCTAACCCGCCCACTTGATTCCAATCGCGGGCCGCTTTCAGCATGTGCAGAATGCTCGCCGGGAATGTGCAAGTTGACAGATGGCGAGGCAGGATCTCGTCACGGAATTCAGAAAGGAACTGGCGCCCCTGAACGAGACTCGTCAGGAGACCGTCCTCTTAAAGCCCTGAAGGGCGACCTCTCCCGCAGCACTTTGAAGAGAGCCACTGTCCATGTGGTTCCTGATCTCCCGGAAGACTTCCCCGCACTCCTTGGAGAAGGCAGTGACCTGATCAGAAGTATGCGCAAAGGTGGGGTAGAAAGATTCAGAGGCCAAGTATCCCCGCTCTAACATCATCCCTGTGTAGACCGTCCGGGCTGCATTCCCTTCCGGATGATCCACGTCAAAGTGGCTCAAAGGCTCAATTCCGCCGACAACCACAGAGAGACCAGCTGCTTCAGCCGCCTGCGCCCAAATGGACTGCACCTCTGCCCCCATTTTTACCAAGTGCCTATGCACCTCTCTATCTCGAAACTTCCGAATCGTTGCGAGAGCCGCCACAGGGCCAATGCGCTCAGTCCAGTAAGTGCTGCTAATGAAGCATTGCTCCGCAGCCTTCATGAAAGTGCCTTTGCCAATTACAGCAGCCATCGGGTAGCCATTGCTCATCGCCTTGGCAAACATAGCAATGTCCGGCTCGAGGCCCAACAGGAGGTGGGCCCCACCGCAGTTGAGTCGAAATCCGGCGGAACACTCGTCGAGAATGAGCACAGCGCCGGTCTCGTCGGCAAGCGCCCTCACTCCCGCTAGAAATTCCGCAGTTGGTTTCTCCCCGCGAATCGGCTCCATGACAATGGCTGCGAGATCTTTACCATGGCGGGATACAATCTCCTCCAGCTGCTCCAAACGATTGTAGTGAAACGAATAGGTGGTGCCCTCAAGGGATGGTGGAACCCCCACCGGATCCAGCCCAGCCCGCAAGTGTCCTCCCAGCTGTTCCTGCCCGATATTGGCACTCAGGTACCAATCGTGCCACCCGTGATAGCCGCAAAATGCGATCGTCTCCCGCTTGGTGCTGGCTCGGGCAATCCGAACCGCCACTGCCATGGCTTCGCCGCCTGTTCGGCAAAAACGCGCCATATCTGCCCAAGGGTGTAACTCGCAGAGCAGATCCGCCAGGTCGACCTCTTCCGGGCAATTGAGCGTCGACATGGTTCCCTTCTCAATGGCATCGAGCACCGCCGCATCCACGTCAGGATCCCCGGCCCCCAGAACACAGGTCCCAATTCCATTATGGCTGAAGTCGTAGAAATGGTTGCCGTCCATGTCCCAGACTTCACAACCTTTTACCCTGGAGAAATACGCGGGCCATCGCCCAGGCAAGAAGCGTTCCGGCTTCTTGGATAACAACTGACTCCCTCCCGGGATACGTTGCTTGGCTCTTTCGTACAGCTTTTGCCCTGTTCCGTCGTGCATAGTTGTCGCGCTTTATTCGGAATCTTCCGAAGAAAATCGTGGAGTCACCTCCAGCCTAATGAGAGCATCAGCGGCCGTTTGCAGCAAATGAGTAGCGTCACCTCCCGCAAAGAATCTTTGCAGCATCTCCACATATTCATCGTCGTTGGTAATCGTGAGATGAAGGAGTTCTTCCTGCTCGGCATTTTTGTCCGGGAGGAAAGCCACATGCGCCGTCTCCGGTTTGCCGTAGCTGCGCCAGACCAGGGTTCCCAGATCTCCCACGATTTCACAGCCTCGCTCGCGATACCGGCGCAGATAGTCCATCTCCACCCGACAAGGGACGCCTTCACACACAAGGTCAATCCAGCCGAAGTCCTCAACGTCCATGTCCAGATCCGAGAGCTTTCTCCCGCCTCCCCCAAAGTTGCTGGGTTTCCCAAAGAACCAGATCAGATAGTCGACCTCATGGATGGCATCCAATAGGATCCCCCCGCCCATCGCCTTGTTAGCGGCGTAGATTTGCCGATAGTCTCGCCCGGGTCGCTGGTAGGGAAGGAAGTAGCCAAAATAGCTGCGGGCAAAGAGTGGCTTGCCCACCCGTTCCAGGTTCTCATGCAATACCTTGACCGGCGGATGAAACCTCAGGTTGCAGGCCACGTAGACTTCTTCCGTTTCTCCACACCGTTCCAGGAACTGAAGCCCTTCCTCAACCGAAGCCGCCAGTGGTTTCTCAATGAGTATCCGGTTACCCCGCCCAAGAAATTGGCTGGCTATTTGGACATGGGTATGGGTTGGAGTCGCCACGATTACCTCCTTGCCGGACCAGTCTTCGAAAGGTCCTGCATACTCCGTGATCCTGTCAGGATCGACGGCCAAGGCTCGGGCCACACAATCCTTATCCCGGTCGTAGACCTGGACACGCCGGCCCAGATGGACAGCGTTGGTCGCATGCCGCACTCCAATCGACCCACAGCCCACGATGAGCACCTCATTTCCTGTCGCCATAGTTGGTCTACTTGAAGAGTTGAAGAAGCTCCCAGTCCTCCGGATCGTCCAGATCCACGGCGCGCATTCTGGGGATCCGATGCGAGCGAAGATCGCCACCGTAGAAGTCTGGCTTCTTCATGAAGGATTCCACCTTCACACAGTAGACGCTGCCGGCATCAACCGCCAACTGAGGCCGTTCCTGGCGGCGAGTTTCCGCGAGATCTGGCCACATCAATTCCACCTTGTTGCCTTCAAGAACTCGCAGTGCCTCACAAGGATCGTACCAGTAACTCGTAATGGTCATCGCGGAGTCCGCCCCTTCTTCAATGAGCTTCAATGTCTGCTGAATATCTTCCGGTTCCCGGAACGGAACCGCAGGATAGAGACAGACCAGCACATCCGGCAACGGGTCTAGCTTGCTGAGAAAGTCCACACAGACCTGGACGACCGTGGAGGTATCTGTCCCCAACTCCTCAGGGCGCTTAGCCCAGGTTGCTCCATACGCCTCGGCGATCTCGCCAATTTCCTGATCTTCGGTGGAAACCCAAACGTTGGAAAATAACCCGGTGCGCTGTGCGCACTCAATGGTCCAACCCAATAATGGCTTGCCCCGAAACTCCAAGATGTTCTTTCGAGGCATTCGCTTGGAACCGCCCCGCGCTGGTATAATGACTTCCGCTTTCAATGTGTCCGGACCTGCATTCAACTCAGGCATACTCCGGGTGAACCGGATACGCAAATTCCGTAGATTTGCGAAGAACGGTCACCCCAATGCGGTCGTCTGGAATGCCGGACTCCAATCCCGCGGCGGCTTGGCCATGAGGGAACACTTGCGCATGTACTCGTTGATACGCCGGATTCCAGTCCCATAGACGGGCGTGATCCATCTTGTAACTCCAGATACCCTCCTTGTGCTTGTAGGGATTTCGATAGGGAAACGGGGGAACAAAGTCCAGAACCACCAGGAGACCACCATCCTTGAGGACCCGGTCGCCTTCCTGGGCCACGGCAAACAGCTGGCTGCGGTCCACGAGATAAAGACAAAACCCATAGATGATCACATCCATGCAACCCGTCTCCCAGGGCAGTGCTTCTGCCGTGCCAACATCCAGCTTGAGATCCGGGTAGGCCTCTCGGCCTTCTTCGATGGCCGCCTTTGCGGGATCAATCCCCCACCCTTGACCTCCATGACGCTTGACCAGATGTGCGAGCCGCAAGGGAAAGGCGCAGCCCACTTCTCCAATCGACGCCCCCTCGGGGATGAGCGTTCTGGTTGCCCTTACAATCGAGTCAACCTCCTCAAGATCTCGATCGCGAGAGCTATTGTTTCGCTTGAACCATTGGTCCCCCTCGCCGGCGAGAAACAAACTGGACTGGCTTTCCATAACTGCGGTGTGGTGGCACGACTCACCCTAACCCTTCACCTTGGCTCAGCCTGAGCCGGGTGCAAGATCCCAATCGCGCCAAATGCTGGCGCGTCCAGTCGAAGGCAACCGTCTGAGTGCCCTGGAGCTCTGAATCAGGCGGGGGCCGTCAGGTCCTGCACCTTGGCTTCCGGCGCATTCTTCATGACCGACTTGATCCCAGCTTCCATGGACTTGGCCGTCTCATACATTTCACTCTGACCAATGATCTGGTGATTGCCGGCCTTGAGCACAAAGTAAGGCTTCTTGCTCTTGGACTCGAGCCTGGAGAAGCGGGCTTCCTGAGCTGCGTTCTTACGCACCGACTCAATGCCTTTCAGGGCACTGGGCTTGGTGGTGTACATCTCACTGGTGAGGATGATGTTGCCGTTGGTGGCTTTGAGGTTGAAGTGGAACTGTCCGTTCTTGGCCTTCTTGATTTCGAATTTTCCGGGCATGTTTTTCTGAGCTGATTAGTCCTCTCAATTACCAGGAATCTCACTAGGTTACAATGCCGAAATGTCTCGAACCCTCACGAAAGCACAGCCAGCTCTCTCTGAGAACATAATCATGCGGGACGAACCGTACGAGTGTCTCAGGCTATGGGGCCTACGGTTCCGCATCTGTGGCATCACGAGGCTATCTACCTGAAAGCAGCCAATGGAAATGGAGGGAAACGCTCTGTCGTTCCGCCGGAAGTTTTGCCGCAGAGTTGGGACTGCCACCGGACACCCTCCTTCCACACCATGAACTGCGCCAGCCTTCTTATCTACTGCTCATGCCACATCAGAAACTCCAACTCCCCCTGAAAAAGGCCACTCTTCTGCCTCGTTAACTAGCCCATGACGCACGGGATTGTGCCTGACATATTCCCATTTCGTCTGGTAGCTTTCTTCCCTTCGTAGTTGAGTGTCCCACCCATCAATCTGCCAGATTGGCTGATCCGCTGGGCGAGGCCATCGCTGAGAGGCACGTGACTTCCAGACCTGTGCCCACTTCCGAACACTCAACGCCTCAACCTTTCTGGGAGCGCAAAAGAGATGGAGGTGATCCGGCATCAAAACATTAGGTCCCACACTCCAATGCATTTCATCAGCTCCCCAGATTTCAACAAGCAAGTCATGGACTTCCTCGTTAGCCAAAAGTGGTCGTCTGCTTTGAGTGCAAACCGTCAGAAAGACAATCGGTGTCAAATTCTCTGACAAATGTAGCTGCAGCTTGGCTGGATGCTTGCGATTTGCCCAATGGTCTTGCGGAATCATCCTTCAAAACTCTTACCCAGGATCAC
>JBHIXE010000282.1:0-7707 GCA_041984905.1 Verrucomicrobiales bacterium | reverse complement strand
ACGGCCCGGCCTTGTGTGCGGCGACGTTCGATGACCCGACGCGCTTGGATCAGTTGGCTGCCACGCAACTTGCCGGATTCATAGGCTTCCTGCAGGGCGGCCTGGATCGCCTTGTCATCCGTGCCCGCGCCAGCGCCAATATCGTTTTTGACCCAGGCCATCACCGTAAGCTGGTTCAACCCCTCAAGGGCAAGCGGAGAGGAAGGGATCCGCACGCCATCCCCTGCTCCATCGAGCTTGATCGAGCCAGCGTCCCAGGTGGCATCACCGATGAGATCGCCATCATTGCCGCCACCAGTCACATCAAAGGCAACCAACCCGCTGGTTTCGTCCAGGGACCAATGAGCCAGCAGAGACGGATCGCTAAACACGGGGGTGAACTCAAGCTCCACCGGAGCGACCGGGTTACCGGCCAGATCTTCCACGCCGGAGATAGACAGAGTATAGGTTACCCCATCCTGAGCCCCGGAGAGCTCCAGGGTCACGCTCCGTCCGTCAGCGCTGAGGCTGGCGGAGACCACCGTAACCCCTCCACTCACGCTGTAATTGGCCGGATCCGTGGCGGTCGCCGGATCGAGAGGTTCGTCGAAGTCAATCGTGGCCCCGTTCGCGTCTGCGGAAACGCCTGTGGTGCTGGGAGGTTGAGAGTCCGTCAGGGTCGTTGCCTGAACCGACGTGGAAGCGGTAGAGACCAACCCGGCTCCGTTCACTGCCGCCACCTCATAGGTATAGGTCGTGTCTTCGAACAACCCGGAATCCGTGAAGGCCGTGCCAGAAGTCTCGCCAACCTTGCCCCCATCACGATAGATCTCGTACTTGCTCACTCCGCTCTCCGAGTCGCTGGAAGCTTCCCAGCTCAACCCCACGGAAGAGAAGTCCACCGAAGTCACCTGCAGATTCTGAGGCGTGCTTGGAGCGGTGTTGTCCGGCTCAGGCTGGGAGCGTCCAGCCGCAAAGGCCGCCTGCACGTCGGAGGCCGAAAGCGCGCGAGAGAAGAGCTTAACGTCATCGATGTTGCCGTCAAAAAAGTTGGCCCCGTCTTCCTGGCCGCCAATGTAGATATCCGCCGAAGACACCTTCAAGGGTCCTGACAGCCCACCCTGAGACCCCACCTCCGCGCCATTCACGAAAAGGCGCATCGTGGACCCATCGTACGTCCCGGCCACGAGAGTCCAGTCCTGGCTGACCGTTCCGCCTGTTACTTCGCCCTTCCCTGCCAGTTCAAAGAGATACTGATTGTTGACGTAGTGTGCCAGCAGCCAGGACGTGCCACGAGGCCAGTTCCATTGGCTCGCAATGTCGTCCGTGCCCGCGCCGGCACCGATGTCATTCTTGACCCAGGCCATCACCGAGAAGGTGCTTAGCTCTTCCAGGGCCAGCGGCGAGGAAAGGACCTGAACCGCGTCACCGGATCCATCGAGGAGGATCGAGCCATCGTCCCAGGTGGCGTCTCCAGTCAGGACTCCGTCGTTGCCGCCACCGGATGCGTCGAACGCCATGGAGCCACCGGTCTCGTCCAGAGCCCAGTGTGCCAGAAGATCGGGATCACTGAAGACAGGAGTGAACACGACCTCGACGGGATCAATGACATTGCCGGACAGGTCCTCGACTCCAGAAATGGTGAGTGTATAGGTCACGCCTTCTGCGGCTCCGCTCACCGTCAGCGTCACGGTTCGGCCATCCGGGTTCAGATTGGCAGCCGTCACAATCACGCCACCGCTGATGCTGTAGTTGGCGGGATCCGTAGCCGTGACCGGATCCAGGTCCTCATCAAAGCTGACCTGCACTCCGTCCGCATCGGCAGTTGCGCCGGTGGCCATCGGCGGAGCCGAATCCGTCAAGGTCGTCGCTTGTACAGAGCTGGAGAGCGTGGAAACCAGTCCATCCCCGTTCACAGCACCCACTTCGTAGGTGTAGGTGGTGTCCTCGGCCAAACCGGAATCGGTATAGCTCGTACTGGAGGTCTCGCCGATCTTGCTGCCGTCTCGATACACTTCGTAGGAACTCACACCACTTTCCGGATCGGTGGAGGCTTCCCAGCTCAAGCCGACGGAGGCGAAGTCCACGGAGGTCACCTGCAGATTCTGCGGCGTCGTGGGCGCCGTTTCATCGGGAGCAATCACGCTCAGAGCCAGCACTTCCTCATCGGTCAGCGCGTAGTCATAAAGCAAAACCTCATCAATGAGACCATCAAAGTGATGGGCTCCGTCCTGTTGACCACCGATGAGCAGGTTCGCCGCGCTATGAGGCAACGCACCAGAGGACACATTTGCAGACGCGACCAGCGAGCCATTCACATAGAGACGCATCGCAGAACCGGTGTAGGTCGCTGCCACGTGGGTCCATTCCGTGCTGACGGTGCCGCCGGAGATCCACCCCTTCCCTCCAATCTCAAAGTAGTACTGATTGTTCTCGTGATGAGTCAGCAGCCAGGAGAGATCTCCCGGCCAGGTCCACCAGCTGATGATGTCATCCGTGCCGGAACCTGTGCCGATGTCGTTCTTCACCCAGGCGGAAACTGTGAAAGCGGTCCAGGTGTCCATCGCCAACGGAGCAGGATCGATCGCGACCCGGTCGTTCTGACCGTCCAACCGGACGGCTCCGGCCTTTTCACCAGCGGCCCAGGTCGCTCCGTTCTGAAGCGTTCCGTGATGCCCATTGCCGGAGCTGTCGAGCGCCACAGATCCGGTTCCATCGTCCAGGGTCCAATAACCCTGAAGGGACTGCGCCTGCGCGAAGACGGGCAACATCATGGCCAGCCCAAGGGACAAAGCGGCCACTAGAGAAGCGAAGCGGGAGGGGTGTTTCATGGTAAGGGCTCCAACTCAAGAAGGCTGGGGAGAGATGCAGAACCAATACACTTTGGCAAAACTGCCATATTGAGTGCAATTAACTGCATCCAAAATTCCAGCCATAGAATGCCATTTCTGGCGGAATTATCAAGAACGAAAATATAATTACTATAAATTAGAGCGGTTTTCCTAATCCGTAGACCATTGATTCCCGAGCGTCGCAGGCACGCGAATCCGCTATGCTGGAGCTCATTCGCAGGGGAACCTGCGAGCTGAGGGAGAGCCGAAGAGAGCGCCGCAACGCTATCGGTGCAACGAAGCGCGCGGGCGGATCATGAGAATGATGCCTGCGTTGCGCACAGCGGCAGATGGCTCCCGAGATCCTCGGGATGCTTCGCTAAAGTCCGGTCCCGGACAAAGGATTCTTAGCTATTTCCAGCTCAGGAAGCGGCCGGCTTCTTGCCCTGAATCTTCGCGAACTGCATGTAGCGGGCGAAGTCGAAAGGCAGGCCATAGGTGCCACCAACGGTCGTCACCTCACACTCGAAATCCTTGAAGAGGGCCTTCATCTCCGAGTCCGTGAAGCTGTCGAGAATCGGCACGCCAAAGCACTCGTGGAACATGGTGCCGAACCAATTGCCTGGATTAAACTTGGACACGACATGCCGGTAGATGAAACGGTCCTGGCCCGTCAGCTTGTCGAGCGCATGCTGAATGGCGCGCAGCCACTTGCAGACGAAGACCTTGGGACAGCGACTGTTGTAGAGAAAGATGTAGCCCTTGCCTTCCGGCTTCAGGATCCGATGGATCTCCCGGATCACCTGCTCGTTCTTGCCGGTGTGATGGATCACGCCCATGGAATAGACGAAGTCCATGCTTTCAGAGGGAATGGCGCTCAGGTCCGAGATGTCGCCCACCTGAAATTCGCATTGGCTCAACCCCAGCTGCAGCGAGCGTTCCTCGCAGCGGCGAATGCTCTCGGAAGACAGGTCCATGCCCAGGTAGCTGGCGCCGGGCTTCAGATTCTGGATGATCGCGGCGGCATCGACTCCCTGGCCACAACCAAGCTCCACCATGGAATCGATCTTCTCGAAATCGATCGATTGAATGAGCTGAGGGATGAAGTAGTTCACCTTGTAGCGCTGCTTCTGCACCTGCAGGAAGTCGCTATCGCTGCTGCCGCAAGGATTGTTGGACCAGAAATCTTCGGTTCGGCCAGGAGAATGGGAAGCTACGGTGCTCATCGTGGATCAGTTCAAAAAGGTTCGTTGGCGGCGGGAGCCACCTGGCGCAGAAACTCCTGCGTGTTCGTCATCGAGTAGAGGTCGGCGACGTCGTTCAGCATCTTGCGGCAACGGTTCATCTTGGTTGCAGCGCTCAAGTGCGAGAGGGTCATGAGCCGAAGCTTGAGGCTCGGCAGCTGATCGTTCGGCAAAGGATCGGACAGGTCCGTCAGATGCAAGAGCAGGACCAGCGGAGCCTCGCAACGGCGGAATCGGCGCAGCCCGGACTGAAAATAGAAGTCGCCCAGCATGAGGCTGTAGCTGGGATGAAAAGGAAAGGGTCTCCCCTGGTAAGAAGGCAGCGGCAGTTCCAGTAGTTCGTTGTCCACTACCGGTCGATGCGGTGATTGGCCCAGCGTGATCACTTCGAGTTGCTGGGCAAACCGATCATTCGGGAAAACGGAGGAATCATACTCATAGCCCGCCTCTTCCAGGAGCTCCAGGCATTCGCGATCGATGCTGAAGCTGGGTGCGCGAAATCCAGTGACCGGCACCCCCAGTGACTGCTCCAGACGAGCCCTGCTCTCTCGAATCTCCACTGCTTTCTCAGCACGACTCAGGGTATTGAGACGTGGATGCGTGATGGTGTGGGAAGCGATATCGTGCCCACGCCGTACAGCTTCCTCTAGAAGCTCTCGCTTGGCGGGGGATTCCAGATCCTCGGCGATCGTGAAGAGCGTCGCCTGGATGGACATAGCATCCAGCAACTCCAGCAGATGGGTGAACCCGGTATGGTAGAGGGGATCCTCTGCGCCCTCCCAGGACCGGCCATGGTTGCGAAAGATCGGGCCGACGCCATCCAGATCCACGTGAATCACGGCACAAGGCTTCCCCGTCGCCACCGCTCCTGGCGAAGCGCAGCGGACATCTGTGGAATCCTGGATAGCCGTACTCATACTCTAGCGGGAGGCAAGGCCCTCCTCGATCTTGTAAATGAGAATGGAGTTCCCCACCTGATCCACAGGCTCCAGCTTGCGGAAGGGAGCGTAGGCATCAGAGAAACCCTCCTGGAGGAAAATGGGGCTGGCCAGAACCGTGGCGCTGATGGCGTAGACGCCCGGTTTCAGATCAATTGGCGGCAGTGGTTCGGTCACTTCATACCACCACTTCTCCCCTTCCTTCTTGGGCGCCAATCCCACGGAAGGTAGATAGTCATAGTCGATCCCGTAGTAGTCCGCGTCCGCGCTTCCGAAATACCCCAGGTTGACCTTGTCCACGTCATTCTCTTCAAGATACTCGGCAAGGGCTTTCAAGTCCTGCCCCCAGTCCAGATTGGCATCCACCAGCATCTTGTAACCATTCTTGGGACCTCCCGCGAACTCATTGAAGTAGGACAGGTAGTTGGGATAGGCACTGAGGCCGGATCCCATATACCATAGAGACAGTACGGCTACCGCCCCGGCTTGAACTCTCCGAAACTTTCCCCAGGGCATCTTCCACAAGGCACCTACCAGAATGTAGAGGAAAGGCAGAATGGAAATGCAGTATCGCAGCCCTACTCCACTCTCCACCACGAAAGTGAAGGCAAAGAGCAGAACGCTTACGTAGATGAGCATGAGCCACTCACATTCCAGCTTTCGCCAGGACCAGGCCAGGCTGATCAGAGTTGCCAGGGCAAAGATCAGCATGGGAATCGGCACCTTCAGCAGGAAGGCCACTGGCGTGAGATACCAGAGACCATGGGGGTGAATTTCTCCGTTGAAGTAGACCGTGCTCAAGCTCTTCACGGTGGTGTGCTGTTCCTCCACGACCTTCAGGAAAGGTTCCGGGAACGGAAGCGGTTGGAAGGATCCCTGGAAGCCATACCCCAGATTCAGCATGAAGAGGCCAATGACTCCGAGAACCGCCGCCGCGAAGGTGGCCGTAAGAAGTTGATCCCGCCAAAGGAGCTCCGGCTTGCCCGTGACCAGGGGGAAGTGCGTGTCCACTCCCACCTTTTTCTTCAGCACGATGCAAAGCACCACGAAGGTGAAGAAAATCGGCCCCAGGAAGATCGCGGCCGTCTTCACGAGAAAGGCGCAGCTGGCCAACACCCCGCAAAGGATCAGTGCGGCCCAGTCCGGCTTCCTCAAGTAATGCCAGAAGTAGTACGTGGCCAGGAACATGAAGAAAGCCAGCCCAAAGTCCTGAGAAGCCAGGCGACCGTGCGCCAGCAAATTGGGACAGAAGCTGTAGAGGAAGAGCGAGAAGTAGGCCGGTCCCAATCCGTAGAGTTGGCGCGCCCAGCGGAAGACAAAGACGCCCAGGATCAACATCATCAACACCACGGGCAGCCTCGCCACGAAGAGCATGAGGTCCGCATCCACCACATTGTGATACATGAACTCACGGCTGTAGTGCCACTGGTCGATGATGCTCCACTCAGCGGGACTTCCATTGGTGGGCGTCACTTCTACCCCTAGAAACTGCAGAGGCCAGGCCGTGATCACCTTCATCAACGGCGTGTTGGTCATGTTCAGTTGGAAGTCGCCCGTCTTCACATGGTAATAACCGGCCGCAATGTAGACCATCTCATCCACGGTCACGGCCTTGCGCGCCATGCTCGTCGTCGCCTGGATGGCCACCAGACTGAGAAGGATGCTCACGACAATCCAGGGCCGGCGCGTCGCGGGGATGCGCTCAACCCAGGATTGGACCTTGTTCCAAAATTGGTTCATGCGCGTTGGTGCCCTCGAATCAGTTCAATGAGACACTCGGTGATCCGCTCTGCGGCTCGGCCATCCCAAAGCGGCGGCACCGTGCCTTCCCGTTGGTCCCCTTCCAGGATCTCGTCAAGGCGGCTCAGAACCTTGGCCTGATCCAGCGGAAGCAACTCATTGGTCCCCTGCGTAATGGTCACCGGGCGTTCGGTGTTCTCCCGAAGCGTCAGACAAGGAACCTGCAGGAAGGTCGTTTCCTCTTGAATGCCACCGGAATCCGTCACCACCGCTTCGGCGTTCTCCATGAGGCGCAGGAACTCCAGGTAGCCCAGCGGCTCGGTGATCGTCAGGTTGGGCAGCCCTTGAATCCGGTCGAGCAGCTCAAACTTCTCCAGTTGCTTCTGAGTCCGGGGATGCATCGGGAAGACCAGGTGCATCCTCTTGGTGATCCCTTCGACAATGCGGACCAACTCCGTGAGGTTGTCCTTGTCGTCCACATTGGAGGGACGATGGGTCGTCATCAGCACGTACGGCTTATCCAGCAGATCCAGTTCATACAGCACCGTGCTCTTGGCGGCCTTGGCGCGGAAGTGCACCAGTGAATCAATCATCACGTTGCCCACGAAGAACACGGAATCCGGATTGGTGCCCTCCTTCTTGAGGTTGTCGATTCCGCTCTGTTCCGTGACAAAGAGGTAGTCGGAGATCCGGTCCGTCACCATCCGGTTGATTTCTTCCGGCATCTCCCGGTCGAAGCTGCGCAGACCAGCCTCCACGTGAGCGATCGGCACGTGTTGCTTGGCGCAGACGATACTGCAGGCAAGCGTGGAGTTGACGTCTCCGACTACGAGAACCATATCCGGATTCTCCTCAGCCAACACCTTCTCAAAAGCCACCATCACCTTGGCCGTCTGCTCTGCATGGGAACCGCTGCCGATGCCCAGATAGATGTGCGGCTTGGGCAGTTCCAACTGCGTGAAGAAGATGTCGCTC
>JBHIXE010000281.1:0-7762 GCA_041984905.1 Verrucomicrobiales bacterium | reverse complement strand
CCTCCACAGAACATCGGCCACACTGCGTTGGGATCCAGGCTCTCCGGAATGGGCGTGCACCAGAGCGCCTGCGCCCGCACCCTATTGGCAAACCCACCGTGCCGGCCCACAATGGTCCCTTCTGCCGAAGGACACAGGTTCTGGTTTCCGCTCAGGCAATACTGACAGGTGCCACAGGACTGGGAATACCAGCCGAGACCGACTCGTTGACCGGGCTTCAGGTGGGTGACCCGTTCGCCTGCGTTCTCCACGATGCCAACGACTTCGTGACCGCCGACAAAGGGATACTTGGTCTGCTGCCAGTCGTTGTTCTTCATGCTCAGATCACTGTGACAGATGCCGCAACTCTCGACCTTGATATCGACCTGGTCTGGTCCCAACTCGGGAAGCTCATATTCGAATAGCTCGAAGGGTTGGTGCGGCTCGGGTGTGGCGTAAGCGGTGACTTTCATGAGTGGGCCTTTCGATCAAAGAAGACGGGCTAATGGGTGCGTCGATACCATCGGGTTGGACCTTTCACTATTCCAACAGGAATTCGTCCTCCAGAAGCCGGAATCCCCCTTTTGTTCAGCCCTTCCGGTGGGATGGAGTGGCTCTGCCAATAACACCAGCTTTGGCACACGGAATGCTACTAATGCGGTCCAAAATCTTACTGCATCCCATGCCAATTGTTGACGAACCACAGGTCCGGGCAGCCTCCGATTTCAACGCGAAGCTGAACCAGACTTTGACCCCTGGGTGGCGCAGCGCCCGCCAGACTCTCTCTTTCGAGGAACTCCTTGCCGAAATTCAGCGGACGGCGGATCTGCCTCTGGATCAGGCCATCACCCTCCCTAAGGAGGCCTATACCAGCGAGGAATTCTTCTCCTGGGAAATCGAAAACCTCTTCCGCAAGGACTGGATGTGCCTGGCTCACATCTCCCAGCTTCCGGAGCCGGGTGACTTCATCAACGTGGAACTCTTTGGCGAGCCGCTCATTGTGGTGCGGGACAAGTCGAACGCGATTCACGTGCTCTCTCGCAGTTGTCCGCACCGGGGCATGGACATCATGCCGCCCGGGTTTGGTCACGATGGGCATGGCCCCGCCGAGTTTCGTCAGGGTGGCGAGAGCCGCGGTCATACCCGCTTGTTTCTCTGTCCTTATCATTCCTGGACCTTCGAACTGGATGGCCAGCTCAAGGCCTGCCCGGAAATGCAGCACGCCACCGGATTCCAACGGTGCGAGTGGGGTCTGCGCGAGTTCCGCTCCGAGATCTGGAACGGGTTCATCTTCGTGAATCTGGACGGCTCGGCTTCGAGCAGCGTCGCGGAACAATACAAGGGCATCGATTCGCACATCAAACCCTGGAACCTCAGCGAGATGGAGATCGTCTTCGAGGCGCATTGGGATGTGCCCTGCAACTGGAAGGTGATGACGGAGAACTTCATGGAGTCCTATCACCACTCCGGCACCCACGTGAAGACGCTTCAGCAAATCATGCCGGCCAAGGGAACCTGGAACGAAGCGGAGCATCCGCACCACATCCAGTGTCACCTGGCCTACGGCGAGAAGATCCGCAAAGAGATCGCCGAAGCGGAAGCCAAGGGGGAGATCTGGGATGTCTTCCCACCGGCGCCTGGCCTGAGTGATCAACAACGCCATGAATGGGGCCTCTTCCTCGGTTATCCTCTCTTCACCTTCCTCGTGGCGCCAGACCAGGCCGTCTGGTATCGCGTCGAACCGGTCTCCACGGATTCGGTGCGCCTCCTCACCACGGTTTTGGTACCAAAGTCCACGACTCAGCATCCCAACTACCCGGACATGCTGGAGCGCGGCACCAAGGAAGCCATCGCCTTTCACCTTGAAGACATGGAAGTGCTTACGGCAGTCCAGCGAGCCCTCTACTCGGATGGCTACCAACGCGGCCGGCTCAGCCACCTGGAGATGTCCGTCTGGGCCATCCAACGTTACCTGGCGGCGCGCATTCGCGGCACCTATCCCACCCTCGACCGCGAAGCCGCACCCAGCCAGAGACCATGAACCGTCTGGAAGGCAAAGTCGCTCTGATTACCGGAGGCGCCTCCGGTCTGGGGGTGGAGATTGCCAGGCGATTTGTCGATGCCGGTGCTGATGTAACCATCTTTGACCTACGCTACCCCACTGACAAGGTGCCCGGTTGCGAGGCGATTCGTGGCGATGTCAGCAAGAAGGAAGATTTGGAGAGAGCTATCCAAAGCGTCATCGATCGCGCGGGCCGGTTGGATGTGCTGGTCAGCAATGCGGCGATTCAGCCTCACGGCATCAGCCTGGAGGACACCACGCCCGAGTTGCTGGAGCGGGTGTTCCGGATCAATTCTCACGCGGTGTTCTACGGTCTCCAACTCGCCAAGGCCCATCTCTCCATTGGTGGTTCCGTGATCCACACCGGCTCCTTTGTGGGGTCGACCGGTGTTCCCAACTGTCCCAGCTACGCGGCGTCCAAAGCCTCCGTGGAGCATCTCACCCGAGTGGGGGCGATCGAGCTGGCCGAGCTGCAGATCCGAGTGAACTGCGTGGCGCCGGGCCTGATCCTGACCCCGGCCGTCACCAAAATTCCCGATAATCCGGAGGTGCCTTTCGTCACGGAGCGCACGCCTTTGGGACGGCCCGCGGTTCCATCGGATATCACTCCAGTCTACGAATTTCTGGCTTCTGACAATGCCCGCTACGTGACGGGAGCCGTGATCCCTGTCGATGGAGGAATCGCGGCCGGCTGGAGTCGCTATGACCTGACTCCGCCTCCGGAGTGGATCGGCAATGAGTGGTTGTCCGAGGATGGCCTATGACGGTGCCGGAATGCGTCGCGATCCCGGGCGGCAGCTACACGATTGGCTGCAGCCCGAATGACAAGTTTGGCAACTCCCACGAGTTGCCGAGACGCGAGCTCACCATTTCCGCTTTCTCGCTTGGACGCACGCCCGTGACCGAAGGTCAGTTTGCCCAATTCCAGGGACAAGCGGACCTGAATTCCCTCCTGCCCGTGGTTGGCGTCAGCTGGGATGACGCGGTCGCCTATTGCGCCTGGCTCATCTCCGAAACTGGAGAACCTTACCGCCTGCCGACCGAAGCGGAATGGGAATACGCCTGCCGAGCAGGGACGACCACTGCCTTCCCAACTGGGGAATGGCCGAGCCAGGACGCCATCAACTATCTCTACGACGAGCAGGGCAACCGCATTGGCCCAGGTAAGCGTCTCGACGTCGGTTGGGGACAGCCCAACGCCTTTGGCCTTCATGACATGATGGGGAATGTCGCTGAGTGGGTGGCCGATGACTGGGTTCCCGATTATACCCAACTCGATCCCGCCGGAGCCGCCCAAGTGGCCGACGGATCCGCCAAGGTCATTCGCGGCGGCAGCTGGGACTACCTGCCCCGGCTCCTCCGCAGCAGCAGTCGCGATTATGCCCCGCCCTCAACCCGTCGCGACAACCTGGGTTTTCGAATCGCCAAGGACCTATGACGCTTCCCAAATTCCAACCCGATCCCCGCTTCCTCTGGCCGGACGGCAAGAAAGTCGCCGTTATGCTCTGTTTTGATGTCGACGGCGAAACCACGGCCCTCTCCGAAGACCCGGAGCTGGTCCGCCGCATCACAACCATGTCTCAATGCCGCTACGGCCCGGAGATTGGCGTGCCGCGCATCCTGGAACTGCTCAAGCACTACGATGCACCCGGTACGTTCTTCATCCCTTCCTGGGTCGTGGAACATCACCCCAGGATGACCGCGGCGATTTTGAATCAGGGTCACGAGATCGGCGCGCACGGTCACCTCCATGAGAAGTTGCCCACCTTGAATCCTTCTCAGGAGGCGGAGGTGCTGGAGAAGTCCTGTGCGATTCTTGAGAATGCTACTGGTGTTCGTCCCAAGGGGTTTCGCGCTCCCTGGTTTGAGCTGAATCCCGGCACTCCGGATCTGCTGGCGCAGAACGGCTTCCTCTATGATGCCAGCATGATGAGCGATGACGTCCCCTTTCTGCACGCCAATGGACTCGTGGAGATCCCGGGGCAGTGGCTCTTGGAAGACTGGGAACAATTCGCTTTCAATGCGGAGCCCGCCTGGGGATTCATCCCGGAAGACTGCGAGAAAGTCTACCAACTCTGGTGGAAGGAGTACGAGGCGATGCGTGACTACGGCTGCTGCTTTGTGCTCACCCTGCACCCCTGGCTCAGCGGCCGCCCATCCCGCATCCAGCTCCTCGAGCGAATCCTGCGCGGCATCCTGGAAAGCGGTGACGCCTGGATCACGAACGGCACGTCCCTTGCGGAATACGTACGAGATCACCCCGAGGCTCGACGGGAGATCGACTTCGATGCTGACGTCTCTTGAATGGAGATGACTACAGAGATTGGCGCTTCGAAACCAATAACAAGCGACCGCTGTCCATTCTCGAGGCCGGAGGCCTACAAGTTCGGTAGCCGGTGGTAAAGCGAGAGAATCGAGCGACACCACCGGAATGACGAAAGTATCGACGCGACGATGAAGAACACCTCGGGTTTGTGATTGGAAGGAAACCTCTCAAAAAGAACCAGTAACTCCCCCAGCCTCCTACACTGACGTCAAAATCCAAGATTGAGACCATCATGGGCGTAGAGAGCTATCAAGTATCCCCAAAGGCAATGCTGGGTTTTAAGAGGCCGCGGAATGCGGCTCATTTCCTTAAAGGAATGTCGACTACGAGGTTCAATTACCTGTTCGATCCAATTGCGACAGACCGGGTGGAAATCCGGGATGAAAATGGCAAAAAAGTCGAACTAACGCAAGAACTTCGGGATGACCTCAATAAGCTCCGTAAGATTGAGCCAGCGACATTCCGCATCTTCGTCTCCTACCGGCGGAATGACTGCGACCAAACGGCAAGGCTCGTCCAGAGACTCAAAGAAGAATATGGGGATGAGAACGTTTTCTTTGACGTTCAAGACTTCTCAGGACTTGGCTCTGACTTTCGTGAACAGATCAAGGGTGAAATCGCCAACGCAGATGTCATCTTGGCTATTATTGGCGAGCGCTGGGCGATCAAACCTGACGATCAGGCAAAGACGGATTTCGTCCGGATCGAACTGGAACTGGCTCTTGAGTCCAAGAATACAATAGTCCCAGTCCTGATGGGCAAGAAGGTAGGGATGCCTAAGGAAAACCAACTCCCCAAGTCTCTAGCTAAATTCCCCTATCTCAAAGCGGTTGTTATTGATCTAGGTTTCGATTTTTATCCCGACTGTGAGCGAAAACTAATACCAGGGCTTGAGGAAATCCGGAAAAGCAAGAGCTAGATGTGCCCCCCTTATCAGAGTTTCTGCCCTACAACGAAACGCTACCCTCGCACCGCTGCAAAGAACGCCTCCAGCTTCGCTGGATCCAATTGCCCATCGGTCCGCACACTGCTGCAGAGATCGAGGCCGTGGGGTTGCACCGTCTCGATGGCTTCCCGCACGTTGCCGGCGTGCAATCCTCCCGCGAGATAGAGGGGCAGGTCCACGGCATCGCGGATGCGGCGGCTGATCTCCCAGTTGTGGGTCCGGCCCGTGCCGCCCAGTTCCTTGACAGCAAGCGTGGGATTGCCGGAGTCCAGGAGCAGGGCATCGACATAGGGCGCGACGGCTTGCGCTTCGGCGAGGGCGGTTTCGTCGACCACGTGGATGACTTGGACCAGCTTGATGCCGGGCAGTTCGTTTCGCAGGGCGCGAAGATCCTCGACGGGCACCTGATCGACGAGTTGCAGCACGTTCGTGCGGCACCGGCGATGCTGGGCGAGGATCCCGCCGGCATCCTGCCGCGCGGTGAGGAGAAAGGTGGCAATGGGCGGCGGCACCTTGGCGGCGATCTCGGCAATGGCGTCTTCCTCGATCACGCCGGGACCGCTGGGCATCGCGGACACTAGGCCGAGAGCCGCGGCTCCCGCGTCCACGGCGAGTCGGGCTTCCTCCAGGCTGGCGATGCAGCAGATCTTGACGAAGGGGATCGGCACAGGTGGAAACATGAGGCTTGAACGGGATTGGGAAACCGAATAATCCGGTCGTTTTCCGAATCGAACGAACCCGATTGATCTTTGATCCCCCCTTCCCGGATGAATCCCGAGCCCATTACCCAATTGATGATCGAGAAAGGTGGCGAAGCCGGACCGGCCTTTGCCCTGAACCAGGTGGCTGCAGCAAGCCCAGCCGAAGCGACCCCGACATTGGCGACGTATCTGGAGCATTGTCTGCCCAAGCGTTCCATGTTCGTGTCTTCCATCTATCTGTTACCCGCGGAAGAGATCGACGCCGCGACGGAGGATCCGGACGCGTTCGGCTGGCATCTCCGGCAGGCGGGCTACCTGGTGATCGGCCATTCCATGGGCGGGGATTTGCTCGCGGTCGAGTGGAGCCGTGGCGAGGTGTGGTGGTTCGACAAGACGGTTTATCTGGATGGCATCGGTACGCTCATTGGTGTGGATGGCGAGGAGTTGGAGCCCACCCGGGAGAACCTGCAATCCGTGGGCGTGTTTCTGGGCCAGTTTGGCGAGGGTTTCCTGCTGGATCTCTACGCAGGACGTTTCAGCGCGCTCCTCCGTCGCCTGGATTGAGTCTACCTGGCGCATGCGCGCCGTGTAGACAGACAGTGAGACAATCAGAGCCGCCTGCGGCGGCGAGACGGGGAGACCAGGGTTGTGCGCAGGTCTGATGGGTCGAAACCCTCACGGGTTCCGCTACTGGAATGCGCCGGACCGATCCAGAGACTCCTTGTCTCCTTGTCTCCTTGTCTCCTTGTCGGGACTTGTCCGATCCCATCGGACAGGTCCGATTGTCTGGATCTTTCCGATTCCATCGGATAGATCCTCAAGTATGAAATACAGTAAGCTGGCGATTGCGAGCCTGGCGGTGGCTTTCGTCCTTTGGATCTTCGACTTCATCGTGCATGGAGTCATTCTGGAGCCTTCTTACAAGGCCACTGCAGATGCCTGGCGTCCGGAAGAGGAGATGATGAAGTGGTATCCCCTCACGATTCCCTGTTACCTGCTCTTCGCGATCGGCTTCACGGTGATCTGGGCCCTGGGATTCGCTTCAAAAAGAGGCGGCGTCAAGAGCGGTGCGCTTTATGGATTGCTCATGGGAATCTGCGGCACCTCGGGCGTGATGATGGGCTTTGTCTATAGCCCAACGCCGAGCCTGTTCTTCTTTCCCTGGCTCATCAGTGGCTTGCTATCCGGCGTGCTGGCAGGTGTGGTGGTGAATTACGCCTACAAACTGCCGCCTCGCGCACCTGGCAATTCGGACGATCGACTCTGAGGTCTTCCTAAGCCCCCCTTTGGGCTTCAGGAAGACAGACAATGAGACCATCAGAGCCGCCCGGGTCTTCCCTCGCGCGCCAGGCGCTTCGGAAGACAGACAGTGAGACCATCAGAGCCGCCTGCGGCGGCGAGACGGGGAGACCAGGGTTGTGCCAGGTCTGATGCGTCGAAACCCTCACGGGTTCCGCTACTGGGAATGGCGCCGGACCTGAGGCGCAGACTCCCGTCTCCTTGTCTCACTGTCTGAAAGTCTCCTTGTCGGGACTTGTCCGATCCCATCGGACAAGTCCGATTGTCTCCCCTCTCATTGTCTCATTGTCTGGATCTTTCCGATCCCATCGGCCCGTTTCGCTACTTGATGTCGTTGACGGCTTTGAGCGTGTAGATCTGCTTTAGGGACATCGGAACCGCGAGGCTCTGGGCCGGGTTCTGCGGGTTGGTCATGGACATCTTCATGCTGACGTCTGCCTTGCTGCTGC
>JBHIXE010000280.1:319-7809 GCA_041984905.1 Verrucomicrobiales bacterium | reverse complement strand
TCCGTGAATCTCACATTGGCGGCACGCGGCTATCCCGTGGTGGGGGATCCGGCGGACTTCCCCTTCCTGGAAATGGGCAAGTCTTTCCTGGCCAACTTCCAGGAGCGGATGCGGCTTCTGTCGGATTATCTCTGTCCGGCAGACCAGAGCGTTCACGACTTTCTCACCAGCTACCTGAGCGACGTGAAAGGGGTGTTCGAGCCAGATCAGTTGCTGGTCCCTTCATCGGCGGTGGTCTTGGAGCGCCATGGCATTGCGAGGATGCTTTCGCTGCCGGCCAAGGGGAACAAGTTTGAATCGGACATCGTGTCCTCCTACCGGGTTTCAACCGGAGTGCTCCACAATCCCAAGAGCGACCGGCGCACGACGAAAGGCGTCTTCCACGTGGCGGAAGGTGGTTTGCCGATTCCCGCCGATAAGAAAGCGGTCCCTAAGAAGGCCTTTGCGCATCTGCTCAATGCCGCCCTGCATCCGCCAGATGAGTTGATGGAATTGCCCTTCACCTCTGAGGAGGAAGAGCCTGCCAAGGTGTTTGTGAGCCTGATGCTTCGCCCGCTCGTCTGTCCGGCGGTCGAGGGCTTCATCAAGGAAAAGACCATGGAGATCCGCTTCTTTGCTCCCGGGAATCTGGTGAGCAATCTCGACTTTGTGGAGTCTATCTTCGGCAATGCAGGCGATCCTTTTCTTCCGGAGAATGACGCTCGCCTGGATGTCGACCACTGGTCAGGTCATACGGGCTGCGTGATTCTGGCGCCTCACCTGATCCGCTTGAATAAGAAGGACGTGGGCCTGCCTCACATCTCGGATGCCACCGATCGTCAGAAGAAGGACGGCATGTGCTGGGAAAATGAGGATGAGCTCTACAACGACGGAGGCGCCTTCAAGATCACGTGCCGGGACACTCGCGGCACCATGGTGACCCTCATTGCGGACAACTACTTTGGCTACTGCAAGAAAGAGGTCAAAACGCAGATCAGCTACGCGACCAACCTCTACGGACTCGCGGAGGAAGAGCACGCAGGAGGCGCCATCGCCTTCCCGAGCTTCGACCTGGGCGAAGGCTTTCAGTTGAGCGGTTTCCGCAAGGAGGTGGATCATACCTTCGCCGAGATGGCCGAGACCTTTAAGGATCAACTCGACCTGCAGCCAGAGGGCTACGCGATCGACAAGACCTATCCGGATATCATCTATCTGCCGGAAGACGCGGACATCAGCCTGCACACCCAGAGCATTACCTGGACCACGGAAGGGGGAGAGCAGAAGATCAAGCTGCAGCCGCGGCACACCTACGTGTTGCCCTCGGGCTACAAGATTGAGATGCAGAAGCCCAACGAAGGGCAGCGCTGGCGACTCATTGGCACCAACGCGGAAGGCACCATGCTCCACAAGCCCTGCACCGTTTCCGGGGGCGGGAAATCGGAGATCTCCAAGCCTTTGAGTGATGCCATGGAAGTGGGGCCCGTCTTTATGCCGGACCTGGAACGCGACCTGAAACTGGTCGATGAAATCGTGAACAAGGATTTCGGCGATCGATGGGAACACCGGATCGACCCCAACGAGCCCAGCCGGGCCTTGCTGGATCCCAGCCGTTCGCTTGGCTCAGCCATCAAGCTGCTCTCTACCAGCCCCGAGTACGCTGAAGAATACAATCAGTGGGTGAGCAACATTCCTCGCAGTGCGCGGAATCTGGTGCTGATTCTGAAACGGTATTGGAAACCCGACTGGGGTGATGACTGGAAGTCCCGTTTCCGGGTGGACTCGATCAATGGCGCGAACGGCGTTGAACTGAAGTATCGCAATCAGAAGGTTCTCACCCAGTATTTGCGACTCGGCTATCACAAGGACGGCAGCTGGCGCACCTTTGGGCTGCGAAAGGATTTCCAACCTGCCTTCAAGTTGCAGCGGCAGGATGACATCACCGCCTCCATCACTGTCCCTGCCAAACACGTGACGGGTCTGCACCCGGACGTGGATCGGCCCAGCTACAAGTTCGTCCAGAACTGTGAGTACCGCTTGTTCCAGCGGCCGGACGAGGCCATTCACCGCGGCTACGACAAGGTTACGGAACGGGATTTCAGCCGGCCAGGGAACTTCTTCTCCAACTATGAGCCCCTCACTCGGGACCAGGCTCAGGAGTTGTTGGAAGACACCATCCGCTTTGAGCAGTTCACCCCGGACATGCAGAAAAGCATTCTGGATTTCCTGGCAGGGGATGACGAATACCTGGTCTGCTCGGCCAGTCCGCGACTCGTGGACGGCGTTCCCACCAAGAACCCGCGCTATCTCCAGAACCGTCCGGATCTGGAGAATCAGCGGGGGGAATACCTGGCCGATCTCGGCGCCCGGCTCTACCGGAATGTGCCCTTCTCTCAACCGGCGCCTTCACCGGTCAATGCGGTCCTGCCAGGTCGGCGAAACAATCCGGCCGAGCCCGGCATTCGCCCGTTGGCGGTCTATGGCCCGATTCATTACCAGGAGCTTCCCGAGCTGTTCATGGACTATGTGTCCAGCCTCACAGGCAAGTCTCCCTCCACGACCGGGGCGGGATCCGAAGGCGCCTTGACCAAAGGCCCCTTCAACGCCCTGGCGCCCGTCAGCGATCTCAATGCCGCCCTGGTTTCCTATTTGCTGGGCAACTATGCCGTGTATTCCTCAGCGGCGGGATATATCGGCACCAAGTATCGCGTCGATCACGACGTGAGCCTTATTGTCCCGGAAGTCTGGAGCCGGATGTTCATTCCGGAACGGGACCCTGAGTATCTGCTGGAACGCGGATTCCTCGAGCCCGTGAAAGATTTTGAACATGAGGGGCAGAAGGTCCTGGCCAGCCGATTGGGCTTCCGCATCACGGACAGCTTTGTCACCACTTTCTTCGGACGAGTCTTCAATGAGCCGGAAACGCTCTTTCCGGAAGACATGCTGCGACCGGAGCTTCAGAACATGGAGGAATTCATCGATGGGGTGAACAACATCGTGGAGACCCAGCAGAAAGTGGCCTTGAACTATTTCGAGGACGGATCGGTGGAGATTGCCTGTCCGCCGCTCAAAGCCTTGCTCCATATCATGGCGCATGGCCACTACGAGGGGAAAGACGCCCAAGATCCGGAGATCCGGAAGCTCTTCACCTTGGAGTCACTTCTAGAGAGTGAGTGGTATCAGGCTCGGCTGGATGCCAAGCTGGACGTCGACTTCCGGCTCCTGGAACGGCAGTTGCAGTACTTGAACCAGTTCCTGGAGAAAGAGCACTACGCCACCGTGGCCAAGAAAATGGAGATCGAGGCCCGCCGGGATGTGGTGACCAAGCGGCTCGAAGATCTGCGCAAGCGTCATTCCGCCGAGGTCGACCGGCTGCGCGGAACGATCGGCGTGGATCCGGCGTTGGTGTAGAGGGGGAAAGTAGTAGGCACACTCCGTGTGCCGTCCCGGACGAAACGCAACGGCACACGGAGTGTGCCTACTACTTTTGAGAATGGCAGCGATGGAACTCTCCTTAGAACCCGATGGACTGCAGATTCTTCGGGGAGTGTTAGAGATAGGGGTACGCGAACAACTTCAGGCGGCTTGTGAGGAGATCGCTCGGGGCGAGGAGATTCGACCCCATGGCATTCGCAATCTCTTCGCGCGCTCGGAGGTCATCAGAGAGGCGATGAATGCGCTGGCGGCCGGCCATTTGTCAGAATGGCTGGGACCAGAGATGCACCCTGTGCGTGCCATACTCTTCGACAAGATTCCCGGTGCGAACTGGAAGGTGCCCTGGCACCAGGATCGTACGATCGCCGTCCGGGAACGTCATGATCTTCCTGGCTACACCGCCTGGACAGTCAAGGAGGGAGTGCCACACGTGGAGCCGCCCACTTGCGTTCTCGAGGCCATGCTAACCTTGCGCCTGCACCTGGACGATTGTGGACCTGAGAATGGGCCGCTGAGGGTACTGGCCGGCGGACATCGGCGCGGGAAGCTGACCACGAGACAAATCCGGGATTGGCTTGAGAGCGGTCAAGGGGAGGAGGTCACCTGCACCTTGCAGGCTGGGGATGGGCTTCTCATGTGCCCCTTGCTACCTCACGCGTCTTCTCCCGCGAGTCGACCTGGCCATCGGCGGGTGATTCATGTGGAATATGCCCGGGAAGGCAGTCTGGATTCCAGGCTGCAGTGGGCCTTGGATGATGGGGGTGGATCGCTTCGACGAACGGACTAGCCTCAAAAGAACGGGCTTGAGCCTAGCATGGTGGCCACTGGCTGCAGCTCGGTGACGATGCGGTCCGCCAGACGCATGGCCAGGGCCGTCAAGGTCAGGGACGGGTAGTTGGCTCCTCCGGTGGTGAAGACGGAACTGCCCGCGATGAACAGGTTGCTCATCCCATGAACGCGACAGTTGCGGTCCACCACTCCCTGCTTGGGTGAATCGTGCATCCGCGTGGTGCCCATGTGATGCCAGGTGCCATGATGCTCGAAGGTATCCGGCCATTCCCCATCGGGAATGCGGGGCTCCAGCTTGACCTTTGCCGCTCCGCCTGCTTCCAGGGCATCTTTGAGCATCTCCACCGACCGGTTGAAGGTGTTGCGGACTTTGTTATCCAGCTTCCAATTCACTTCAACCCGGGGAATTCCCAAGGCATCCTTCTTCGTTGCAGACAGGGTGACCCGGCTTTCAGGATCTGGATTCGGCTCGCAAATCGTGCGAATCCGCGTCTTGTACATCAGCGCGGGATGGGGAAATACATAACCGGCCAGATAGCCTGCCGTATCGACTGGATGACGGATGATGGTGCTGATGTCACCCTTCATGGAGGTCTCCGGTCGTGCCTTGCGGAGCATGCGGTGCTTGATGTTGACCAGGGCATCACCGGGGCCGCTACGCTCGCCCTGGAGTTCGGAATAGAACCAGCTGGAGCAGTTCATCAGCCCTTCATTGCGCTGCGCTTGCTCGGTGATGGAGAACTGCCCAGCGACGCAAATCCCGTCCGCGCCCACCTGGGGATTGTGATAGTGATAGCGATGATCGTAGAGCTTGTTCTTGCGCCACTCGGGCTTGAACACGACCTCTGCAGTCGTGGTGCGCGGATGTTCCATGAAGAATCGTCCCACCAGATCATTTGCATTGCCCAGGCCCGCAGAGGCCTGCTTGTTGCAGGCAAGCAGAATCCGAGCGTTCTCGATGCCTCCGGTAGCCAGGACAAATTTCTTGGCGGTGACGGAAATCTGGCGGCCACTGAGGGTCTTGACCTGAACTCGTCTCACCTCTTTCAGTTCTGAGCAGGTCTCAATGTCAACGACATTGGCGAACAGAAAGACGCTGAGATTCTGGGAACTCTTGAGCGTGGGCAGGTAGTCGATCCCAAGCCGGGCCGGAGGGCTGAATTGGGTGACGATGTCTTCGATGTCTTTACTCGGAAGAGGCAGGCGCTTCACATCCGCCCGGTTGATTTTGTTCACCCAATAATCCGGACTGTATTCCACCGGGCCCATCCGCAGGACTTTCTGGGCTCGCGAGTAGTAGGGCATGAGGTCGTCCAGCGTGATTGGCCAGCCGCTGTGGGGAATCCAGGATCGGGCCTCGAAATCCTGACGGCAAAACGGTCTGCACCAGCCCCCCCAACAGTTGCTACTCCCTCCCAAGAACCGGGATCGACAGCCATCGGCAAAGAAATAAGGGATTCCAGTACTCTCTCCTCTATACAGATCCCGGGTCTTGTCATCAGCCTGGTGTCCACCGCTTTCGAGGACGATCGTGCCGACTCCCTGGCGGCTCAGTTCCAGACCCAGGGCCAAGCCCGCCATGCCACCTCCCACAATGCAAACATCTGCGGCAAAGGTAGCGAAATTATCCACGTTTCTTGTATCTACGATCACGCCGTTGTCTTCCGTGTTGAAATATAGAAAATTGAGTAGGCGTACTATCTACATTTAGCATTTCGAGGGCAAGCGGGAATTACTGCGCATTCGAATTGGAAGTACTGACTGGTTCTTCAGCGGAGAAAGGGGGCTTGAATTTCCCATTCGGTTGGGCGCGGAAATATGCTAACACTCCCAAATGCCAGGTGATCCTGCCAACGATTCCGATTCCGCGAAAGGCAAGCGGCGCCATCGCGGTTTGTTGATGGCGATCTTCCTGGGAGTTCCTCTGATTTTGGCGGTTGCTTTCTTGCCCTATGTCAGATCTGTGGGTGAAGGGAAACAGCCTCTTTCTGTGTTCATCGGCCCGGACGGAACCACAGTTGAGATCTGCGATGCAGTCGTCGCGAGAAGTCTGCGGATGGAAGGGGAGAAGAAACCACCGTGGTCCCTGGTCAGCTATTCCAGGGGATTCACTTACTCCTACGATGGTCTCAGTTGGGAGGTGAAACTGCGCAATGGAGGCTTGGAATTGGTGGAACTGAGTGAGAGCACGCCGTCCCTGATGTTGCTCCTCCGGTTGAAGGACGCCACGGGAGATGGGGTGATTCCGGATCACGCCTTCTTCCTCAGCGATCCAAATGTGGCCAGACTGAGACGGGACACCAACGGCGTGTTTGAGTCATTCGAAGCGGTTAAGGGGCCCAAGGCTCAGGATAAACTGGAATACCGCGTCTTTGTGGAAGATGGCGCAGGAGGCTGGCTACCGATGGCGGGGCCAGTTGCAATCTTGGGCTCGGATGATCGATCCTTTCTGGTGGCTCATGTCTTCCCACGCCATTTGAAAGTGTTGCAGCTACGGATCGAGTGGGCGGGAACGCCAGATCCCCTCCTCGTTCCAATGCCGAATCCGGGATACCAAGCGGCGCCTGCAGGCTGGACGGTCGATTCCAGGCCTTGGGAAGTGAGATTGAGCGAGGTGATCGTTCGGACGGAGGGCGTGGACCGATCCGAAGGCAACAACGCGGTAGCGCTTCCCACCTTGGAAAAGGAAATGCTGGGTTCACGGGAAAAAGGTGAAATCCAGGTGCATTTGACCGCGATCGAGGATGAGTGGGGCAACATCGCTTATCCCCTCCGGTTCCGGGCGTTGCCAGGCACGGATAAGTTGCGCTTTCACGCTGAGGCCAAGCCGAGCCATCTGTTTTACCGATGGCGCCCGGAGCAGGTCAGGATTGTGGCAGATGGGGTATGGTCCGGGTCCGGGAGCCTGAATATGACGATCGCAGCCGAAGGCAAACGCATGGGGTTGGCAACCGTGACCATGACTCCACCTGCCAGTGGATCGAAGGCGTGGGAACTGGCGTTCTCCGGGGAAGGAGATACCGGCAACATCCCAAACCGCTTTCTGGCGGTGATCTTTGCGGATGGCGAGCCCCTCAAAGCGGGAGCGACCAGTTGCAATAGTAGCCGGCGTTTCTCTGCAGGGCGGACTCAGGCCTCGTATTCCGGCAGCGCTGACTGGGATGGCCGAATCGAGAGAGGGGAGAAAGTCCAGGTAGGGTTTCTCCCCGATACGCCTCCAGAAACGTTCTTTATGACGCTTCCAATTCATTCGGGGCCGTGAGGCGAGTCAGAAGTCCAGGGGGCAATCT
>JBHIXE010000280.1:0-309 GCA_041984905.1 Verrucomicrobiales bacterium | reverse complement strand
GGGACAAAATGACGCTATTCGGCACTGGAAGGCCGTCTATCACCCGAAGGAATTCGCGTAAGATTGGCGCGTTTCCTGCACTCCAAGTTATCAGAATGAAAAATGGACTTCTCCTCGGTTTCCCTTTCGGAATCGGTCTTTATGTCCACTGGACCTTTGCCCTGCTGCTCGCCTGGGTAGGGCTCGCAGGTATGACTGCGGGTGGGTTCAGCGGCGCGATTCTTTCCATGGTGCTGATCACCGCCCTGTTTGCCTGCGTGGTTCTTCACGAACTCGGCCACAGCTTGACGGCAAGACGATTCGGCATTC
>JBHIXE010000279.1:0-7843 GCA_041984905.1 Verrucomicrobiales bacterium | reverse complement strand
CTCAAGATACTGAGCGTGACCGCTTCCTGACTGCCGAGCAGGCCAAGGAATACGGATTGGTTGATGAAGTTCTGCAGAAGTTGCCTGAAGAGCGCAAACCCACTTTATAGTGGGACATTGAAGAGACAACGAACGGACATTTGAACCCGCACGACAGGAGGAAGTCCTATGCCGCTGGTACCCATTGTGGTCGAGCGCAGTGGCCGCGAAGAGCGTGCCATGGACATTTATAGCCGGCTCCTCAAAGACCGGATCATTTTTCTCGGCACGGCGATCGACGACAACGTCGCGAACCTCATCATTGCACAGATGCTTTTCTTGCAGTTCGATGATCCGAAGGCCGATATTCACCTATACATCAATTCTCCGGGTGGCTCCGTTACTGCCGGCCTGGGGATTTATGACACCATGCAATATGTTAGTTGCGACGTCGCCACCTATTGCGTGGGTCAGTGTGCGAGCATGGGGGCAGTCCTTCTGACCGCCGGCACCAAAGGCAAACGGATCGCTCTGCCAAATGCACGAGTGATGATCCACCAGCCGCTGGCCGGTTCACAGGGAACTGCCACGGAACTTGAGATCCATGCTCGTGAGTTTTTGCGACTCAAGCATCGGCTCAATGGCATTTTGTTGAAGCACTCGGGGCGATCGCTGCAGGATATCGAGCAGGACACGGACCGTGACAAGTTCATGTCTGCCGAAGAAGCTCAGTCATACGGATTGATTGACAAAGTCCTGGAGCACATCGACCCAGCGTTGACAACGCCACCAGCAGCCGAGTAGTCGCCTGTTAGTAGTTGAAAAACGAGCCAGACCCGCATCGATCGACGAACAACCTGCTCATCTTTGGACGATTAGATTGCGGTATCCCGGACGGACCCGGGGACGAGTCTCGATGTCGGGCTGGTTATGCGACTCACCTCATCCTCGGTAGTTTGTTTTCTTGCCCTGGCAGTTTCGCAGGGGTGCAAGACATGCGAGCTTGTCGAAGCCGAACTTCGGTTCCAAAGCTCGCGCGTCTTTGAACTTGAACAGCAACTCGCCCAACGCGACGCCGAACTTCAATCCCTTCGCTATACAGTCCAGTCCCTTCAAGAGGAACAACCTGAGCTTCCTCCGATGGGTGCCTCATTGGATCCGTACCAGAAATCCGGCATCAAAGAGATCGTCTTTGGACGTACGACCGGTGGCCGCGACCAGAACAGAGACGGCGTTGATGAGTCGCTGCGCATTGTCGTCTCGTGTTTGGACTACGACGGCGACGTCTTCAAGTGCCCGGGAAACCTGCGTTTAGAGCTCAAAGGCTACGATCTCGCACAGCGGCAACGGTCGTTGGGTGAGTGGAACTTTGCGAACGAAGAACTCAGGGAGCACTGGCGCGTTTCTCTGCTGAGCCAGGGTTATCAGTTCGACTTGCCTTGGAAGATCATTCCTGCGTCCTCCCCCGTCACACTCATTGCTGAGTTTGTTTCGCTGGACGGTCGGCAGTTTGACATAAAAAAGGACATTGATGTCGCACCGCCTCCCATGCCGGTCGGTGCGTTCCATCCATCGCTTCCAATGCCAGAGCACGAACACACCTCCGTGGAACCAGAGCTGTCCAGACTTCCCAAAGCATTGGTGGAATCGGTGATCGATCTGGAGCTTCCTGAGCCAACGCAATACCCGACCAAGCCCGAGCGACCAAGCCGATTCAGCTTCTCGCGAATCTTGGCGAGCCTGAAAGGTGAGAAGCAGGTCCAATCAGCCCAGCCCCTTGAGTCGGTTGAAGCTGAGCCTCAAGGGCCCGCTCTGACTTCCAGTCAACTGCCGTTGCGGGATCAGCGCAAAGAATACAACGCTCAATCGATTCAAGTGGCGGACGAGCCTCTCAAGATCCAGTCCCTGCTACCGGCTGAACGTGAGCATTCCTTGCCTCCCGTGCAGCAACTCGACCTGGGCAAACCGGCCGCGTTGTTGATGGCTCCGGTCTCTGTCGATTAGGCTGTTTCCCTGGAATTTCGAGGTCATTTCTCCGCACCGCCACGATCGGTGTTCTAGGCTTCAATGGACGCGCGCGTTCCACGGCCGATTTCATCGCCAATGAGCACCAAAGATGGACGCGGAAACACAAGCCACGATCGATCCGGACGACTTTCGGTCTGTCCCGTTGCGCAGGCTGCGCGTCGATCATCCGCTCCACTTCCCCATCCGCTCCGAAGACGGGAACCAGATCCACATAGGTCAATCCACCACCGACGAGTGCCCGGCACATCAATCGCGCTTCCCCCGCCACTTCATGATAGCGAATGACCTCCCAGGGTTCTCCGAAGGCCTGCCACATGACCCCACCTGGCCTCTTCTTCTCCGCCTCTTTGTAAGTGCGAAAGAGCTCCCGCCTTTCCTTGGTAAATTCTGCGCCTGCAGCGCCCATCGCATAGGAAAGCATCGCATCGATATCCCAGGCATCGGCGGCCGTCTCCTCTTTGCGCTTGGTCATTGCTTCTGCCCAATCCCTGCCGAATTTCAGGAGCTGCTGTTCGCGCGTCAGGATAGGTGCGGGCTTCGGAGTGCTGGCCTGCGGCTGTCGGCTCAGCGCAGCGGAATTTTCCAGAGGTTGCGCCTCCTGGACCGGCTTCTCCAAGGTCGCCGACGCCGTTTCACCCGAAGAGGAATCCGAGGGCGAACACCCAGCCAACACCAGGACGCCAAAGAGAAGAGCGATCCCGGCGCCTGATCGAAACCGGCGCTGGAGAGTGGCAAGCATGTCAGGGTCATCTAAGAACGCCTCAAAGAGAAGGCAATGGAAAAAGCTGCGGGATCTAGCGTTCCAGGGCACAGATTGAGCAGGGCGCCCTTTGCCTTGCTCCAGCTTCTCAATGGTGACAACCCCTGGAGCGAGGTCAAGCACACGACAAAATTTGCCAAATTCGGCTGGAATATGGTAGACTCCCTCCGACGTTTTGATGTCTAAGGAGATCAAGCCATGCCTGGAAAATTTGAGATCTACAAGAACAAGAGCGGTCAATTCCAGTTCAGCCTGAAGTCCTCAGATGGAAGGATCATTCTCGAAAGTGACAAATACTCATCTCGAGCGGGTGCTGTCAGAGGGATCCAAACGGTGCGAAAAAATGCGGCACTTAGAGACCGGTTCGAACCGATCGAAGACAAGGCTGCGAAACCATACTTTGTTTTGAAGGCAGGCAATCACCAGGTGATAGCCCAAAGCTCGAAATTCGAGAGTGTTCGTGCCATGGAGAATAGTATGGCTGTCGTGATGAAGACTGCTCCCAAAGCTAAATTGGCCAGCTCGAAGGAGAGAACCCTCATCGCCCCATCGTTTCCAATTGAGTCGAGTCGGCGCAAACGAATTCAAGAGGCCGTGGTTCAGACTTGCAATGTCAATTGAGGCCGAATGCCCGAACCTTCGCGGAATCCTCAAAGAAGCGTTTTCATCAACTGCCCATTTGACGAAAACTATACAAGTCTATTTCGCGCCATAGTCTTTTCGGTGTTTGATTGCGGCTACTTCCCGCGTTGTGGCCTCGAACTCGAAGACTCAGGAGACATTCGACTGACCAAGCTCGTCAAGTTGATGGAGGAGTGTCCGCTTGGAATCCATGACATATCAGAGACTGAGTCCTCAGGTGAGCCTCCCCTACCAAGGTTCAATATGCCCTTCGAACTGGGCCTGTTTCTTGGGGCCAAGTACTTTGGAAACCCCAGAGTAAGGAATAAGAAGTGTCTTATTCTAGATTTGGAAGCCTATCGCTACCACCGATTCATATCCGATATCAAAGGCCAGGACATCGAGCCCCACGAAGGTGACCCTGAAATCATCATTAAGCGGATTCGCAATTGGTTGCGCTCTCAAGATCCCGGCCAACCTATCCCTGGGGCGTCCGCGATAGTGAACCGCTACAGGTCGTTCAGCGCAGAACTCGGGGAGATTCTCGAGAAAGCCAGCCTCGTGGAGGCTGACGTGACTTTCATCGACCTCTGTTACATCATCTACGATTGGCTTGAAGCAAATCCCTAACTGATGTGGAAGGTCGAGTGCTCGGTCTCGCCGTTCACCTGGAGGATCTTGTGCCAGCCGCTGTTGTCGTTCATGCTGGCCCAGCGCCGCTCTTCCTGGCGGTAGTGCCAGTCCTCATCGTTCTGGTAGTAGATCTGGATGTTCCGCCCTTCCAGGATGTTGAGGATCTCGTTGTTGTGATAGTTGTTCTCGTCGAAGTCCGTGCAGGCTCGCTGGCCCATTTCGGAGTAGTGATTGTTAAGCCGGAGCAGGAGATCGTTGATCTCGGGATCCAGTTCCGCGGCGTGCAGCCCCAGAACTTGAGCCTGCTTCAGGGTGATTGGATAACTATGCGAGGGATAGGCCGAGTTTAAGGTTTGAGCGATGGCCTCCACCTTGTCCGGATCCTCCAGGTGATAGGAGAGAATCTCCCGGCAGAGCTTGATGGAGAGCGAACTGGCCCGGTCGATCGCGCCCAGCACCAGTGGGTGAATGTGATCGTAGACATGCCGATAGGGATTGCTGTCCCCTTCCACGGCCTCGTTCTTCCAAAGCTTCACGATACGCGTCACTTCGTCCTGACTCACACGCACCAGTTCGTTGTATTTGTTCACCGGGGAAAGGTCATGGCGAATCGCCGTATCCACCGCGGTCAGGTAGGCCAATGGTCCCATCCCAATCTCGTTAGCACCCAGCGCGATCATGGTCGCAGCGGACGCACTTTCCAGCGGGATCAACGCCCCAATGTAGTCCACGTACTGACGCATGAGGTGGACGATCCGCAGTGAAGCCTTGCCGTCGCCACCATCCGACTTGATGAAGAGGTAGAGTTTTTTCTGTTTACCGAGGAACTTGAGGATCTCGTAGAACCCAACCACATCATTGTTACAGACGCTCCCGCCGCGAGAGTTCCAGTAGGTGAGCAAGGGAGCGCCGAGCTTGGCCTCGATCTCCGTGATCAGTTCCTGGGTTTTGTCAAAAAGCACCGGGGGCTTCTTGATCTCGGGCCGATCCGGTTTCTCAGGGACGGTCGTCGTGGTGGGCTGGGTATCTTCCTCGCTCATGATTTGGCAGAGGAGTCCGATAGTGCGGCTTTCCCGGATCGCCAAGTCGATTGTGGCGATTCCCCGCAAACTGGCTCAGCTTGAGGAGAACTTCAGAGGGGATCGGGGTAGAAAGCCCTAATCCCATAGACTCCTCCGGGCCAGACGCTTCCTTGGCGCTTCATCTCCCACCACTTGAATTCAAGCCAAAGCTCATGCCATTTCCACCGGACCCAGTACCGTAAGGGCAGCTGAGCAGGATCATCAGGGGCGATATAGAGGCGGTTGCCTTCCGCAAAGCAAAGGCCCCCATTCACTTCCGCAAAAGTGTGAATGACCTCGATCGCCGAACAGGGCCCCATGGTCATGTTCGTTTGATAGCCCTTGTTCCAGGTCTCCCGCATGGCCTTGGTCAGCTTGATTTCCGTCGATAGCCCCTTCGCCTCCAACCGTTCGATCAACTCTTCAAGCGTCTCGAAACTGTCCTTGCCATCCCAGGACACCGCCAAGGTAATCGCGTCTGCCTTCTGCCCGTTCCTCCACTGCCAATACCACTTGGGACCAAAAGTCCAGAGCAGGAAGAGCCCCAAGAGAACGGGCAGCCCCGGAATGAGAGTAGCCCGAATGCGCTTCACGGACTCAGACTAATTCGCTGCTTACGGTCCTCGCAAGTCAGGAGTCAAGGCGCTTTGTAGTTCGCCTTCACCCCTTCGCCAAAGCGATAGTGGCCGATGATCTCCCAATCAAAGAGTCGCTGCTCCCATTGCGGACCCGCTCCGATGTTGTGAACGATCCACCCGCCGGCTTCCCGGCCTTCCGGCGCTCGCACGACGATGCCGATATGGGTGAGTCCACGACCATTGAGATCCCAGGCCACGAGATCCCCAGGCTGGTAGTCCTCCGCTTTGTCGGAGATAGGCAGACTGGCGCCCTGACGCTTGAAGTAGGTCTGCAGATTGGGGACGCGGCGATGGTCGATGTTCCGGTCTGTCCGGCTCAAGCCCCAGTTCTTGGGATAGCGGGAGAAGTTGGCTCGCATGTCCTCATGGACCAGCACCTGGAGATCGATCCCGAGCGCTCGATAGCTGCGGATCACGACATCGGTGCACACTCCCGTATCGGCGGGCACGTCGCCGCCCGGGTAATCGAGCGACACGTAGGCCGGATCATAGCGGACCCTGACCTCACTCCGCTTGAGGGCCGCCTGCTCCAGTTTCTCGTAGAAGGTGGGCGCGGCGGGTTCCTGGGCCTGAAGCAGCGAAACCAGGACGAGGATGAGAATGACAGGGAGGGATTTAGCCATTCTTGGCATTTTCCCATTCCGCATCCATTTCGGCAAGCGTGGCGTCCTGGAGGGTTTTGCCGCTCGCCTTGATCGCCGATTCCATCTGACCAAAACGGGCGATGAACTTGTCGTTGGCGGCGGCGAGCAAGCTCTCCGCATCCATCTTTTGCTTTCGGGCCAGGTTCACCACGGCAAAAAGCAAGTCGCCGATCTCTTCTTCCAAGTGCGCGGTATCGCCCTGCTCCAGGGCTTCCTCCACTTCCGCGAGTTCCTCCTTCACCTTGGCAAGGACGGGTGGAGTATCCGGCCAATCGAACCCTACCTTGGCGGCTTTCTTCTGAATCTCCCGAGCCCGCAGCAGCGCGGGGAATCCCTGCCCCACATCGTCGAGGAGCCCTTTCTCCTTCGCGCCGCCCTTTTCCTGGGCCTTGATCTCGTCCCATTGCTTGAGCACGCCATCGGTGGTGTCGACCTCGCTATCGCCGAAGACATGAGGATGCCGTCGCACAAGCTTGTCCGAGATGCCCTCGCAAATGCTATCGAAGTCGAACGCGCCAGTCTCGGTGCCGAGTTCCGCGTGGAAGACCACCTGCAGCAGCAGATCACCGAGTTCCTCTTCCATATGCGGGAGGTCCCGGTTCCGAATCGCGGCCGCCGTTTCGTAGGCTTCCTCGATCAAATTGGGAATGAGGCTTTCGTGAGTCTGCTCCTGGTCCCAGGAACAACCGCCGGGAGCCCGCAGGGTGTGCATGATTTCTCGAAGCCGGGTGATGGCCGCAGTGGAGTCGTTGGCGCTCATGGCAGGCACCATGCGTCAATTGTGGGCGAGAGCGAATTGAAATCCACAAGTCTTGGAGTTGGGTACGCCCATGCCTTCCCCTATCATCCTCGCCTCTGGATCGCCCCGCCGGAAAGACCTCATGACGGAAGCTGGTCTGGAGTTTGAAGTGATGCCCTCTCCCGCAGAGGAAGTCGATGATCCTCACATCACGATTGATGCCCTCGTTTCTCAGAACGCACGACTCAAGTGCCTGGCGATTGCCGCGAAGAATCCGGACTCCCTGGTGATCGGCGCCGATACCCTCGTCGCGATCGACAACGAGTCGCTGGGCAAACCCAAGGACTTGGACCACGCCTTTGAGATGCTGAAACGGCTCGTGGGCAAGACCCATGTGGTCTGCACCGGCGTCTGCCTCTATCGTGGAATCCCCAATTACCAAGTGGAGTTTATCGAGAGCACCCAGGTCACCTTCAAACCTTTGAGCGATGACCAGATCCGCGAGTATCTCGGCATGATCAATCCACTCGATAAAGCCGGTTCCTACGCCGCTCAGGAACACGGCGAGTTCATCATCGAGAAGACCGAAGGTTCCTGGAGCAACGTCGTGGGGCTGCCAATGGAGCGATTGCAGGCGGAGTTGGAGGGGGTTCAGTGAACAGTAAACAGTAAACAGTAAACAGTGAACAGTTCGACAGTAGACAGTCAGGACCGACGCTGGCGAGCGAGCCGCTCGCGCT
>JBHIXE010000278.1:0-7847 GCA_041984905.1 Verrucomicrobiales bacterium | reverse complement strand
GTCAATCGGCCTGGATCAGATCGCGCAGAACCCCTTCGCCGGCGTCGGCGCCCATGGTTACTGGAGATACGACGACTCCCCGGTCGTCAGGCAGATCTTCCTGGCTCTGCATGTAGGGAACCAGGCTCATGCCTTCGGTCGTCACCTCATCGGAGACGCCACAGAGCTGCAGCACGCTGGGGAAAAGATCCTGGACCTGGGCGAGGCCCTTGATATCGCGGGGAGCCATGCCCGGAGCCTTGATGAAGCAGGGCACCCGGTGACCACCTTCCCAAAGCTCCGTCTTACGTCCCCACATACCAGCGTTGTAGTAATCCGCACCCTTGGTGCTTCCGTTGTCTGTCAGGAAGATGAGGATGGTGTTCTCGGCGAGTCCCTTGTCTGCCAGGAAGGTTTGCAGGCTGCCCACGTTGTCATCGATGTTCTTGATCATCGCCAGGAAATCGATGATGGAAGCGCGCTTCTGCTTGGCGATCTCCCGGTTGAATTTGCCCTCCTTTTCCGCCTTGGTGAACGCTTCCTTCATAGCGGCGCGATACTCCTGGGGCAACCAGTAGGGAGAGTGGGGGGCATTGGTGGGGAGGTAGAGAAAGAAGGGCTGATCGGGATCGGCGCTGGTGATGGACTCCACCCATTTCATGGCTTCCTTGAAGAAGACGTCCGTGCAGTATCCTTGGTAGGGAGTGAGTTCCCCATTGCGGCGGTAGGTATCGTCAAAGTAGTCGTTGTCCCAGACATCCGGCACGGAGTTGATGTGGCTGGATGGGAACCAGAGGGTCTCCTGGAACCCGCGATCCTGCGGTCGATAGGGATAGGTATCGCCGAGGTGCCATTTGCCGAAGATGCCGGTCTTATAACCGTTGTCACCCAGTACGCTTGCCATCGTTGGTAACTCAGACCGCAGGAGTGTGCGACCGCTGCTCACGTTGATAGCGCCATTCCGAGCGGCATCCCGGCCCGTCATCAACTGACCCCGAGTCGGAGTACACATGGGAGCGACATGGAAGTCCGTGAACCGAACGCTTTCGTCGTGCAAACGATCCAGGTGAGGGGTCTGCAGCACGGGATTGCCGTGACAGGAGAGGTCGCCGTAACCCTGGTCATCTGTCATGATGAGAATCACATTGGGCCGGGGCGCAGCCGAAACGGCTGTGAGCGAAGCAAGGAAAAGGCTGAGAAGCGGGAGCCAGGATTTCATGAGTAGAGGTTATTGAGTGAGGGCAAAGGGGTTAGCGACTGCGACCGGCGTCCCGGATTTGTTCGAACTCCGCGGTGAGAGCGGTAACCTTCTCCGGGTTCTTCCCGTAAAGGCTCACCCATTCCCGGAGTTCCTGGTCGAGATTGAAGAGCTGGCCGGCGGGCTTGTCAGGATCCACATCTTCTCGGTAGCGGGCGCCGCCACCGGTCTGACCCATGATGAGTTTCCAGGGACCGCGTCGAATTCCCATCATCCCTCGATAGGAATCCACGATGATTGACTCGCGACGCGGCGCTTCCTGATCGGTCGCCAGTAGGGGACCAAGGAAACTGAAGCTGTCTTCGGCGGCGTTGTCCGGAAGCTCCTCATCAAAGAAATCGGCAAAGGTCGCCATGACATCGGTCAGGGCAATCATGGAGTGGTCCACTGTTCCCGCGGGAATCTTGCCCGGCCACCAGGCGATGAAGGGGACGCGAACGCCTCCTTCGTAGACCGTGGTCTTTTGTCCTCGCAGCGGACCGTTGATGGAATGGCCCTCGACCGCCGCATAGTCGATGGGGCGGTATTCCAGAACCCCGCCGTTGTCGCTCGAAAAGAGGACCAGGGTGTCCTCGGCAAACCCATTGCGTTTCAGCGCGTCTAAGACCTCTCCAATGGAGGCGTCGAACTCATTCAGGAAATCGCCATACTTGCCGATCTCACTGGTGCCATTGAAACGCGGAGCTGGGATGAGTGGGCCGTGGATGTTTCGATGGGCCAAGTAGAGAAAGAAGGGGGCTTCTTCCTCATAGTCGTCCAGCCATCCCACAGCGCGCTTGGTGAGGAGATCAGAGAGTTCATCATGTTCGTAGCGAGCGCTCTCTCCACCCTCTTGACCCAAGGCGGCAGCAAGCCCAGATCGCGGCCGATGCAGGTAGTCCAGCTCAAAACCGGGACGCTTATCGGGTGTGATCCGTACGGGATCCGACGGATCGAGATTGATGACCCGGTCGTTCTCGACGATGAAGTGTGGGTATTGGCTGACATGGGGGAATCCCCAGAAGTAGTCGAACCCAAGCTGGTTGGGGCCGGGCATAAGCGGCTTGTTGTAATCCGGTCCCAGTATGTTGTCCCATCCCTCCATCCCGGGCTCGCCAAAGCCCAGGTGCCATTTCCCGATGCAGGCGGTGTGGTAACCTTGCTCCTTGAAGAGGTCGGCAAGGGTCAACCGGTCCGGATCGATTAAAAGTGGATCGTTCGCCCATAGTGTGGAACTGCCGACCCAGGTGCGCCAGGCATAGCGCCCGGTGAGGAGATTGTAGCGGGAAGGAGTGCAGACCGAACTGGGAGAGTAAGCGTCCGTAAAACGTCGCCCTTCCTTGGCGAGTTGGTCGATGTGCGGGGTTTGAACCTTGGTCGCACCATAGCAACTGAGATCGCCGTAGCCCAAATCATCCGCGAGGATAAAGAGGACGTTGGGTCTATCCTCGCTCGCTCTACCCTGGGGCGTACAAACGCAGACCCAGGCTAGACAGATCAGGAAGCGGAAGAAGAGAGCCATTTTCCCAAGTTTACTTGCCAGGGTTTTCGGAGCACAGCTGAACGAAAGCTTCCCGCACTTTGGCAGCCTGAACCTCGCTCATGACGAAAAACTGGTCGCGTCCCTTGGTAGGATTTTTGGAGGGGAGGAAGGTGCTGAAGCCGTCTTCCTCAATCTCTACGCGGCCGTGGTCGGAGAGATCGAAGTATCCCCGGTCAGGATAGACCAACTGCAGGACCGCGGTCAGGTCCCAGGTGGGCCGGTCGTGGGGCTGGGTGGGCACGTAGGCAAGGTAAGACTCCTTGATGGGATGAGGATCCACGTAGTTGTAATCCTTCATGATACTCTCCCAGGGATAGGTGGCGTTGATGCCAATCTCGAAACCACTCCAGAGGATAGGGGTCGGCCACTTCCTGGCGAACTCCCGTGCTGAGGGGATGTCCTTCACCACGTTGTATTCGCGGTAGGCATTATTATAGCGAATCGTCTGGAAGGAGCCTGCCATGATCGCAATCTGCTTCACCTTCTGCTTTACCAACTCCATTCCGGTCAGCGGGGAATACTCGTCGGGAGCAGACTCGATGAGCCGGGCCAGGTTGGTGAAAAAGCCGACTTGAGCAATACAGACCGATTGATCCTCCTGGGCCGCCAGAGTCTTTCGCAACAGGGAAACCGCATCGGGAGCCTCTTCGCCGCTTTTCAAGTCATGCGGGTAGTGTTCCGCCAGGGGATTGAACTTGCCTGCTTCCGGAGTGGCGCCATTGCGCACCGCTCCAATCGGGATGTCGGGAGATCCATAGTAGGTATTCAGCGCATCGATGAAAGCGGCGGAGAGGGGATGATCCTTTGTCGAAGTTACGGCGAGCAACTCCACCGATCCCCGGCGCTGCAGGCTGTGGATCATCGCCAGGGCCATGGCGTCGTCGATGTCATTGCCCATGTCGGTGTCGAAGATGAGTTTCACGGGAGCCTGATTCTTGGCCTTGAGGTGCTTGGGAGGCTGGGCGACCAGCTGAACCAAGGCTTCGCGGACACGAGAGGTCTGGACCGGGGTTAGGGTCATGTAACGGTCGCGCTTTTTCTCCGCGGGCAACTTTGAGGTGTCCTGCGGATTGTCCCGGCTGCCTTGGGCGGGGGTGAAGATGGTTTCGCCCTGGTCCAGAATCTTGACGCGGCCATGAGGCGAGAGGCCAAAGTAATCGCGGTCAGGGAATACGGAGTAGAGCACGCTGGTGAGGTCCCAGCTAGGGCGGTCATGGTCCGGCCCACTATGAAGCAGGTAGGCTTCCTTCACCGGGTGATGCGCCACGTAATCGAAGTCTTGGGCGATACTCTCCCGGGGATAAGGCGTGGCGATGCCGATCGAGAACCCGCTCCAGATGACCGGAACGCTGTTCGGCCATTGGTCCGCAAGGGCCTGCATGCTGGGGACATGATTTCGGACGTTGGCCTCCCGATACCGGTTGTTGCTACCAATCGTTTCGAAGGCTCCGGCCATCACGGAGAGGTGGTCGACCTTTTGGGTAATCAGGTCCACTCCGCCTTCCGCTTCGAGAAGCTTGGCGATGTTCGTGGCGAGGCCCACCTGGATGATGGCTACAGAATTGTCCTCGGCCTTTTCCAGTACGGACTTGAGCAGCGCCAGAGAGTCCTCCGGGTCTTTGCTCACCCCAATATCGTGGGGATAACGGAACGCATCGCCCTCTTTCTCATTCACCAGTTGCAGGTATTTGCTGTCCCGATCCGGTGCATCCGGATTGATGCCAATGGGAATGTCAGGGCGGCCATAGAAAGTATTGACCGCATCCACGAACGGAGCCGCGAGTTCGTTCTTCTTGGAGATCGTGACGGCGAGAATCTCGCAATGGCCGCGGTCCGCCAGAGAGTGGAGCATCGCCAGCGCCAGGACATCATCCACATCGCCGGTGATATCGGTGTCAAAAATGACGGGAACCGGTTTCGCCCATAGGCAGGCAGGGATCAGGGTTAGCAAGAAGAGTGACAAGCGGTGTTTCATGAGTTGCTGGGGTTGGATAGAAATTCGTGGATGGACTTGCGGTAGGGAATCGCGGACTGAGCGCCAGACTTCAGCGTGGCCAGGGCGCCGGCGGCATTGGCAAAGGAGATGGCCTCTCTGATGGGAAGCCCCTCTGCAACGGCCACCGCATAGGCGCCCGCGAAACTGTCTCCGGCACCAACGGTATCGATCGGCACAACCGGGAACGACGGGACCTCCTCCCTGGAGCCATCTGGTTTCAGGCAGAGCGTGGATTGTTCGCCACGCGTGATGATGATCGTACTGGGGCCCTCGTGAGTGATCTTTGCCAAATCAGGTTGGCCAAAGTAGCAGGCGGCCTCCGTTTCATTGAGGATCAGGTCATCAAAGGGGATGGCCGCTTCCAGAAAGGCGTCTTGCCAGGGTGAGGGGTTGAGGATGATCCGAGTCTGGCTCTCCGCCGCAATGGTGGCGGCTCTTCGCACGGTTTCCAGAGGGCACTCCAACTGGAGCAGCAGAACGTCGGCGGTTTCGATGCGGCCGGCCTGAGCTTCAACCATCGCCGGGCTGAGTTGGCCATTCGCTCCTGGCTCGACCACGATGACGTTCTGCCCTGAGCTTTCGGTCAGGATGAGGGCGGAGCCGCTGGGATGAGTTGGAGTGGTAGTGATGCCGTCAGTGCCAGTGCCGGATTCGGTCAAGAAGGCCCGGTAGTTCTTCCCATGATCGTCCTGACCCAGGCAGCCAATCATCTCCACTACTGCACCGGCACGCCGGGCGGCGAGGCATTGGTTGGCGCCCTTACCTCCAAAATGGATCTCCGTGCCCAGGCCCGTGATGGTTTCGCCGGGCAGGGGGAAGCGTTCCACCTGATAAAACAAGTCGATGTTCAGCGATCCCACGACCGCGATCCTGGGTGGAGTTTGAGGGGTCATGAGGATCGCTGCAGTTTGCGGAGGAGCTTCGGGAGAAGCTCGCCGCGGCTGACATCCAGTAGGACGGCGATGATGATGACCGTGCCTGTGATGGTGTGCTTGACCCATTCGTCGGCGCCGACTTGAGCGAGTCCGGCGTCCAGAGTGAGGATGATGAGCACGCCGAGAAAGCTATTCACGACGGATCCGCGGCCACCCATGAGGCTGGTGCCGCCAATCACCACGGCAGCGATGGCTGATAGCTCAAATCCGTTACCGGCGTCGGCATTGGCGCCCCCGAGTCGGGCGCAGAAGAAGATGGACGCCAGTCCGGTCAGTAAGCCGGTGAGGACGAACACGGAGATCTTCTTCCAGGCAGTGGGCACGCCAGCCAGGCGCACTGCGCTCTCATTGGTTCCGATGGCGACAAGATGGCGACCATAGACAGTCTTGGTCAGCGCGAACTGACCGAGCGCCACCACCACCAGGGCGATGACAAAGGAAATGGGAACGCCCAATACCGGCAAGGGCTGAACCAGGGGTTCCAGCTGGAGACCAACCGTGATCGTTTCCGAAGCGCTGATCAGCATGGCCATGCCAAAGGCGATCTTCAGAGATCCCAACGTGACGATGAAGGAGGGGACCCGGAACAGTACACTGATGGTTCCGTTCAGGAGACCAAAAAGCCCTCCGAGCAGGATGGCCAGCAACCCGGCCAGTGCCGGTGTCATCTGTGCTTTGGCCAAAAGTACGCAGAATGTCGTACCACATAGAGCCAGAATGGATCCCACGGACAGATCGATGCCCGCAATGATGAGGATGAAGGTCATCCCGCAACACACAATGGTCAGGGGCGGCACCTGGCCGGAGATGGTGGTGAGAGTTCGCAGGCTGAGGAAGTGATCGCTCATCAGGCCGAACAACAGCACCAGCAGCAACCAGATGACAAGCATCGGAGCGTAGTCGGCGGCAAAGCGTTTCCAGTTCAGATTCATGCGGCGGAAGAAGGGGCGTTGGTGGAATAACCGGAAAATGCGGCAGCAGTGATTTGTTCCTGGCTCCAGGTCTCCGGAGTGAACTCCCCGGCGATCTGGCCATTGGACATCACCACGATGCGGTGACAGATGCTCATCAGTTCCGTCAGATCGCTGGAGACCACCACAAGCGTCTTGTTGGCGGCAGCCAGTCTGTCGAGCAATTCGTAGATCGTCTCCTTGGCGGCGACGTCGATCCCCCGGGTAGGTTCATCGAAGAGGAACACCTCACAATCCCGCAGAAGCCAACGCGCGATTACGACTTTCTGCTGATTGCCGCCGCTCAGTTCGGCGACGGATTGGGCCAGAGAATCGCGCTTCACTCCAAGCTGATCACAGGCATCTTGAGCCGCGGACTCTTCGGCGGAGTGGTTCAGAATCCCATGCTGCGACACCTTGTCGATGCTGGCCAGGGTGGTGTTCATGGCGATCGTCTGGGCGAGCAAGAGGCCGTCTCCCTTGCGATCCTCCGGAATCATGGCGAGCCCCAGGGCGACGGACTCGGGTGTGGAGCGGCGATGACTGAGTGCTTGTCCATCCGCCAGATGGATCTCGCCAGACTCGATCGGGTCGACGCCAAAGATCGCTCGGAGTGTCTCCGTACGACCGCAGCCGATGAGTCCTGCGATCCCGAGGATCTCACCCTTGTGCGCTGCAAAGCTCACGCCCCGAACGGCAGACCCCGCCCGCAGGTTGGTGACCTGTAGGCCTACCTCGGCGGTAGCATTGGTCATCACGGGTGCGGAGCGTGTCGCGATGGCACTGCCCGCCATTTCCCGAACCAATTGCGGCGTATCCACTTCGGACGTCTTGTGCGTCGCGATGTTTCGCCCGTCTCGCAGCACGGTGATCCGGTCCGAGATTCTGGAGATCTCGTCCATACGATGGCTGACGTAGATGACGGCCACGCCTTCGCTCCGCAGTCGCTCGATGTTCTCGAAGAGCTTGTCCGTTTCCGGGCCGGTCAGGGCGGCGGTCGGTTCGTCCAGGATCAGGACCCGAGAATTTTGTGCGAGGGCGCCAGCAATTTCCACGAGTTGCTGTTGCCCAACCCCCAGGCTTGCCGCTGGATCGCTCGGATCGACGTTCGGTATCCCCACGCGAGCCAGTGCTTCGCGAGCCTGATCCTCCATGCGGCGATGGTCCAGCACGCCTGCGCGATTGGGCAGATCATGGAGAAAGAGGT
>JBHIXE010000277.1:0-7853 GCA_041984905.1 Verrucomicrobiales bacterium | reverse complement strand
ATTATGGTGAGTTTACAAGTTTTCCGTGTGCTTTGCTTCCGAGATGAATCAGCTTCAGCGCAGTTTTAGGCAAACGGCTTCCCGATCGTTTCGTACGATAAGGTACTTTCCGGCTAATGCAGGTGCATTCCAAGTTTTCGAGGAAAGGGGAGAAATTCGGGCCAACTCGACATGTTCCTCGGGGGTTGGTGCAACCAGGACCACATCGCCCCTCTCGGTCTGGACCAGGATGTATTCCTCCCCAACCAGGAGATTCTGACCAAACCCGTATCGGCCACCTTTCCAGAGGCGTTCGCCCGTTTCCAGGTCCATGGCGATCATCTTGCCTTCATCCAGCCCAAAGACGATCCCGTCGAGAATCACCGGGCTGCTGAATTTGGTTTTCATCTGGCGTTCACTCCAGACCGGCTCGACGGACCATTCCCCGTTATTTTGGGTAATTTCCAGCAGATGGCTCTTCATATCGTAAGATGCGGTCACGAGGAGGCGGTTGGGCCCTGCCTCAATGGGCTGGGCGACTTTCGGCTGGGCACTGGGCCAGGGGAACGTCCAGAGCGGTTTGCCTGTCTCGGGCTCAAAGGCAGCGACCGAGCCGCCCGTCAAGGTGACGATCTGAGTGGTTCCAGCCAGATCCACCAGACGCGGGGTGCTGTAGGTTGCCGGGCCTTCGCCGGCCTTCCAGGCAATCGACCCGTCATTGCGATTGTAGGCGATGAGAGCCGGAGTTGTGAGTTCTCCCTTTTCCAGCGCGGCCTTGGAAACCTGACCACCCGTGACAACAACGAGATCTCCCGCGATCAGGGGAGCATTAGCCTTTCCCCAGGTGATGTTGTCCGCGCCGATTTCCTCCAGGACGCTCCGGGACCAGATGACCGTACCGCGATCCAGGGTCAAGGCGTTTAGAATCCCGGTGCCTCCCATGGCATAGACCACCCCATCGGTAATGGTGGGGGTGGCTCGTGGACCATCGCCGCCCAGAGGTTCGGAGAAGCGAATGTAGTCGATATGCGACCAAAGCAGTTCTCCGCTCTCAAGCTCGTAACAGGTCACGAGCTCCTGCTCTCCTCGCTGTTCCTGGGTCACGGCCCGGGATCCCACCACGGCAAAGGAGGACCAGCCGATTCCAACGCGTTGTCGCCAAAGCTCCTCCGCTTCCAGATTCTCTCCAATCCCGGCATTCTCGACTCTTCCGTCGCCGTTTGGACCCAGGAACGTGGGAAAATCGATCACGTCGGGATTCGGCTGCTGGGAATCCTCAATGGGCTCTCCGGATTCCACCAGTCCCACCACGGGCAGTTGGTTGAGCCCCGTCTCCGTTTCAGGAAGCCAGCGCCAGGTGAAATTCAGGGGATTCGCGCCGTTGACGGATCCATCATAGCGCAACGTGATTACGGCGAGTCCAATCAAGAGAGCCGTTCCCGCGAGCCCCAGGACAAGGGCTTTCCAGCGAATTCTGCCCGTGAGAAAGACCCACCAACCGCCGATTAACAGGTAGGCAGCGATGAAGGCCAGCACGGCCCAGCCCACTCTCAGCGTATCTTCTTCCGCAAAGCGCCAGACCACCAGGCTGGTTAGAACAGCGATAATCTGGGCTGGAATCCAAAGTCGATAGCGGGTCATGGCAACAAAACGGACAAGGGGGCTCAATCTAAGTGGATCATTCCAGAACTCCAATCGGTTGGCCCAAGGAGACACTTAGACACTTCAGGGTTTTATCGTCGTCTCAAGCGGAGATAATGTTACCGACTTTTCGTGGCGATCCTCTCTCGATGACCTGTAATGGGGAACGGAAGATTTTTTCTGGGGTTTGTGGCGGGTCTTGCGTCTGATTGATGGAATAACCCTTTCTTTACTCATGAGATTCTTCGTTTTGCCAATCATTTGGGCGGCTACCTGCCTGACCACTCTTCACGCTGAAAATGAAGCTGAGCCGACCTTGGTGGCTCAGCTGGAAAGCTTCAATCTTCAGCTCCAGGACGGAACTCTGATCATCTCCGCCAAGGGAGAGGTTCCCACCGGTGGCTACACGAAGCCGCAACTGCTAGTTGCCGCGCACACGAAGAAGAGTTCCCCGGAGGATGGGATCCTGGACGTCTTTTTCATGATCACCCCTCCGCCAATTGATGCGTTGGTGACTCAGGCCATCACCCCTGTGGAGTGCACCCTGAAGATTAGGAACTACCAAAAGAAGATGCCCTGGATCCAGGGAGTGCGTCTTCACACCGCAAGTGGCGAAAGGCTCACAAAGCCCGTTCCCGAAAGCTGAAATTGGCTTCCTGTTTGGCATCAGTTTTGCGTCGATCGCGCTTTTCATTGTTGAATGGAGAGGGGGGCATTGGTAACGTTTTCCCTCAGGCTGAACGACGAGGCTGCGGCCACCTTACGCTTCATTTCCCCCCCAAGTTTTCATGATTAAGACTACGACTGTTTCAACGGATCCGAGTAAGAGTCCCGCTGGGAAAATCTCTCCGATGGAACCCCCGGCCAAGACTTTGCAGCTGGTGCTGAGAGATGATGATGGCCATTTGACGATCCACCCGATTGATCGCCCGATCGTGCGAGTGGGCCGGCTTCGAGGGAACCACGTCGTCATTCGTGAAGACTTTGTATCCGCGTTCCATGCCGAAATTCAGCGGGATTCCTCGGGGGACTACGAGGTTATCGACCACAAGAGTCACAACGGGACCTATGTGAACGGGAAAAAGGTGGAGCGCTCCAAGATCAAGGTGGGGGACGTCTTGATTTTCGGCCTTCAGGAGGCCCATGTGGAAAGCGGGAAATTCCTGGCCGGTCCAGCCACCACGGCCCAACCTCTCGTCAAGCCGCCGGTCAACGAGAACGAAGATCTGCGCAAGGAATGCGACCGCTATCGCCGGGAGAGTGACGACTTGCGCCGTCGTATTGACGAACTCCAGAAGGAAGCGGCGGAAGCCAAGGAAAAGGCCGCCCAGAAGCCTGAGGGCCCCAGCAACCCGGAAGTGGACAAGGCTTCAGAGGACGCCAGCAAGAAGATGTCCGAGCGGCTGGCGGAACTTCGCAAGCAGTTGGCCGAAGCCGAGACGAAGCTTGATGATCGCGTCAAGGAGCTGGAGAGCACCAAGTCCGAGGCGGAGCGTGAATTGGCGGAAAAGATCGACAAACTGACCAAGGAGCGTGCTGAGGCCGAGAAGAAACATCAGGACCTCATCGCCACTATGGAGCGTGAGCGGGAGATGGCGGAGAAGCTCCATCTGGACTCGATTGAAAAGCTGAAGTCTCAGAGCACGGAAGCAGAGAAAGGACATTCCCAGTCGGTCGCCAAGCTCAAGGAAGAAGAGGAAGCCGCGGAGAAGGCGCACCTTGACGCCATGGACAAGCTGAAGGCCGAGCGGGAAGACGCTGAGAGCGCCCATCGGGAGACTTTGAACCGGTTGCAGGCGGAGCACACCGACCTGCTGAGTAAGCTTCGGGAAGAGCAGGCCAACGCCGAGAAGGAAGTCACGGGGGTCAAGTCTGAGCTGGAGTCCCTCAAGTCTGATAAGGAGAAACTATCCAACGTTCGCAACGAGCTCACCACGGAGCAGGAAAAACTGACGACTCTGAAGGGACAGGTTTCTGAAGCGGCCAAGGCCAAGGCGGAAGCCGATCAACAGGTTCAGGCCCTCCAGCAAGAGCTCGCGAAATCCCGGCAGGAGAAAGAGCAACTCGTCCAGGTTCAGAATGAGGTGAAGGCCAAAGCCGAGCAGCTTCGCAACGAAGTCGCCCAAAAGGAGCAGCGCCTCAAGGAACTGGAAGAAGCGGTCGCTAAGGCTGCGGAGAACGAGGAACAGTTGAAGGAAGTCACTCAGCAACTGACCAAGACTCAGAACCAACTGGATTTTATCACGGCTCGCTTGGATGTCACCAAGCAGGAACGGGAACGGCTGGACGATCAGTCTCGTCAATACCGGGACGTGTTGACCAACTTCGAAGACAAGAAGGCCAAGCTGGAGGAGCAGATTCAGCGGCTGGAACAGCAGCGCCGCGAATTGGAGCTGGCGATTGATAATGGAGGAGAAGCGGTGGCCAATCCTTCGGCGCCAGTCACCATCAAACCGAGGACCCAACCGATGTCCCCGGCACCGGCGCCTCCGGCAGCTTCCGATCAGGCTCTCAACAAGACTCAGCCAATCCAGCCGATCCGGCCCGTCATCAGCAGCAATCCGCCCGCTCCCGAGCCGAAACCCAGCACGACTGGCAATAGCTTAAGGGGAGTTCTGGCCAATATTGGCAACCGGAAGAACAAGGACGAGTCCTAAGACCGTCCCACATGCGGCTTCAGGACCGGGTTAACCTGATCTGGGCCCGGACATCGACTTGATCCCTGACCTTGAGCAGGAGGGTCTGCGGGGCGCTGAGTCCAAGTTTCTCCAAGGAGAGCGGGATGCGTAGCTCGAAGCTGCCGCCCTGGTCCGTTTCCTTGAGATTGTGCGTTGTCCCAGTCACCTGGGTGCTCTTTCCCTGGATCACAAAGGTCACCGGCAGTTTTCCAGGGGTATCGCCCTTGGGATACGCGCTGTCCAGAGAAGCGCCTGAAACCTTCACGGTCATCAGCGGATAGTCGCTGTAGTTGAACATCTTCCACATATCCTTATCCCGCTTGCGGTTGTCCGTGGTCATATTTTCGATAGTGACCGTGGTCTCCATGCTCAGCTTCTGATCCCCACTCACCTGGACTTTCAGCGGCACGTTGTTCACCTCTCCCGAGAACCCATGGAGGTTGGAACTGCCTTCGAAGACCACATCGGCTTCTCCGGTGTAGGTCTCCTGAGCTACCAGGTTCGCCAGGGAAGCCAGCGAGAGGAGGAAGGGCAGAAGGAGGGTTCGCGATGATGCCAGTATCGGTTTCATGGATGAGGAAGGTTCTGAGGGGAGAGATGATAGAGTATCGGAGAACTCTACGAAACAAAAACGCCCGGGGGTTTCCCGGGCGCATTCGAAAAATGGTAGGCGGTGGATTCGAAGTGCAGGCCTATTCCTTGGGGGCATCGCCCTCGGAGCTCTCGCCGCTCTTCACCCATTCAGCGATGATCTTCTGACTATCGGGATGGAGGTTCGCGATGGGGTACTCATAAACGCGGTCGCCCGTATCCAGGTGGGCTTTGCCGTCTTCCACCTTGATCAAAGTTGCTTCCAGGGGAGTGCCCTGGCTGTTCTTCCAGGTTCCCTTCAAAGGTTTCGGACCTTCTTTCTCCTTCATGGCAACTTCTGCGGCTGGCTCGCCCTCAGTCATCTCTATGCTGGCACCTTCGTTGATCCAGCTCTTGATGGTCTCAATTTCTTCGTTGCTCAGTGGGCCGCGATTCTTCGGCATCCGGTCGTCGGTATCGTCGGTCACCAGTCGTTCGACCAGAATACTGCGGGTGGCGTTGCCGGGGTTGATCTGGCGTGAGGACCGGATGTGATTGGAGATCTGATCGGCATCCAGGGCGAGACCGCCTTTGTCCTCGCCGTTGCCATGGCAGCGAAAGCATTTGGACTCAAAGATCGGAAGGACATCCTTGTGGAAGTCGACCGCCATTCCTGAAAGGGGAAGGGAAAGGGTGAAAAGCACGGACAGGAACGCACCGGGAGATTTCATGCTGCTCATGAGACAAGTATTGGCTGGGAAATGCAATGAGAAAGCCGTTAAGCTGGTCTAAGAACCTTAGACATACATAGGTGACGCCCTCTTCAGGTATTTCTTGGGGACCAAAACCATTTTTCAATCTTCCGGTTGAATCCCACATAGCCTCCAACCATGCGAATCTCCTTCCAGCTCAAGCTCATGCTGATCATGACGGCGATTGTGATCGCTTCGACCTGGACGGTGCTATCCTCAATGAGCCGGGAACTGCAGAAGGCTTATCGAGAGGTGCATGAGCAACGGTTCCTGACTCAGGTGGACAACTACCTGGGCTTTCAGCGCAATCGCTTGAGCACCGTAGCGGAATGGTCTGAAGCCGCGGCCAAAGCGGAGGCGACGTTGGAGGCATTGCGCGATCCCGTGAAGGTCTCCGACCTGCAGTTTCTGAGAAATGTCATTGAGGAAGTGGGTGCCCCCGCTCCCGGACGGATAGGAGACAGTCGCCTGGGCCGGACGAGCGGGACGGCAGAGCCCAATCGCGTTGCCAGCCAGATCGCCACTCAGATTCTCACCCGAGGAGGAATGGTGGTTTATCTCGTCAATGCGGAAGGCAAAATTCTGGAAGGGCCTCGGGGGAAGGATCAGGAAGAGCGCCGCAAGCGCTTGCGGCACTTCAAGGAAATCGCCGAAAGTCAGCAGTTTTCGGGGCAGGACTTTGGCGTTTATCTGACCGGAGAATCGAACGCCGAAGGCCTTGCCCAGGTGTTTGAAGTGGTTGCCACGCCCGTCTTTGACCCCAACGACCAGGAACTGCTCGGCGGACTCCTGGTGGGGCTTCCCCTTGCGGTGGAAGATGGCCGGTTCTGGAGAGCACCGGAAGAGGGCGCCGAGGCATCTGGAATCCTGGCGGGATTGTTCGTGGAGGGGGAGGTCATCTCCAGCACGATTCCCACGAGTACCGCTTCTGATTTGAAGAGCCAGATTGAGGCGGAACTGGAGAACATTCCCAAGGGCATTATCCACATCCCCCTGACAATTGACGGGGTCCATCACGATGCGCATCTCACGGTTCTGAATCCCAATTCCACGCTTCCGCCGGCCTATCACGTGGCGATTTATCCCCTGACCCAGTTGAATGCCAGCATTACGGCACTGCAGCGGAGAACCGCTCTGTTTGGCTGCATGGTCCTGGCGGTGGCGTTATCCATGGCCTGGTTCGTGAGCCGTCGTATGACCATTCCCATCCGGCAGTTGGTGGGCGGGACGAAAGCCATTGCTGGAGGCAAGTTCGATACGGTGGTGCCAGTGCAGACTCATGATGAGATCGGGGAGCTGGCCGCTTCCTTCAACGTCATGGCCGTCGAGTTGGCGATGAAGGAGAAGTACCGCAGTATTTTGGATAAGGTCACTGACAAAGCCGTGGCTCATGAACTGATGCGCGGAGAGGTGGAACTGGGCGGAGAACTTCGTCAGATCACGGTGCTCTTCAGTGATATCCGGGGGTTCACGGCTCTGACGGAGGGAATGCCCCCGAGTGATGTCATTGAGCTTCTCAACGAGCATATGTCGGCCATGACCGACGTGGTGCACGAGTGCAACGGGGTCGTGGACAAATTCGTGGGAGACCTGGTCATGGCGGTTTTTGGCGCGCCCAAGTCCTATGGGAACGATGCGCTGAACGCCGTGCGCTGTGCAGCCCGCATGATGCAGGAGCGGGATCGCCTGAATGCGGAGACCGGCAGGGAGATCTCGATTGGAATCGGGATCGCCTCCGGTGAGGTGCTGGCTGGGTGTATGGGCTCTCATGACCGGCTCAACTACACCGTTCTGGGGGACCGGGTGAACCTGGCTTCCCGACTGTGTCATGAAGCAAAGGGGCATGAAGTGCTCCTGGATAGGGCCACCAGTCAATTGGTGAAGGGCGAAGCCGAAACCCAGGCCGTGGACCCCGTGGCGCTTCGGGGATTCTCCCAACCCGTGCCCGTCGAGCGGCTCGTGCGCGTCGTCAAGAGCAAGGGGAGCGACGATACCGAGGGTGGCTGGATGGGCCGGACGGAATTGGCCGGCGCTTGAAGCTTCCGCAGTGGCGTGTGCGTGGGCTGGTTGACAAGTCTGCCGCGCTTACTAGCTTGCATCTCCCTTTCCAAGCTGATTTACGTGCCTAACACTCGTCCCCAATTCCTTCGGGTTCCATAGCCCAGGGCCGTCAATTCACGACTCGCTGTATCGCTCATGCATTATCGCATCCTCGCCAAGCTACTGGGCCTCA
>JBHIXE010000276.1:0-7877 GCA_041984905.1 Verrucomicrobiales bacterium | reverse complement strand
CTGCGGCCCTGTGGTAACAGGTTGCCCATGAACCATTCTTGGCGTCCCTTGCTAGTCCTGCTGCCCCTGTCTCTTCTCACCACCCCTTCTCTTCAAGCCCAGGCGCCGGCTGTTCAGGTCGAGAATGTGCGGCGCGTGTTTCACAATGGAGAGCACAATGCCTTTACCGACCTAATCCGATGGCAGGATCAGTTCTGGCTCACCTTTCGGAGTTGTCCCAGCGGCCACTCGGTGGACCGGGCTTCCCGATCGGGATACCCGGGATCCCCACTTTCTCAGCTTTCGGGGAAAGCTCTTCATCTACACGGGAACCTGGTGGTCAGGCGTTGAGGGAATCCTTCCCCGTGAACTCTATGACATCAATAAGCACCTGGGATTTGCGGTGTGGACCGAAGATGGCCAGAGCTGGAGTTCGCCTCAACAAATGGAGGGCACCTATGGCCACTACATCTGGCGGGCCGCCGCATGGGACGACAAGGCGTATCTTTGTGCACGCCGGAAACGCGGCTTCAGCGAGAAGGAGAGCGGCGCTGGGGGCGTGGACATCATGGAATCCGCCATGTTGGTGAGTGAGGATGGTCTTAATTGGAGGTTCCTGTCTTTATTTCAGGAGAACCGCGGAAATGAAACCGCCTTTCAGTTTCGGGAGGACGGCTCCGTCTTAGCGGTGAGTCGGGCTGGTTCCAATCTGGCGCAGCTTGCCAAGTCTTCCCCGCCCTACCAGGAATGGACCCGAAGCGATCTCCCTACCTACATCGGCGGTCCCTTGCTCGCACGTTGGGGCCAGGATTGGATTGTTGGGGGACGGCGCAGCAGAGGAAAGGGACCAAAGACCACCTTGTATTGGCTGAAAGACGATGCCCTGCAGACTTTTGCAGAGTTGCCCAGCGGCGGCGACAATTCCTATCCGGGCTTCGTGGAACTCGATAACGGGAACGGGCTGGTCTCCTGGTATTCCAGCCACGAGACAGACGAGGACGGCGAGCCTATCACGGCGATCTATCTGGCGAACCTCATTCGAGAAGGCAGTTGAGGTAGCTTTTCAAGGCCTGCGCAACCTTCCTCAATCGACGCGAAGCAATCGCCTCCCGCGTCAATTAGGGTGGAGTCGTGAAGCTTCCTGCAAATGCGGGTATCGTGAGTGCCATTCGGGGGAGCGTGGTGGACGTTCGCTGCGAGGGACATGTTCCGCAGTTACGTCAATGCCTGATCTCCGAAGGCACTCCCGCCGTGGTCATGGAGGTCGCAGCGCAGTTGGACACCTCGACCGTCCGGGGGATCGCCCTGAACTCGACGGCAGGCCTGGCCATCCACACTCCCGTGCGCAATACCGGGCGAAGCATCGAAGTTCCGGTTGGCCCCTCGCTACTGGGCCGGATGCTGAATGTGTTCGGTGAAACAATCGACCGCAAACCCGAGCTCAAGGACTGCGACCGCAGATCGATTCACCAACTTCCCGTGGCTCTGGACCGGCGCTCCACCCAATCCGAGATCTTCGAGACAGGCATCAAGGCCATTGATGTGCTGGCACCATTGGAACGCGGAGGTAAGGCCGGACTTTTTGGCGGAGCCGGTGTGGGAAAAACCGTGCTGATCATGGAGATGATCCACAACATGGTGGGCGCCTATCAGGGAGTGAGCCTCTTTTGTGGCATTGGGGAGCGCACCCGGGAAGCTGAGGAACTTTACCGTGAACTTCAGGATACGAAGGTGCTGCAGAACACAGTGCTGGTCTTTGGCCAAATGAACGAACCTCCGGGAGCCCGCTACCGCGTCGGCCATGCGGCCTTGACAATGGCCGAGTATTTCCGGGATGACGAGCACAAGGACGTGTTGCTTCTCATCGACAACATCTTCCGATTCGTGCAGGCGGGCAGCGAGGTATCGGGATTGCTGGGACGCATCCCTTCCCGCCTGGGATACCAGCCCACCCTGGGCACGGAACTCGCCGAACTGGAAGAACGCATCTGCTCCACCCACACCGGCGCGATCACTTCCGTTCAAGCGGTCTATGTGCCGGCGGATGATTTCACGGATCCAGCCGCCGCCCATACTTTTGGTCACCTGTCGGCATCTGTCGTACTATCGCGCAAAAGAGCCAGTGAAGGGTTCTACCCAGCGATCGATCCCCTGCAGTCCGACTCCAAGATGCTGGTGCCGCATCTCGTGGGAGACCGTCATTTCCGGGTCGCCCAGGAAGTCCGGCAAACACTGGCGACCTATGAGGAACTCAAGGACATCATCGCCATGCTGGGGATCGAGGAGTTGTCCGAGGAAGACCGGGCCACAGTGCGGCGCGCCAGACGACTGGAACGGTTTCTCACCCAACCCTTCTTTGCCACCGAGCGCTTCACCAGCAAACCTGGAAAATTGGTGCCGCTCCAAGACGCCCTGGAAGGCTGCGAACGCATTCTGAATGACGAGTTCTCCAACGTTTCCGAGCAGGCACTCTTCATGATCGGAGGTATTAGCGAGGTCCAAACTGATAAGAGCAGGGAGGAACTACCATGAATCTGAAAATCCTGCTCCCAAACGAGGTCTACTTTGACGGGCCCATTACCAAGGTGACAGCCGAAGCCACCAGCGGAAGTTTCTGCCTACTGCCCAATCACGTGGATCTGGTGACCGCCCTGGTACCGGGCCTGATGACGGCCGAATCTCCGGAGAAAAACCTCATCTACTTTGCGGTCGATGAAGGAATCCTCTGCAAGCAGGGCGCGGAAGTGGTTGTCTCGGCGCGAAGGGCGGTGAGAGGCACCCAACTGGGTACGTTGCGAGCCACGATCGAACAGGACTTCCGGGTGGTCAGCGAGGAAGAACAACGCGCCCGCTCCGCCGTTGCTCGCCTGGAAACGGCCCTGGCCCGACGGTTCATCGATTTTCAACGCCATGGATAAGTCCAACGACAAGCTCCCAGAATCCCGGGACCAGTCGCCCCTCTTTCCCAAGGAAGTCGGACGAAAGGAAAAGCGTCGGCTTCATGCCCTCCAGGAAGGCGAGAAAGGGGCCTCCTTCTGGCTGGGCATGTTCGGGTTGGTAGGTTGGTCTGTAGCAGTCCCAGCAGTCGGACTCACGGTGCTGGGCTCTTGGGCCGATCGCCATTATCCCAGCCCCTACTCCTGGACGCTTATGGGCCTGTTTGGTGGAATGCTGCTGGGAATGGCAAACGCCTGGTATTGGATTCGAAAAGAAAGCTCTGATCATGATCACGACAACCATCATCGCCCAGATTAACTCCCTGGCCCTCATCGCCGCGCTGATCGCCGGCGCATTGGCGGGCCTGGCCTTCTTTGCCGGACTCTGGCTCACGGTCACCAACCTGTTAACGAGCAAGTACGCCGCAGGCTGGATGTTCCTGAGCTTCCTGCTCCGAACCGCAATCGTGCTCTTCATCTTCTACCTGGCCGGAGGCGGCAGCTGGGAGCGGCTCCTCGCCTGCCTCGCAGGATTCGTTCTCACACGCGCCATTTTGATTCGCCGGCTCCAGTTCCCACAACCCACCCCACCGATCTCTCATGAGCGGGCAACCTGACATCAAGACGGTGACTCCGGACGAGGTGATCTACGCCCAATGGGGCGAGATCAGTCTCAATGCCACGTTGGTGCATACCTGGATGGTGATGGCTGTTCTCCTGCTAATCTCTCACTTAGCGACCCGTCGACTCAGTTCCGGCGTGAAGCTGGGCCGATGGCAGAATCTCCTGGAGATCCTGATAGGCGGAGTGCGGAAGCAAATCGCGGAAATCAGCAACCAGAATCCAGATCGCTACCTCCCTTTCGTCGGCACCATCTTCCTCTTTATCCTTACCTCGAATATCCTCGCCATCGTGCCCGGATTCTATCCGCCAACAGCCTCTCTTTCGACAACGGCGGCACTGGCGGGCTGCGTCTTTCTGGCCGTGCCGATCTATGGAATTCGGGAACGAGGATGGGCCAACTATCTCCGTCAGTACCTACAACCCACCCCGTTGATGCTGCCCTTCAACATCCTGGGAGAACTCTCCCGCACCCTGGCGCTGGCGGTCCGCTTGTTCGGCAATGCCATGAGCGGCATGAAAATCGCCGCCATTCTCCTGGCCATTGTGCCCCTGGTCTTCCCCGTGGTCATGCAGGTCATGGGCCTCCTCACGGGAGTCATTCAAGCCTACATTTTTGCCGTGCTCAGCGTGGTTTACATCTCCTCGGCTTCTCAAGCTCACGAGGAATCCCGTAGAGGCACGACCTCACCTGAACTCCAACCACAACCTTAACCGCCATCCACTATGGACTCTAGTATCGCAGACATCGGAACCATGTCGATCCTCGCTGCCGGACTGACGATTGGTCTCGGCTCAATCGGCCCCGCAATTGGCGAAGGTCTCGCCCTGGCCCGCGCCCTGGCCGCCATCGCTCAACAACCAGACGAAGCCAACCGCATAACCCGTACGTTATTTGTCGGTTTGGCGATGGTCGAATCCACCGCGATCTACTGCTTCGTGGTCACCATGATCCTGATCTTTGCCAATCCTTTCTGGGACTGGGCCATCGCTAACGCCGCGAAAGGCTAACCTCATGCTGATTGACTGGTTCACCGTTGCAGCCCAGGCCATCAACTTCTTGATCCTGGTCGGCTTGTTGAAGTTCTTCCTCTACGGACGAATCCTCCAGGCTATTGACCAGCGGGAAGAAGACTTTCAGAGCCGCAGTGATGAGATCAACGACCAAAGGAAAGCTCTTGAAGCGGCGTCCCAGGATTACCAGAACCAGCTCCGGGATATCGATGTTCAGCGAGACGCCGCGCTCGCCAAAGCCCAGGAGGAAGCGGAAGCACAACGTCAGGCTCTGCTGAAGAATGCTCGCGATGAGCTGAGACGGATGCGGGAAGATTGGTCCATCGCTCTGAAGCGGGAGCAGCAGGAGTTCCTTTACGACCTGCGCCAACAAATCACCAGGGAATGCCTGACGCTTGCCCGCTCCCTGATGGAGAAGATGGCAGGCGTCGATCTGGAGAACCGCATGGTCGAAGTCCTCCTGCAACAGTTCTCGGGAATGGATGAGTCGACCAGGCAACAGATAGCGGACGTACTAAGAAAACCCGATCAAAGTGTCGTGCTCCGCAGCGCATTCGAGCTGAGCCCGGAGTCCGTCACCAAGATCGAAACCAGCTTTCAGAGCCTCACCACTAGCGAAGCCCCCATCCAATGGATCTACGAAGTGGAACCGGGTCTGGTCTGTGGCGCCGAGATTGAAGTCGATGGCCACCGGCTCGGATGGAGTTTCGACGATCAACTGGAGCGAATCGAAGAATTGCTTTCTGAATCCATTGAAGAAGAAATCCGGAAATCCCAAGGAGACAGGCAACACGCCGCCTGACCCAGAGTCCATACTCGACTCCGCCAGACTTGGAGAGGTGGTCGGAGATACCTTCGAGCATTTGGCGCGATTGCGTAGCGAAAACCCTCCCGAGTTGGATCTACACAAGGTGGGACGAGTCGCTTCCGTGTCGGATGGGGTCGGGATTGTCACCGGATTGAGCAACGCGAAGTCGGAGGAACTCATCCGCTTTCGAGGAAACCTCTACGGACAGATTTTCGACGTCGGTCCCGAAGAATGTGGCGTGATTCTTTTGGATGCCAGTGGCGAGATCCACGTGGGAAGTGAAGTGCGCCGGACCAACCGGGTGCTGGATGTGCCCGTCGGGGAAGGACTGCTGGGTCGGATCGTCGATGCCTTGGGCCGTCCCTTAGATGGAGGCGGCGCCATCTCGGCGAAAGAAAGGCGCGCCGTGGACCGGCCAGCGCCGGGAATCTTTGATCGCGCACCTGTTGAGCAACCTCTAGAGACCGGGATCAAGGCGATCGACGCCCTCATCCCAATCGGCCGCGGCCAGCGGGAATTGATCCTCGGCGACCGCCAGACCGGGAAAACAGCGATCGCCCTGGATTCCATCATCAATCAGGCAGATAAAGACGTCGTCTGTGTCTACTGCGCCGTGGGTCAGCGTGCCACTGCCGTGGCCAAAGTGATTGCAGCCCTCAAGGAACGGGATGCCCTGGCTCATACGATTGTGGTGGTGGCCAACGGAAGCGACCCTCCCGGCCAGCAATACGTCTGCCCATTCGCCGCGATGAGCATGGCGGAATCTTTGATGGAAGCGGGAAAGGACGTACTACTCATTCTTGATGATCTGACTCGCCATGCCCAGGCCTACCGGGAATTGTCCCTGCTCCTGCGCCGTCCTCCCGGCCGGGAGGCCTATCCGGGAGACATCTTCTATCTGCACTCCCGCCTGCTGGAGCGCTCAACCCGCTTGCGGCCGGAGCTAGGCGGCGGATCCATCACCACACTTCCCATCGTCGAGACGGAGGCGCAGAACCTCTCCGCCTACATTCCTACCAACCTCATTTCCATCACGGACGGCCAGATCTATCTCTCCCCATCCCTCTTTCACAAGGGCAATCTCCCGGCCGTGGACATCGGCAAATCGGTCTCCCGCGTGGGCGGCAAGGCCCAGGTGCCGGCCTTCCGCGCCTTTTCCGGTGAGCTCCGGCTCTCCTACTCCCAGTTTGAAGAGTTGGAGGTGTTTGCCCGGTTCGGGACCCGGCTCGAAGCCGACACCCGTGCCACCCTGGAACACGGCAAGCGCGTCCGGGAAATCCTGAAACAGCCCCAGTACAAGCCCCTGAGAACCAGTGACCAGATCATGGTGCTTCTCGTGGCGGCAGAAGGGTTGCTGGACCAGGTTCCCCTGGACCGGATCCGAGCGGCCGAAGAGGCCTTGCTCTCTCAAACGCGCTCGCGACTGGGCCCTCTCTACGACCGAATCGAACAAGGAACCCGGTTGGAGCAGACCGAACGCAGCGAGATCTGCCAGGTAGCCAGCCGCATCCTCGCTCCCTTCCTTACCCCTGAATCTTAACCCAACCTGGCTCCGTGGAGACACTTGAAAAACTGCAACGGCGCATCGATACCACGGAGGACCTCTACTCGATCGTGCGGACGATGAAAGCCCTGGCCGCCGTCAATATCCGCTCGTTTGAAAAGGCGGTCGAATCCCTGGCCGACTATACGCGTAACGTAGAGACTGGGTTTCAAGTACTGCTCCTCCATCATCCGGACATCCGGGCCAGCATCACGAGCGCTCCCCGGCAACGCGCTGGCATCCTGATCTTTGGGTCCGATCAAGGATTGTGCGGCCCATTGAATGACCGGATCGTCGCGCATGCTCGTGAAGAAATGACGCAGATGAAACTCACTCGCTCCAACTCCCGGATCCTTGCCGTGGGGGGCCAGATCGCCGCCCGCTTTGGCGAAGTGGGGGAAACCAGCGATGCGACATGCAGAATGCCCGGCTCGATCGCGGGGATCACGCCCGCGGTACAGTCCATTCTCCTGCAGATCGATGCCTGGCAAACACACAACGAGATCGACCAGATCATCCTCTTCTACAGTCAGCACCTTTCCCGCTCCACCTACAGCCCCAAGACCGAGCACCTCTTGCCCCTTGATCAGGTCTGGCTGGATGCGATCGCCGCGGAACCGTGGCCTTCCCGATGCCTCCCCATGATCAATGTGGGACCGGATCAACTCTTCTCCGCCCTGACCCGGCAGTTCCTGTTTATTTCCATCTATCGCGCCCTCGCGGAAACCCTTGCCAGCGAGAACGCCAGTCGTCTCGCATCCATGCGCCGGGCGGAACAGAACATTCAGGAACAGAGCCAGGAACTCCGGCTGCGATTCCACCAGCAGAGACAGGAATCCGTAACCGAAGAACTCCTCGATATCGTAAGCGCATTTGAGGCTTTGAAATCTCCCAAGCGCTAGGTGCATCAAGCCGTCTCGGCGAGGCAAGAACACGAAGAGGATCCTTTCGTACGCATCGTACGAAATTGAGAGGG
>JBHIXE010000275.1:0-7900 GCA_041984905.1 Verrucomicrobiales bacterium | reverse complement strand
TGTCATGTTCCCCAGCATCCGGTCATTCCCTTGAATGGGTTCCGGTTTGCCAATCCCCGCACTGGTGATGGACTGCCATTCCGCTCCACTCCGCAAAGGTGACCAGGCACGATCCTGAAGGATGGCTGCCTTGGGCAGAAACTCGGTCAGGATCTCGATGACCCCTTCTGTCCCCATGATCTGAACTCCGAATCTCCAGGGTGGTTTGGATCCGGCGCCTCGCACGGAATCAAAGGTCGCAATCCGCCCGCCATCAAGCCCGTAGACCGCGTGAACGTTATCGCCCGCGAGCGGCCCGAGCGCTTCATTTCCAGGAGCCACATCCGCCTTGGTGACCGGATGCCCATCCTGCATCATCGAGGCAAAACACCAGTTGGGCTCGCCTCCCAGGGCATGGAATATATTGAGGATATGGCTTCCTAACACCCAGAGATCTTCTCCCCCACCCCGCTTGGGATCTTCCTTGCCGCGTCCCCGAATCTCCAGCACATCGCCGATCGCCCCGTCTCCGATTACTCCTTGTACGGTTTCCAGAATGGGGCTGTAGCGTGTCAGGTGCGCCATGGCGAGCTTCACATTGTACTTCTCGCTCGCCGCCACCATATCATCCGCTTCCGCCGGACTGAGGCACATCGGCTTCTCCATCATGGCGTGGATGCCCCGCTCTGCCGCAGCCAGGAAGATCTCCCGGTGCTGATCCGGATGCCGCATGCAGATGGAGACGATGTCCGGTTTGGTCTCGTCCAGCATCTCGCGATAGTCCGCAAACGCCTTGGGACCACCGAGACGTCCCTGCGCGGTCTTGCGCCCCATTTCATCCGGGTCGGCGACCCCGACGATTTCTACGGTATTGGGGAACTCCTTCCAACAGACATCCATACTGTGGCCGTAGTTACCCCGTCCCGTATGGCCAATGATGGCGACTTTGAATTTTTCAGGCATCGTTTAAATGGTTCTCGCGGATTCAGGTTAGGCCAGGCTTGCCCAATGACCATCGCGATAGGTTCGTGTCAGAAGAGCGTTCGCCTCCTCATCTCCTATAATCTGCTCGTTGGCCCCATCAAAGGCCAGGTTTCGCTTCAGCCGGGCCGCAATGTTGCCGAGATGACAGACCGTAGCGCCATGGTGACCGATCTCGATGTCCGCCTGCGGCCGTCCTCCTTCCCGGATGCAGGTGAGGAAATCGTCATGGTGAACGCGGGTATTGTCCGCATTGGCACCCTCTGCTTTCACTTCCTCGATCAGCTTGTCCTTTTCACCATAGAGCCGGTAGCCATCGTTTTTACCGAGCAGGAGGTACCCCTTGGTCCCGTAAAAGGCGTCCCCGTTCTCATAGCCTTCCATGCGGTAGGGAGTCCAGATGCGCAGTTCGAAGATCAGTTGTTTGCGCTGCCCCTGACTCCCCTGGGGAGCGAACTGGAAGGTCACGTTCTGCGTATCCGGAAACTGCTGGTCGTCATCAAAGAACAGCTTGTTCCCCATGCCACAGACCAATTCCGGATGTTGATCGTCCACACCCAAGCCCCACAGCGCAAGGTCCAGGTCATGCACTCCGTCATTGCCCATGTCACCCGTGCCGTAGGCATAGCGCCAGTGCCAGTTGTAGTGCAGCCGATTGGAGTGGAAAGGCTCGTACGGGGCGGGCCCTAACCAAAGATCGTAATCCACATGATCCGGCGGAGAGCCCGCTTCGCCATGGCCAATGTCCCGCCGCTTCTGGCTGTCCCAGGCCTTGGCCACCAGCACGTCCCCGATCGCACCTTCCCGGAGCAAATCGATGGCCCGGCGCACATGGGCTGAATTCCGCGCCTGGGTCCCCACCTGCACCACGCGATCATATTCGCGAGCCGCCTCCACCATGAGCCGGCCCTCCCGCACATTGTGGGAGCAGGGCTTCTCCACGTAGACATGCTTGCCCGCCTGACAGGCCAGGACCGTGGCGGGAGCATGCCAGTGATCAGGCGTCGCCACCAGGATGGCGTCGATATCCTTGTCGTCGAGGATGACCCGCAGGTCCTGAATCACCTTGGGTTGGGTCCCGCCCGCTTCCTTCACCAGAGCGCCTGCGGCTTCTGCCCGCTTCAGGTCCACATCACAGACATAGTGCACCTCCACGTCCTGGCGCTCGGCCAGAAGCTTGGCGTGCCCTTTGCCGCGTCCGCCCAGGCCGACGACGCCCATGCGGATCTTGTTGTTCGCCTGATTGGCGAGCGCGGAGGTCGATGCGGCGGCAGCCGCACTAAGCCCTGCGTTGCGAATGAAGGTGCGCCGACTGGAGGAGGTATTCATGGCTGGTGATGGTGGATCTCAGGAACTCACGGGACCCGCGCTATAGGCGGCGTACTGCTTGGCCACGTCACCGGCTTCGGAGTCGCCATGGTGGAAGTAGAAGCGATGCCGCAGCAGGATCGGCTTGTCCCCTTCAAAGGTGTAGTCGCCATCTCCCTTGTTCGCGCCGCTCTTGGCCTCGAAGGCCCCTTTCCCAAACCGGTTGGCCGTCATGAGTCCATAAGTCCGCGCGTGCCAGTGCGTGGGGTAACGTAGATTGGAGGGGTGATCGAAGATGGCGATCCCCACCGTCTTGCCGCTCGGGTCTGGCCCAAAGTAATCGGCCCATTCCGCCCGTTTGCCCCAGGCCTCAGCATTCTTGTTGCCACGGCTGTTGAGGATGGTGCCATTGCCCTCCTTGGTCTTGCGATCTTCGACTTTCATGGTGCCGGCGACCCGGACAGCCAGCCCCCCATCCTTTTCATCAAAGAAGGTCAATGGCGTTTCCACGGGATGAAGCTCGATGTCATAGTCCATGAGCATCTGGCGCTCCGGCAAAGGATGGAAGCTCAGACGGACTTTTTCCCGCAAGATGAGCCGCTTGTCCTTCTCCCCGATCCAATTGTTCCAGAGGACGATTTCCCCCACTTCCCCTGAGGTGATCTTTTCGATCTTATCCAACTGGATCTGCCCCCGCTCCTTTGAGTCGGTATCGGGCGACCAGAAGCTCACCCCGTTCACATTGCGATGGGAGAAGCGGATGGAACGATGCCACTCATGGTCATCCTGCTCATTGGGCACGCCTTCCTTCATGGGATAGTGCCGCGTCACATTCTCCCCATTGGGACCGATGACGGGATAGAGATAGGGAGCTTTCCACTCCTTATGACGCCATTCCGTGAAGAGTTGACCGTCGACCTCCACGCGAATGCGGTCTTCCAGTTCGGTGATAGTAACGTCGGCAGTCGCGAGACCACCGCCCAACAATGCCAGGCTGCCAAGCAGCAGTAGGGTTTTCATCTATAAAGGACACGCAAGAGTTCGCCTGAATCTTATCCAAGAGACTCAGGCAGTTGGTAGTGAGCGGGGAGGGTTGAGGGCCCACTTCACGAAAGATTCACCCCAGGCGGAAAGCAAAAAGTGAAGATGACCAGCCTTGCCAGGTATCATTTTATCACCAGGCAAGGCTCACCCAGCGTGGTCAGAATCGGTTCGATCCCCAGTCCTGGCCCTCTGGAAGCCGCCATCCGCCCCTGGCAGCGATGCGGCGCGCCTTCCGCGATTGGGACCGAGACATAGCTGTTGAAATCCGTGGAGGTGAAGAGGAACTCCGTGGGCGTGCTGTGCGCCAGATGCGAGATCGCTGCCGTCACGATGTCGCCACCCCAGCTGTCCTCAATCGTCATCGCGATTCCCAGTTCCACGCACAAATCCCGGGCCTGGCGTGCCTTGGTCAGGCCGCCGAACTTGCTGATCTTGATGTTTACCACGTCCATGGCCTGATCCGCATGCCCACGAATCAAAGGGTCGAGCCCGTTGATATTCTCATCCAGGACAAATGGACCGTCCCAACGCTCCCGCACCGTCCGGCATTCTTGGTAAGTGAGGCAGGGCTGCTCGATGTAGACATCCACATCCCTCACACCCTGGCAGACTCGCAAGGCCTCGTGCTTGAGCCAACCCGTGTTGGCATCGGCGACCAGGATGTCTCCTGGCAACAGTTCCGCGGAAACCGCCTTGATTCGCGCAATGTCGAGATCGGGATCATGACACCCCACCTTGAGCTGGAAGCGACGATACCCCTCTTTCCGATACCCGGACACCTTGGCCGCCATCTCTTCTGGTGCCTCCTGAGAGATGGCCCGGTAGAGAACGTAGTCCTCGCCATAGCGTCCGCCCATGAGCTCGCAGACGGGCAGTCCAGCGACCTTACCCAGGATGTCCCAGCAAGCCATGTCGATCGCCGACTTCACGTAGGCGTGCTCCTTGAGAGCGGCGTCCATGAGCCGGTTCAGCTTGCCCAGTTGCCGCGGATCTTCGCCCAGGAGATGCGGCCCAAGCTCCGCGATTCCGGCGCGCGCCCCCTTGGCATAGGCAGGCAGGTAAAAGGGTCCCAGGGGACACACTTCTCCCCACCCCGTGACACCTTCGTCCGTCTCAATTTCAACCACGGTGCTGTCGAAGATGCTGACGCTCTTGCCACCGGACCAATTGTAAGTGCCCTCAACGAGAGGCAGGTCGACCTGGTAAGCCTTGATGCGGGTGATCTTCATGGAGCCTCTTCCTTCCCTCGCTGGAAGACCTGTTGGCCCCCCAGCCAGGTTTCCGTCACCTGGATCTCTCGCACCTCCTCAATCGGACAAGTCAGGATATCTCGATCCAACACGATGAAGTCCGCCAGCTTCCCAGCTTCCAGCGAGCCCTTCTCCTTCTCCTCAAAGGTGATGTAGGCATTGTTGATCGTGTAGAGCCGAATGGCCTGCTCCCGAGTGATCGTCTGCTCCTCATGCAACACGCCATCCATCCAGCGCGGTTGCCGGGTCAGAGCTGTCCACATGCCCAGGAAGGGATTGTAGGGATTCACCGAGCGCAGACTCCCGATCTTCTGCATGTGATCCGAACCGCCCCCCACGACCACGCCTTGCTCGAACAGAGACCGGTAAGGCTGAAACCAGGTGAGGCGCTTCTCCCCAAAGTGGGCATTCAGCGTGTTCCCATCCAGGTAGAGCCAGGCGGGCTGCAGATCCGCCACGATGCCGTGCTTGCTCATCTTGGCAATGGCATCCGCGCTCATGAAATTGCAATGGGTCACGCAAGGTCGCTTGTCTCGCACCGGGAAGTCGTTCTTGGCGACCCGGGTGTAGGCGTTGACGAGCGTCTCCACCGCGCCGTCGCCCACGGCATGCGCCGTAAACTGGAGATCATTCTCCAGGGCGTATTTGGCCATCTCGTAGAGCTTATCCGGCTCAATGTAACGCAGGCCGCGATACTCGGGATCCACAATTCCGTAAGAGTCACTCAAGCCCCAGGGCTCCAGCATGTAAGCGCTGCCGGTCAACATCCCGCCATCCAGGAACACCTTGATACCGCGCATCCAGAGCTTGTTGTTGTATTCATGTAGTGGATGCGCTGCCGTCTGGTCCAGCTTCTCCTTGATCGACTCAATCGGCGATCCCCCTCCGACTCCGCGATAGAGATACACCCGGCAGGTCAGGCCATCTTCCTTATGGAGTTCCTCGTAGATGCGCAACGCGCTGTCACTCACATTCCGATCCGAGATACCCGTGATGCCCACGCTGTTGTAATCCGCCAGGAGCTGTTTCAACCGGTCCACGCGATCCTCAAACGTGGGCGAAGGGCCGCCTCCCGATGAGGTGGTTCGTACGAGCTTTCCCGCACTGCGGATGATCCCCGTTAGTTCGCCCGTTTCCGGATCGCGCTCCAAGCGTGCGTTGGAATCTTCCGGCACCTCGAAGTCGCGATCGATCCCGGAAAGCTCCAGGGCCAGGGAATTCACCGCTGCATCAGGCCCGGTCCGGAAGATCACCGGATTCTTCGGCGCGACCTCATCCAGTTCTTGGCGCGTCGGAAACCGACGTTCCCGCAATCGCGTGATGAACACCTGCGACATGCGGATCCAATCCCCGTCCTTGGCCTGCGCGGCCTGATCCCGGATATAGTCCAGCACATCGCTGATGGTCTCGAAGTCCGGCACTGGTTGCTCAAACTCGTACATCGCCGCGCTGGTCGCGTGCACATGCGAGTCGATCAGCCCCGGCAGAACCGTCGCGCCCTCCAGATCCCGCTTCTTCGTCTCGGCGCCCGCCATCCTGGCGATCTCCGCATTGCTCCCTACCGCCAGAATGCGTTCTCCTTTCACGGCCATCGCCTCCGCCTGAGAGAAGCTCTCATCCACGGTGAGGATCTTGCCATTGGTGAGGATCAGGTTTGGGGAATCCTGGGCCCATCCCGAATGGGCCCCAACGAGCGAGAGGAAAACAAAGAAGCGGAGTTTCATGGTAGCTCCCTGCATGAAACGAATTGGGACGGCTTGGCGTCAAGACGGATGCGCGGGGCTTGCATTGCAGTTGCGCCCCGTGATTTCCTCTCCTGATTGCATCATCATGAAATCCCTACGCTACCTCACGCTCTTGTTCGCTCTCTCCTGGATGGGCCCTGCTTTCGCCCAGGATGAGAAAACCGCGGAACCTCTCCGCATCATCGCCTTTGGCGCTCACCCGGATGACCCCGAATTCCAGATCGGCGGCACCGCAGCCAAGTGGGTCGCGATGGGACACAAGGTCAAACTCGTCGCAGTGACCAACGGCGACATCGGTCACTGGGAGATGTCCGGTGGCGAACTGGCCAAGCGCCGCACCGCGGAAGTCCATGAAGCGGCCAAGCGCGGCGGTTGGGAAGTCGAAGTGCTGGATATCCATGACGGCGAACTCATGCCCACCCTGGAGAATCGCAAGAAGATCACCCGGCTGATTCGCGAGTGGAACGCGGATGCCGTTTTCTCGCATCGCCCCTGGGATTATCACCCGGACCACCGCTATGTGGGGATCCTGGTTCAGGACGCCGCCTTCATGGTCTCCGTGCCGAATTTCTGCCCGGATACACCGCCCCTGGCGAAGAACGCCTACTTCTTCTTTTTCCCCGACAACTTCACCAAGCCCTATCCCTTCACTCCCGACATCGCGATCTCCATTGATGACGTCTTCGAGAAAAAGGTGAACGCCATCGACGCCCTGGAATCTCAAGTCTATGAAGGTGGTGCGCTGGGGAATCCCGAGACGAGCAAACAGCGCTTCCAAAGCGATCCAGAACGCCGCCTGAATCAACTCACGCAATCTTGGGGCCGACGCCATGAGAACCTGGCGAACCGCTTTCGCGATGAACTCGTGGAGTGGTATGGAGAGGAAAAGGGAAACGCGGTGAAGTATGCTGAAGCTTTTGAAATCTGTGAATACGGGCGCAAGCCCAGCAAAGAGGTGCTGAAACAGCTGTTCCCTTTCTTTGAAAAAGAGGAATAGCCGTTCGCCCGCCTCGACTCTCTCTTACCCACTCCATGAATCGCCGTCACTTTCTGCGCGCCGCCGGGATCTCCCTGGCCCTTCCTTCGCTCGAAGCCTTTGCCCTTGCTGGGGAGGTGCCGAAGCGACTCGTCTGCGTGGCCAACCCCTTTGGGATGCTGCCGGATGGCTTCTTCCCCACTGCGGCAGGTCCCTTCCAGAAGTTGCCCTATCTCCTGGAACCGCTGGCAGCGCATGAGAAGGACTTCACCGTCTTCTCTCACCTGGATCATGGGGTCTCCGGCGGTCACATTGCCTGTCACTCTTTCCTGAGTGGCATGCGGGATGTGGAAGCGGGTCAGTGGCCGAATCGCAACCAATCCATCGACCAACGCGCCGCGGAGCAGGTGGGATCCAAGACGCGGTTCCCTTCCCTGACCTTGAGCGCGGGACCGACGTCTCGCGGTGAACAGGCGCTCCGCCTTTCCTGGACGCGGAACGGGATCAACATCCCAGCCATCGAGACGACGCGCGATCTCTTCAATCGCCTCTTCAAGGAAGAGGATGCTCAGTCGCTCAAGTCCAAGTCGGAGTCTTACGCCGTGCAGGGCAGCGTC
>JBHIXE010000274.1:3206-7916 GCA_041984905.1 Verrucomicrobiales bacterium | reverse complement strand
GCGGCACTTCGAGCGCACCGTCTTCTTCAAGGATGTGGATGACGCCGCCATTGAACGCTTCAAGAAGGCCTACGTCACGCTTCTCAAGAAACTCAGCATGGCGGGCAACGATCGCCAGCTCCTGCTGAAGAATCCGCCTTCCACGGCCCGGATCACCCTTCTGAAAGAGCTCTTTCCCAGGGCGCGTTTCATCTACATCCATCGCAATCCCTACGAAGTCTGGGCTTCCAGTCTGAACCGGTATTTCCGGCTCATGTCCGCGTTTGCCTGGCAGGACTTTGAAGACGTGGACTTCGAGGAAATGGTCTACTACAAGTACCAACGGCTACTGGGAGCCTATCTGGAACAACGGGAGCAGATTCCTGCCGAGGACATCATCGAGACCAGTTACGAGGCCATTACGGAGCAACCCATGGAGGAGTTGACCCGTATCTATGACTACTTCAAGCTGCCCAACAAGGAAGCTGGCCTTGCCGCCATTTCCCCGTACGTGGAGAGTAAGAAGAACTACAAGAGAAACGTCCACCAGATGGCTCGCGCCCAGGTGGAACGAATCCAATCGGATTGGGCCTTCTCCTTGAAACGCTGGCCCTACGAAATTCCCGAGGCGATCGAAGTGGTAGATTCCCTCGATTGAGGGTACGCAACCTCTTCAGACAACGGGAAAATCCGCGCGGAGTGGCTTGCACGGGCCAGAAGCGCCGTATAATCTGCCTCAGGCATTGCCCAACGAACTCTGCTAACCATGAAGGCTGCCCAACTCCTGGATGCCCCAAGCCTCCGTCAGTGGACCAGGTTGCGTCCCTATCGCAACCTGATGGCACTCGCGGTGGACTGGACTTGTGCTATTGCCCTCGCTGTGGGCGTGATGGTCTTTTTCCACAATATGGATACCTGGGGCATTTCGCTTTGGTGGTGCGTCCCTGTGAGTATCGCGACCTTCCTGATCAACGGTTGCCTCATCCACCGGATAGGACTGATGGGGCACGAGGCTTCCCACTACATGCTGGTCTCCAATCGCAAATGGAACGACGTGTTGGCGGATCTACTCTGCTTTTTCCCGATCTGGAGTAGCCTGGTTCAGTATCGCAATAAGCATCTCAACCATCACCTGTATCCCAATAACCCGGGGAAAGATCCCAATCTGGCGGGGGAGAAGGCAGAGGAGCTCTTTGCCAAGTTTCCCATGCCCAAGCCGGCATTCATCTACCAGTACTACCTCAAGTTCTTCTGGCCGCCCTTCGTGTTCCGCAATCTGCTCGACCTCCTCAATGTGCTCACGCTCGGGGGAGGATTATCGCCGGTGGATCCGGAAAAGGACGTCAAAGAGCCTGCCCGCAAGAGTGGGGCCAAAGGTGTGCTCGGAAATACGACGGTGCTGGGCTTTGCCTACCTGCTTCTCCTGGTAGGATTCATCTATCTCAGTGAGTTCATCAACATCGCCTGGCTGGTCGTGGCGATGCCCATCACCTGGTATGCCATCGCGGTGGCGATCTGGGCCAGGATGCCTGAGGAGAAGTTTGTCTTGCCGGCAAAGTTGAACTATAACGCCAAGATCAGTGCCCTCGTGCGCATGAGCTTCTATACCGTGTTCTTCCTGGGGGTCAGTTGGACCCGCCACTTCGTTGGGATCGACTTCGCCCTCTACTTCATCTTCTTCTGGATCTTTCCCCTGATCTACGTCTTTCCCTATCTCATGCTGCTGCGAGAGATCTACCAGCATGCCAACCTGGGGCAGGGACAGTTGGACAACTCTCGCATCATCCACTCGGACTGGTTCACGCGTTGGGCCCTGCTGGGATACGGCAATGATTTCCATCTGATCCACCACATCTATCCCAACATCCCGCACTATCATCTGCGCGGGGCGCATTCCCAGCTATTGGAAGTGTCCGAGGATTACCGTACGAGTGTGGAAGAAGCGCACGGCACCTTCCATGCACCGCCACCCAAAGAGGCAGTGCTTGACGTCATGGCGCGGCAAAAGGACCGGGCGTAGGTACGAGACTGGTAGAGCTTTGCCAAGCCAGCGTTGAAAACGCCATTCATATTAGCCTGGGGCAACGCCCCAGGTAACTGGGATCAAGTTCCGAAGGGCTAACAGTCCGATTCATCGAGAATGAGCAATGCCTGGAGGTAGAATGATGAGTCGCGCTTTCAGCGCTTGTGCCTCACTCGCTCAGTCCTGGGGCGTTGCCCCAGGCTAATATGAATGGCGTTTTCAACGCTGGCCCGCTGGCCCGTGCAAGGAAAGGCCGCGTCCAAGGTCCGTTGGCTTGAGCTCTCCAAGTCTGAGTCGTCAAAGTCGCCTGGACGATCGAAACCAAGTGCGGGTTCAGACCTCGACCAATGTCTTGAGCTTCTTCACGGCATCTGAGAGCCGGGCGTCGTCGCCGGCACAGGCTATTGCTCGCGGTGCTTTCTTTCCGGCGCTTTTGCGCATGCCTGGGCTCTGCGCATCGCAGAAGTTGTCGTAGACATCCGCCAGCTTCACCAACCGGGCTTGCCAGGAGGCTTTCGCCAAATCTTTGTCGTATTGCTTCTCCCGGATGTCTTTCTGAAGGCGCATGTCTTTGGTCAGGGCTGCCACCGCATCCGCCACCTCCGCGCCGAAGTCTTCCAGAATGTCGTCATAATCGGTGGTCGTGTCCTCGATGGTGTCGTGCAAGAGCGCCGCACAAAGTGCGACGGTGTCTTCGACGCCAAAGATGTGCCGAACGACGAAGAACACGCGAAAAGGGTGGGCGACATAGGGGGTGCATTTGTCCTTGCGCAGCTGGGGCACATGAGCGCGTGCCGCAAAGCTGATGGCGCGCTGGACAAGGTCGATATCGGGCGTGGCAGGGCTGGTAAGTTTGGGCATGGATTGACTTGCCGCTTCAAATCGGTTTGCGATACTATGGCCGTCTCGATGATCCGGCTAATTCTTACCGCTTTTGTGTCGATTTTGACACTTAGCCTTCCCTTCTTCCTGGGAGGTTGCTCTAGCGTGGAGCCGAAAACCACCGGAGACAAGGCGTTCGCGGTGGAGTTTCTGGATTTCAAATACAGCAAGGTGCCGCTCGTGCATCAAACGGAGCAGGAGTCCTGTGGTGCGGCAGCCTTGGCGAGTGTCATTCAATACTGGGCAGACGACAGCGGCGTCATTGTCACGGAGCCTCAACTCATTTCCGATTATCCGGCCTACTCCAAGGATGGCTATCCTTTGCTGCAGTTGCGGGAGATCGCTCTGGACAAGGACCTCCTGGCCTTTGGGGTGACTCTGGACAAGGATCCCCTCAACCAGCTGCTGGAGCACGTCGGCAAAGGGCGCCCGGTGATTACCGCCATGACTCTCCCGAAGGGGCGTTACTTCAGCAAGGACCTGCCCTTGATCGAAACCTTTGACCGGCGCGCCATTATGGGCCCGGGAGATCGCTGGAAGAACCACTACGTGGTGGTGATGGGGAGTTCCTCCGGGGAGTTGCTGCTCATGGATCCGCAATACGGCTACGTAAGCATCGGCAAGGGCGACTTCATACAGTATTGGAAGCAGCAGGGCTACTCTGCCCTCATCGTCTCCGCCAAGCCGCAGGGCGTTCAGGTGGCCACGAATTAGGGACCTGCGTTTTTTGGAGGAAGACAGTAGTAGGCACACTCCGTGTGCCGTCAGCGGAAGGATGTGAAACGGCACACGGAGTGTGCCTGCTACTTTCCATAGCTCCGCAAAAACTCTGCGAACCTCCAAGCCCCAGACTCGAGATCCTCAATCTTGATCCACTCATCCTCGGTATGGGCCTGGGCGATGGAGCCAGGGCCGATGGCGATCCCGGGGATACCGCCGACAGCAAGCCAGCCAGCGTCGCAGAACCACGGTGCTCCGACCAGCTTGGAGCCTTGCTCCACAAATCGCTGCACGATGGGGTTCTGGGGATCAGTATCCAGCGTGGGGCTCTTGGTGCGAATGTGGAGTCCCGCATCGACAAAGCCGGTTTCATCGAGGATGCCCTGGATGAAGGTATCCACCCCTTGTGCGAAGAGCTCCGGCGTAGCGCGAATGTCCAGCGTCACGGTGCATTCGTCAGGCACGATGTTCGGCCGGGACCCGCCCTGGATCATGTTGAAGCTGGAAGTGGGGAGGCCCAGCATTTCATTCTCGAAAGCTGCCAGTTGAACGGGGAGTTCGGACTCCATGGCGGCGATGAGCCGCACCATCTTGGAAATCGAATTCTCACCAAGCTGAGGTTTGGAACTATGGGCCGCGAGGCCGGTCGTGGTGATATCAAACCACCAGCAGGCTTTGTGCGCGACGACCGCATCCATATCTGTAGGCTCGCCAACGATGGCAAAGTCGGTCTTGTCGGCGTGATGCTTAGCGTAGTGCTGCGAGCCGTATTGCTCGCTCTCCTCGCTCATGAATCCCGCAAAGCTTACCTCAAGATCCAGTTCCGGGATCAGATCGCGCGTTTCGTAAATGGCCCAGAGCATGGAAGCGACGCTTCCCTTGGTGTCGCTGGCGCCTCGTCCCCAGATCCGGCCATCGCGGACCTCCGCGCCAAAGGGATCGATGGTCATTCCAGTGACTCCCACCGTGTCAAGGTGAGGGCCAAAGAGGACTCGGGGCGCTTGGGGATTGGAGCAGGGGAATCGACCGATCACATTGGGCCGCTGGGGACGTACTTCCTCCAGGGTGACCTTGGCGCCACAAAGCTTCAGGAATTCCGCAACGTA
>JBHIXE010000274.1:0-3196 GCA_041984905.1 Verrucomicrobiales bacterium | reverse complement strand
ATTCCGCGCAGGCCTTCTCTCCAGTTTGATCCGTTCCCGGATCGCCGTCAGGATTGACGCTGGGGATCGCGATGAGATCTCTCAGCAACTGAGTTACATCTTTCGGGGGCCTCATAGGGAGCTTTGTCAGGAAGTCCGGAAATACGAGGCCTAATCAACCGGATAAACCGGCTGTGATCAAGTCCGCTCCGCGATGGGCTGCACCTGCTGCCCGATCGGGCCCGTGTACTTGGTCAGCGGCCGGTAAAGGCGATTGTCATCCAATTGTTCCAGGACTTGCGCGGTCCAGCCGGCAGCCCGGGAGATGGCGAAAATCGGAGTGAACAGATCGGTGGGAATCCCCAGGGAATAGTAAACCGTGGCGGAGTAGAAATCGACGTTGGCGTTCAGCCCCTTGCGTTCCCGCATGATTTCCGCGATGCGCTCGGACATCTGGATCCACTTGGGTTCACCCAGGTCCGCCGTCAATTCCAGCGCCATCTTCTGCAGGTGAGGAGCACGGGGATCGAGCGTCTTGTAAACGCGGTGCCCAATGCCCATGATCTTCTCCTTGTTCTGCAGTCGTTCCTCGACCCAGGCGTCGACGTTGGCCGGTTCACCAATTTCGTGGAGCATCTTGATCACGCCTTCGTTGGCGCCCCCATGCAGCGGCCCTTTCAAGGTGCCGATGGCTGAAGTGATGGCGGAATAAATATCGCTCAGGGTCGCGATGGTCACACGAGCGCTGAAGGTGGAGGCGTTCATCCCGTGATCCGCGTGGAGAATGTAGCCGACGTCCAGGGTCTTGGCGGCAGTCTTGGTGGGTTCCTCGCCGTTGATCAGGTAGAGGAAATGAGCCGCTTCACCGAGGTCCTTGCGCACGGGCGGAAGGTCCAGTCCCTGACGAGCGCGATGGTAGTAGGCCACAATGAGGGGCATCTTGGCGCAGATACTCAGGGCCCGCTCCTCATTGAGGGACCGATCCTGATCCTCGCCGCGCAAGTCGTAAAGCCCCAGCATGGAGACACCGGTCCGGATGACATCCATGGGCGCCGCGTCCTTCGGGGCCGCCATCAGGAAGTCGATCACGCCCTGGGGCAGTTCGCGCTGAGCCCGCAGAGTGGTGTTGAGCTGATGCAGTTCCGAAATGGTGGGGAGCTTACCCTTGTGAAGCAGGTAGATGACTTCTTCAAAGGACGTCTGCTCGACCAGATCGTTGATGGAATAACCGACATACCAGAGCTTGCCCTCCTTTCCTTCCACGTGACTCAACGCGGATTCGTTGGCAATGATGCCTTCCAGGCCTTTGGAATAGGTGGGTTGTTCTGACATGATTTCGTATTCGGGGGATGTTCCTCGTTAACTAATTGGGGGATGAAAGGGATTATCGTTTCAGGGCCTTCAGCAGCGTCGCGCCCATATCGGCGGGCGTCTCGGCAACAGCAATGCCCGCATCGCGCAGCGCTTCTTTCTTGGCTTCGGCGGTGCCTTTGCCGCCAGCGATGATCGCTCCGGCGTGGCCCATGCGGCGTCCGGGAGGAGCCGTGGCTCCCGCGATGAAGGCGGCGACGGGTTTGTCACAATTGTCTTTGATCCAGGCTGCGGCTTCTTCCTCTTCTGAACCTCCGATTTCGCCGATCAGAATGAAGGCTTCCGTGCCGGGATCGTTGGCAAAGAGTTCAGCGGCCTGCTGGTGCGTCATCCCGTGAATGGGGTCTCCACCAATCCCGATACAAGTGGATTGTCCAAGACCTGCAGAGCTCACCTGCCAGACGGCTTCGTAGGTCAATGTTCCCGAGCGGGAGACAATGCCGATGGAACCCGGCTTGTGGATATACCCTGGCATAATGCCGATCTTGCATTGGCCAGGGGTGATGATGCCAGGGCAGTTGGGGCCAATCAAAGTCACGTCCTTATCCGCCAGGTAATTCTTCACCTTCATCATGTCCGTGACCGGGATGCCTTCAGTGATCGCAATGACCAGCTCGATGCCTGCGTCGGCCGCCTCCATGATGGAATCCGCGGCGAAGGGCGGGGGCACGAAGATCATGGTCGCGTTACAACCCGTCTGTTCCCGCGCTTCCATGGCGGTATCGAAAATCGGCACGGAGTCTTCGAATTTCTCTCCACCGCGGCCCGGAGTGACGCCCGCCACCACGTTGGTTCCATAGTCCATGCAGCCCTTGGCGTGGAAGCTGCCGGATTTACCAGTGATCCCTTGGACCAGAAGGCGGGTATTGGAGTCGACAAGAACGGACATTGCAGTGGGGTGGGGTCAGGCGTTGTGAGACTGAGATTTCAGTTGGTGAATGGTGACGGCGTTTCCATCGGGATCGAGGACAACGGCCATATGGCAGACGGGAGATTCCAGGGTTTCCAGCATGATCGGGACTCCGCTCTGCCGCAAGTGTTCCATCGCAGCTTCGAGGTTTTCCACTTCGATTGCTACGGAGGGGCCGCTCTGGCCGGAGGGCGGCCAGGCGTTGGATATGGCCAGGGTTTCGTTGCCGACTTCGTATTCGATCCAGCGCTGATCCCCGCCTGTACCGAGCGGTTCATCGTGGATACACTTCAGTCCTAAGACTTCACCATAAAAGTGTCGCGACCGTTCGAGATCCGCGACTGGGTAGCCGACGTAAGCAAATCCTGTGGCGCCAATGGACATAAATCAGGCGGCGGCAGCTGCTTGCACCGCCTTTTGAGCAGCGTCCGTCAAATCTGTGGCTGTGGTGAGTTTGAGTCCAGACTGCTCCAGAAGAGCGCGGCCCGCCTCGACATTGGTTCCTTCCAGGCGAACGACCAGGGGAACATTGAAACCCTCGATGCTGTTGGCGGCATTGATCACGCCTTGCGCGATCACATCGCACTTCATGATGTTAACCAGGATCGCTTCCACCTTGGGATCGGCGACCAGAATCTTGAACGCTTCCCGCACCTGCTCCTCGCTGGCGCCACCGCCGACGTCGAGGAAGTTGGCAGGATCTCCGCCGTGGTGCTTGATGATGTCCATCGTCGCCATGGCAAGGCCAGCGCCGTTCACCATGCAGGCAATGTTTCCGTCCAGACCAATGTAGTTCAGGTTGAACTCAGAAGCGGCGACTTCGCGAGGATCTTCTTCTTCCGGGTCCCGCATGGCGGCGATGTCCGGGTGACGGTAGAGCGCGTTGTCATCAAAATTGAACTTGGCGTCGAGCGCCAGGACTTCTCCGCTGGTGGT
>JBHIXE010000273.1:7610-7927 GCA_041984905.1 Verrucomicrobiales bacterium | reverse complement strand
GGTGGTCAGATCAATGGGCAGGCGGTAGACGCCACCCTGGATCTGGCCGTTGACGACTTCCCGCAGCACGCGATAGACAGAGCTCTTGCCGTAGGAGAGATGGATCATTTCGCCGCGGTGCAGTTCCCACTCGCTGTCTTCCGGCACCCAGAACTGGCTGCCGCTGGAGTTGTCCACGTAATAGGGGAGCCAGCAGAGCGGCTTCTCATACTCGCTTGGTTGACCTGGCAGCACGGAGACGAACTCCTTGCCGTCCCACTCACTGGGAATCACGCCGTGGAAGCTGCCGCCCTTGGGATCGCTCCAGGTAATCTTGC
>JBHIXE010000273.1:3797-7600 GCA_041984905.1 Verrucomicrobiales bacterium | reverse complement strand
ACATAAGAGCCCTCATTTTCACCCGTGGTGAGTTGGCCCTCCGGACCCACGCCGATACCGCCCGGCGCACGAATGCCCCAGGCTACGCGTTCCAGTTTCTTGCCGTCGGGGCTGACTTTGAGAATGGCCCCATTGTGAGGGGTGTGATGAGCAAAGCCGCGGCCACCCGCGAGCACGGGCATGGCTTTGCTGAAGTAGAAGTTGCCCTCTTTGTCCGTCTGGAGATCGAAGCTGAACTCGTGGAAGCCTTCCGTGATGAGCACATCGTTGTTGAAGCACTCATAGAAGTCCGCCTCGCCGTCATTGTTGAGATCGTGCAGGCGGGTAAGCTGATCCCGGCCCTGGGTGTAGACGACATCATCGACAATCTTCAGGCCGAGGGTCTGGTAGAGCCCACTGGCAAAGCGTCGCCAGGTGATGGTTTCGAGGTCGCCGCCAATTCCTTCCGCGATCCACACATCGCCATTCCAGGTGGAGCAGGCCACGCGATTGCCGTCCGAGAAAAAGTCGAAAGCGCCAAAGCGGATCTCGGACATCCAGGGGTTGTCCTTGGGCAGTGGGATGCTGTCCGAGATGTAGGAACCTTCTCCCTGACCGAGGATGCCATTCAGCGCGATGGTCTCCGGGAACAGAGCCGGGCCACCTTTCGTGAGGGGCTTCAGCTCAGGAACCGCAAATGAACTGACGTCCAGCATGGGATCGGCGTAAATCACCTGGAACCGGGCCGATTTCGTGCCAGCGGGAATGGGGAGGACCACCTTGCCATCTTCGAGGGTCTTGATCTCCAGACCGTCCGTCTCGCTGACCAGGTTGGGGGCGACTTCCTTCAGTTCCGATGCGGTTTCAACAGGTTCGGAAAGGAGGATCTGGAGGTCTTTGGTGACCTCGCCCACTTCAAAGGATCGAATCAGGGCCCCGCTATCGTAGCTCGGCATTTCCAAAACCGGCGTTCCGCTAACGGTGTAGCTGAGAACCACTTCCGCGCCATGCTGATAGACTCCCAGATATTCGGCGTGCTCATCCGGCAATGGACCGTTGCTGTCCTTGCGTGGGTCTTCCCATTTACCGTCCACGGACCAACCGGGCGTGCGATTGGTGGCAAAGTAATAGGCGCCAGGATCCTCGGGGAGATAAGAGTTGCCGCCATGTTTTCCGTCCCAGGGAGTCCCTGCGAGGGTGACTTGACCGTCGAATCCCGCGACCATGCGGACGAGTTCTGTATCGAAGACCACACTGGCCTGCTCTTTGTCTCCCACCTTGATGGCGATGCCTTTCAGCACGGAAACAGGTCCTTCTTGGCCAAAGGCCAGAAAGGTGTCGGAGATGAAGGGGCCGGTATCCATCAATTCGTGCCACTTGGCCTTGGGATTTTCCGCGGCCTTCTTCTGGACGATCTCGGCACGGGTCTCTGCCTGGGCTTGCAGAGGCATCCAAAGCGCGACGAGGGTGAGGGCGATCCTTGCAGTCGGGATAGTAAAGAGCGTGACTTTCATAGGGATTTGAACCGCCGGAGGCGCGGCGGGATTGCATCACTCAAATGTCGGTTCGTCAATTTGGTTGCACCTAAAGTTGCTGATTCGCTTTGGTAAGGGCTCGAAGCTGTGGTATTCCCTCACGTCATGTTCGGGTTTTTGGGGAGTCCTTGTGCACGATGTCAGCAGGACCAGGCCAGGCTCTACCGTTCCTTCTTCTGCGGACTCTCCACTTCCCTGGCGCAGCACTACGGACCGTCCGCGCGATTCCTCACCAATCGGGACGCCACCTTTCTCTCCCTGCTTGGTGTCCCTGCGATGAGTGTGGTTCCGCATGCTCAGCCGGAGAGGGGGTAGCTTCGGGCTGTTCTTGCGAATGCTGCTGCAGTGGTTGTTGCAGTAGTGCGTAACGGATAATGCCAGTTGAAGTTCTTGGGGCGTCTCTAAGTCAAAGTACTGCTATCCCCTATGGAAGAACGATTTCTTGGTCAACTGCTGGTCACGGGTGTGCCCGGTCCCGAATTGGATTCGGAGACTGCGGCCCGGTTCAAACAACTGCAGCCGGGAGGATATATCCTCTTTGGGCGAAACATGAAGAGCCCGGAGCAGCTGCGCCGGTTGATGGATGATCTCCGCGATCTCAGTGAGGTGGAACCCGTGATCACCCTGGATCAGGAAGGGGGACGAGTTTCCCGGCTTCGCATGATCGGTCATGAACCGCCCAACGTGCAGCAAATCCGGGAAACGGGGAACCCCGAGTTGTTTACCCGGCATGGGCGGCTCACCGGGCAATTGCTGCGGCAAATGGGCTTCAATGTGGATCTGGCTCCGGTGTTGGACGTTTCCTTTCAAGAGGACGAAGAGAACTCCCTCAAAGGGCGCTGCTTTGGGCGCACGCCGGATGAAGTCAGCGCCAATGCGCGACTGTTTACGGAGGCGATGCGAAAGGAGGGGGTGCTGAGTTGTGGCAAGCATTTCCCGGGATATTCCGCTGCCACGGTAGACCCTCATCATGCGTTGCCGGTCATCGAGAAGTCGGTGGACGAGATGGAAAACTGGGAACTACGTCCCTTTCGCGAGATGCTGGATCAGATGGACAGCCTCATGGTGGCGCATTCCTACTATCCCTGCTGGGACTCGGATCGACCGCGGTGGCCCGCCTCGCTTTCCACCAATGTGATCCGCAAATTGCTTCGCGAAGAGATGGGGTTCGACCGCCTGCTCATGACCGACGATCTGGATATGGGCGCGATTCTCAATGAGGTCCGTTTTGAGGACACCGTTCGGCATGCGCTGGAAGCGACCAATGACATGATCATGATCTGTCACCGGGGAGAAATGGTCACGGCGGCCTGGGAGCAGTTCAAAACCATACCGGAACCCATTCTGGATGCCGCCCTGGGGCGGGTTCAGCAATTGAAAGCGCAGATGGCGCCGCCTTACGACTGGTCCCTGGAACGGTTCCAAGAGATCAACGAGGAAATCTGGAGGCTCCGGGTCGACACTCTGGGAGAGGAGCGTGCCCGGATCTTGAGCGTAGAGAACGCGAAGCGATCTCCGGTGGAAGTCTACTGAGCCGGGAAAGAGGAGTCGTCCACCAGGATCTGGCTGGTATTGCGATCCGCGATGTAGTGGCCGAGAACCTGACCCTGGCAACTGAGACGCCAGGCGGATGGGGCCGGATTCCAGACCAGACGCATTTCCATGGGGCCGATGGCCGGGGAGGAGCGAAACTCCCCCGGTGCGGAGTGACGGGCCACTTCCAGGGGATACTGCGTGGCATTGGCGATGAGGAGCGGATAGCGGGGAGTGGGAAGAAGCAGGTTGCTGACTCCCTCCGCCTGACCACGGGACACCGGTTCCAGCCGGGCACAGTTTTCCACATGGAAAAGGTCTGCGGCCCAGTTGGAGGAGGACGGCTTGCGGGCCAACTGGCGAATCTTTAAGGGGGTCTGGACGCGAATCTTCCGGTAGGCGCGGATGAAATAGGTGGTACTGGAAAAGCCGCAACGCTCTCCAATCTCGGCCACGGGAAACCTGGTGTGGATGAGGAGTTTGTCGGCTCGAATGACTCGCTCCATCAGCATGTAATCCGTCAAATTGGTGTTGTAACGCTCCTTGAAGAGGGCGGTGAGATAACTCTCACTGACGCCCACGGCGTGGGCCACATCACTTCGGTTGAGGGGAAGATGAAGGAACCTCCGAATAAACTGGAGCGCATTGGCCGCCGGAACCGCCTTGGAGGGAATTCGTACATCCGTTCCCTGGATGCGACCGCCTCTCCAGGGATAGTGCTGGATCGCCTCAATGATCATGCGGATGTAAAGGCGG
>JBHIXE010000273.1:243-3787 GCA_041984905.1 Verrucomicrobiales bacterium | reverse complement strand
TCCAGACTGGCCGGAGATTCTTTGAAGGGAACCAACGGACGCATGAGCAGGCGGCTCAGATAACGAGCCTGGCGTCCGTAGCCCCAATCCGGAGGAATCTCCATCACGAGGGCAAAGGGGGCAGCGCGATCCCGGCCCAGCCCGTCCATTCCGCAGATAGTAAGACTCCCAGGGGCCTGATGGATCCCGACCCACTGTTGGTCCTCTCCTTGAAATTCCATGGGAAAGTCCGCATCCGATTGGTTCAGGATAGCCTCGCCGATTTTCCATGGGGCAAGAGGCTCCGCATCCGGTACCGAAGGCCCCATGTAAACCAGAAGGAAAAACTCTTCCTCATGGGAGTGATCCAGATCCGAGTTATGGGCGTACTGAAGCGCCGTGGGCCAATCTTGCTCCAGTAACCGTTGGAGAAGTTGGCAACCAACTTCGGGGGGAGGCATATGGGGAATTTCCACCATAGTTACAAGGACATCTACTGCCAATTCCGACGCTAAATCTTGCAGAAATTATCCTTATTGCGCAGACAGTCCAAGGAAACCAATTCCGTCCGGGAATATTGCAGTAACTTGCCAAAATTTTGGCTTATGGTGCGATTCTTCTTGAACTAGCACTTACACTCTTATTTTCTGATGCGTTTCGCGAAAAAGAGGTAGTTCCAAGCCGCAACATATGAGTAAAGCGAATCTTCCTGCCGATATCCCCCGTTCTCGTCACCAGGAAACTGTCTTGCTGGTCGAAGATGAACCTGCAGTGCGACGGCTCGCCGAGATTGTGCTCACTTCCCTGGACTATTCTGTTTTGGTTGCCAAGGATGGCGACGAAGGCCTGGAGGTGTTCAAGGCTAACCAGGATGAGATAGATCTGATATTCACCGATGTCCTGATGCCGGGGCTCCATGGGCCGAACTTGGTTGATGAGATCCGCAAGATTCGTCCGGAAGTCAGAGTTCTTTATGCTTCCGGCTACACCAAGACCAGTCTGGGGGAAGCCTTTGATGGCTATCCCCGTGAAGAGGTCGAACCGCTCTTGCGCAAACCCTACTCAGCGAGTGATCTCGGATCCCGGATGAAGGAGGTCTTCTACGGGAAAGAAAGCCAGGGCTAAAGGGAGGCTCATTAGTCGAACAGGGCCCGGTTGCGCCTGGACCAGAGGGTGAGGCAGTCTCAAAAGTTGATTTCAGGCTGTGCCCGGGCCAATAGCAGAAATTGAGTGCAGGTGTTCCCGGTGGGCCTCTTGTTAGGGTGGCATTGTTAGTCCATTTTCCCGGAAAAACATCATTGCAACCTGCATCTTTCGCTTTTAGAAGGGGGGTGAAAAGTTTTAAAGTGACAAAATGCGGGCTGGGAAGTCCGTCTTGCCTTATGTCCGGCTCCATACCGCCCAAAGTTAAGCCATTGAGTCCGCCCCCAGGTCCTACAGCGGCTCAGATCGGTATGGCGGCGGTCTTGCCTACGGCCCCGGTGAGTCCCACCGCGGATACTCCGGCCGGGTTTGAGATGACGATCCCCTATGAAGGCGGGAGCCGGTTCATCCAGATGATCAACAAGGGGGCCATGAAGATTGGCCGGCGCGCGGACAATGACATCGTCTTGAGCGAGCGCTGTGTGTCCGGTTATCACGCGGAATTTCGCCGGTGTGAGGATGGACACTACGAGATTGTGGATCTGAATTCCTACAACGGCACTTTCGTGAATGGGAAGCGGGTTCAGTCCTGCCGGATCAAGAGTGGGGACGTACTTGAGTTTGGGCAATTGCGGACCCAGATAGGCTGCGCTTCGGATCCGGCCATGACACAGCGGCTGACCATGACCATCGAGCAGCTGAATAAGGAAGTGTCCCGGCTCAGCATGGAACGAGATACCTGCCGCTACAGCATTTCTCAGCTCAAAGGTGAGTTGGATGAGAGCACTAAGGCGGCTGAGCAAGCCGCCAAAGAGAAGCGGGAAAGGGAGGATCATTTGGCCGAACTGCGTCGTCAGCATGAGGACGAGCAGAAACACCTGGAATCCCTCCTGATGGAGACCAATAGGGTTCGCGAGGAAAGGGGGAGGCTTTTGGTCGAGGCGGAATCGGTCAAGAGCGCCCTTGCTGAGCTGGAGGCAAAGCGGGCTAAGCTCTTGGAGGAAGTTCAGGGTTTAGAGAGCAAGTCCAACTCCAAGACGGACCCGCAGTTTCCTCTCCCGATCTTCGCTCAGCGACGCTCTTCCGACAAGTAACGCCAGGCTCAAGCGGCGAGGAAAAAGTCGTGACCTTCCTGGTAGCCGAAAGGCTGAACCAGCGCCCGGATTCGCGCCCTCGCTCCCGGCCTTCCCACGGCTCCAATTACCACCGGGTGACCTGGCAAGGGCAGGGCATCGGATCCCAGGATGGGAATCCCTGCTATCTGGTTGCCAATGCGGCGTTCGCTCACTTCCAGCACCGCATGAACATTCACCTTCTCCTTGTGCAACCAACGCAAGAGCCGTTTCCCAATCGGACCCGCGCCACAAAGCACCAGGCCGCGCTCCCGGACCAGCTCGAGCTGCGCCAGGAAGTGGGCCTTGGCGGCCAGGAAGTGCGTCTGGGAGTAGCGGGAATCCTGGCGGGTCATCCGGTTCTCGCTATCATGCCAATCCAGGAGAACGTCCTCGACCTTTCCCAGCGAGAGGCCCGCATTGAGCAGGCGCAGCCAGAAGTCATAATCCTCTGCCCACACTTTGTCCCGGTAACCGTCCAAGGCATCAAAAACGCAACGGCGGATCATGGCACAGGGATTGGCGATGGGGCTATCCACAAAGCGCTGGGCAGCGATGGCGGCTGAAGTGGTCAACTGATTGAGCCAGGCCTGGTAGTTGGCGTAGCCCTGCTGAGGCGGCACCAGGCTGCCATCCTCCTTTCGGAGAAGAATCCGGACGAGGGAACCGACTGCGGCCATCTCTGGATTGGATCGCAGGAAGTGGACCTGCTTTTGGATCCGTCGCGGATAGCTGTAGTCATCTGCGTCCATGCGAGCGAGATACTCTCCCCGTGCCGATTTCCAGGCAAGGTTCAGGGCCCTGATGAATCCGCCACCCGGCGGGCAGCGAAGAATCCGCGCTCTGGAATCCTCGCGGCAAATCGTCTCCATCACCGCAACGGTCTGCGGAGTGGAATCGTTCTCGACCAGAATGAGCTCCAGATCCGGGAAGGTCTGCTCCAGGCAGCTGGTGGCAGCGGTGCGGAGAGTAGTAGCGGCGTCTTGCGCCGGCAGCATGATGGAGACCAGAGGGCGCTCGCCCATCAGTTCAACGGCGCCACCAGGGGATCCGAGTTCTCTGGGAAGAACGTCAGGTTGTTGCCTTCCACCATGATGCCCACCGGCAAACCCACCGTAAACGAGCCAGGCTCGTTTAGGTCACCCAGCTGTCCCCAGTGAGGCAGCTTGAGATCCAGCACGGCCAGTTTCTTCTTCCATTCTTCATTTTTACACTTCGTTTTTATCTATCACATTTCTTTTGACATTATTTCCAGTATTTTTAAGGGATTTGTTGTTAACATTTGATTGGGATTTATGATTTTGTTTTTT
>JBHIXE010000273.1:0-233 GCA_041984905.1 Verrucomicrobiales bacterium | reverse complement strand
ATCCTGAATGGGGAAGGCGACCTTGATGACATTGGCGCCCACCTCGATCTCCATAATGAGGATCGAGGAGCCCTCAGCGAGCGAGCCGTCCGAAATGGCAGTGATCTTTTTGTCCGCAGCCCCGAGTTCGCCGCGGATGATGACCGCCTGATCCCGGTTCAGTTCCAAAGTGGCCTGGGGAACGCTGGCGTTCGTGGTGATCTCAAAACAATAGCCGGAGGCTTCTTCGGCGT
>JBHIXE010000272.1:0-7929 GCA_041984905.1 Verrucomicrobiales bacterium | reverse complement strand
GAGCCAGTGACAGAACCCAGAAGAACCTGCTCATGTAAGGGGATTACATGCTGGAACCTGTGGGTTCAACGACTATCCTCCTTATTGAGATCCATCAGATCTCTTAAGCTTGTCTTCGGCAGGCGTAAACCAGCGCCTATCAAGTAGCGCCACTCGGTTGTTGGGGTAGACACGGACGATCAGGGCGAGGGAGAGATCGTCAAAGTGGTCTCCAGTTCCTCGTACTTGCCTGGTTCTCCAGAACTCGACCTGCCAGGTTGGGCCCATCCCAAACTCCTTGATCATCGCTTTGGTTTGGGCGGCAGATTTGTCGTAGGTAGCCATTTCTTCGAGTGCTTTCAGTTCCTCCTCAGTGCCAATCTCTTCCTGATAACTGACCGATCGGATTTCAAATCGACTTGGATCAAAGTCATGGCGCGCCAGTGCCTTTCGCGCAGAGACGATGGCCTGCTCAACGCTGGTGTGGGGTTGATAAGTCTCTTGGAAGTGAGGCTCTGAGAGTTGGGAGAAGGCGGTGGGGGCGAGACCGATCGAAAGAAGCGCGAACCAGATTCGAAGGTGCATGGGGAGGAGCGAGTTTAAGGATCCAGACCTACTCAAGATACTTACTGGCCACCAGACGAATCGCCTCCATGCAGGATTCTCGACCTTTATCCCCGCAATTGGTGAAGGCCGCGACCGCCGCTTGTCGTTCTGGAGCGATCCAGATGCTGCAGTAGTTCATGGTATTGGACCCATCATGAGTCAGGGCAGGGCCCTGGGACCATCCCGTGCGAGCCACAATCCAACCCCGTGCATAGTCCTGGTTTTGGGGCACTGCCTGGTGCAGGAATGCAAAGCTGTCTTTGTGTTGAAGGACCGGGCCGGTCTCACGGTTGGCGTGCATGGCAATGTAGCGGGCCATGTCCTTTAGGGAGCAGTGCACCGTCCCGGCTGGCCCAATGACCCAGCTGTTGTCATCGACTTCGTCTGGAGAAACCGGCGTCTTTCCATCTTGATGAGGCCAGGGTTGAGTGATCTCCCGGCCATCGTCGTGGGCGGCATTGCCAAAACCGGCAGTGGTCATGTTCAGCGGGTCAAAGATCCGCTCTTGGATCAGTGTCTCCCAAGGCTTGCCAGTCAACTGCTCCAGCATGGCGCCAGCGATGACGTATCCTGAATTGGAGTATTCGTATCCTGTACCTGGGGGGAGGGATGGATTGAGGTTCAAGACGGCTTCGACATAGGCGGCCCGCTGCTTGAGCAAATCCCGGTCTCTGAGCTCATCGGCCTGGGCTCCGAATTCCACGTCTTCGTAGACGGAATTGGGGACCTGGCCGGGCACTCCTCCCCGGTTTGCCAGGAGCATCTCCAGGGTCACGCGCCGGTAGGCCTCCAGCATGTTCAGTTCATTGCCCAGGATCTGGTCAATTGTGGTATCCCACGTAATCTTGCCCTCTTCCACGAAGGTGGCAGCCAGGGTGGCGGTCATGGACTTGGTGCAGGACCCCAAATGCCATTTGTCGTCCAGCGCGACGGCCACTTCACTGCCTGCCCGGCGCTTTCCAGCCACTCCAATACCCCTGGTGCTCCCTTCCATAATCAGCAGCACTCCCATTGCAGGTGTGCCTAAAGTGGTGGGAAGGGGCGCGATGAGGGGTGACAGATCTTCCACAGAGTTGGGTGCAGGAGCCTTGGAGGCCTGTTGCTTGATCCATTCCTGGTCGGCCTGGATCAAACTCGTCTTTGGAATTTGGAAGCTCGTTTGATCCGACTCCCGCCGAATCGTCACGGAGTCTTCGCTCTGCTCAATCAAGGTGCCGCGGAATTGATTTCCGTTCTTGCTACTCGTCCAGACTCGAGAGTCTTCGGCACTAGCGGTGTTAACCAAGGCCAGTGCTACCGCGGCGGACCATATGTTTTTCGCTTTGATAGGAAAGTTTTCGCCAATCCAGGAGAGACAGTCAAGCCTCTGACGAGCTTCTTGGGGTGTCGAAATGAATCAGCAACTGTCTATTTTCCAACACAGTAGAGGTGTTCGTGACCACGAAGAAACAGTTTGCCTTCATAGACGATGGGAGAAGCGCTCATTTTTTCACCTAGATCGTTGCGAGCCACGACTTCCAGTTCCTTGCCAGGTTTGACCACCGTCATCTGGCCACTATCGGAAACAAAGTAGACCAACCCGTTGGCAGACAGGAGAGACGCGCTGTGTCCGCCGGGCCCTTGCTCGATCAATCTTTCCCTCCAGAGTCGCTCGCCCGTCTGGGCCAGAAAGCAACTGGCCACTCCGTTGTCGGCAACCACCAGGAAGTAGGGGCCGACCGCAATGGGACTCGGCACGTAGGCCGCGCCAGTGGTTTCATGCCAGACCACTGCCGACTCGGTCACGTTGCCGGACTGAGTGGGATCGATTGCCATCATGTGGCGTTCCGGAAAGCCGCAGGTCATGAAGAGCAGCTTCAACTCTTCGTTGTAAACCAGGGAGGCCACGTACTGTTCGGTGGGGCCATCGATGATCCAGTGTTGCTTGCCGCTGTCCGGATCGTAGCTCGCCACGCACTTACTTCCGGAAAGAATCATCTGGTTTCGCCCCTCAATCTCCCGGATGATCGGCGTGCAATAGCTCCGGGTATGATTGGGCCGGGGCTGCTTCCATACTTCACTTCCATCCGCGCGATTGAAGGCAACGATGAATCCATCTCCGTCATGATCCCCGTTCACAATCACGGTGTCCCTCCAGAGAATGGGGCTGGAGCAGTAGCCGTGCTTGCTGGAGAAGGAACCGGAATGCGCTGTCCAGATGGGGTTGCCCTCAAAGTCATATGCCGCCACGAACATCCTCGTCTCATCCAGGAAGCTGACATAGACATTCTCCCCGTCCGTAACGGGGGTACTGGAGGCGCGGCTGTTAAGGCGGTGAATGCCTTCTGCGGGTGCTTCTAGTACGGTGCGGCTCCAATTTAGTTCGCCGGTGCCCTGATCCAGGCAAAGCAACTGGCGTTCCCCGGTGTCTTCGAAGGCCGTGACCAGAAAGAGGTGATCCCCCCAAATAATCGGGGATGCGTGGCCAATTCCCGGAACCCTGACCTTCCAGACCAGATCCTGATCCAGGTCCCAGTTGATGGGTACGTTGGGGTCGAGAGAACTGCCATCACCGCGAGGGCCTCGCCACCCGGGCCAATTCTCGGCTGCCGCTATGGGGCCTATGGTCAGGATGACACAGCCCAAAAGGAGGATTCGAGTCATGTTGGGACTCAAGCGCGGCCGGGCGCTCCCCTCAACCTGAACTTATTACAGAAACGTTCCCAAAAATGGCATGAAGGATGCGGAGCAGCGCTAAAAATAGGCATCGTTAGGGAGTCTGACTAGGTCCTACTTTTTGAAAAACAAGTACTACGGAAGGCTCCCAAGCAGGCCCGATGAATTGAGAAACATCCACAAACACCTAATGAAATCTTTTCAATCCGAAATGAATGCCCCGATTGAAGTTTTGGTGACAAAAGAACCTCCGGAGAATTGAGGGTCTCGGGATCGTGACATTTTTGCCAAGAATTCCAGATATGATTTTTCAAAATGATAATAGACAATGGGGGCGGGCGTGTTAATTCTTAGCGGGTTTACTTTTCTAGCGGTTCTGGAAAAACTGAGAGGTTTCTATAAGAAATTTTCTCATTTCGGGGCCGCCAGGGGGCCAAAAAACTTGGGTTGGATTGAGGGTCTTGTGGTTCATGGGCTACGAACGACCACGGGCGGTAGCCTGTCCCTATGGACTTCATTTCTTCAAAACAAGCCGGTGTTTGGTTCAACCTGTAAATCCAGGATTGATGTTCTGACGAACCAAACCGCGTTGATCGATTTTGCCTTTGTGTTAGTTGCCGTTATCGAACCGCTTCTCCTGAGATTTCGATTGAGGAGCGCTTCGATCCCGGACCCAAAGGCAATCACAGTGGGGTGAGGGCTTAGGCGGGCATCGACCCTGTCCTGCAAAGGACAACCATGAAACAGACAACTTGAAACTATGAAGGAAACATCCCTTTCGAATCGGGTGTACGAGCCTCAGCCTCAGGAGACAACTATTGACTGGGAAGCCATCCTGCTGACGGTGTGGCGCCAGCGTTGGAAGATCGGAATTGGCCTGCTGGTTGGCGTTCTGGGGGCCGGAACCTTGGCATTCATTGGATCTGCCTACGAATCCAAATCCAAGATTCTGGTGCGCTACGTACGGGAGACCTCTGCGATTGACTCCGTAGACCGCAATGTGGTGGACGGAGACCAGAACTCGCCTCGAAGCGATGCCGCTGGCGGCAGCATCGTCATGAATAACGAGATCGAGATTCTGACGAGTGCGGACCTGGCGGAAAAGGTCGCAGTGGCGGTGGGGCTTGAGAAGCTCCTGGATGAGCCCAACCAGCCGGGCGCCGTCAAGATGGCTGGGGAAGTTATTCAGGAGGGATTGACGGTCTGGCCAAGTGCTACCAGTAGCGTACTAAACGTCACGTTCCAGTATTCTGATGCCGCAGTAACGACGGAAGTTTTCGAGGAGCTCGTGAAGCTGTATTTCGAGGAGCACCTGGAGATTCACCGACCGGGCGTGAGTGATCTGGTGCAGGAGCAGGCCAAGGAAGGGGAGAAGCGACTCACCGCCATTGATGCCGAGATCAGCAAGATCATGGCCGATGCCGGAATTTTCTCCACCCAGGGAAGTCTCGACATCGTGGAACAGCAGCGGACTCAGCTGAGGGTGGATCTCATTGCTTTGGAAGCTGAACTCGCAGGCGCCAAGGCGCGGGCGAGCACCATGGAGCCCGTCTTCTCCGCCAACGAGATTGTGCGCGAGAACGGCACTCTCGTGGCGAAAGCCAATGAGAATGCGACCGGTCCCTCGGAAGAGGAGTTCCGCCGCTACCAGACTTTGGTGGATATGGTCGCACAGTTGCAACGACGGAACCTGGACCTGATTGCCAAGTTTACGCCGGAGAGCTCGCTTGTTGCAGCGAACAGCCGCCAACTGGAAGAGGTTGAGCATGAGCGCCGCAAATTGGCGGCCCGTTTCCCCATCCTGGTGAGCCAGACTCGACCGACCCGGATGGTGGATATCCAAGACACTTCACGGACGGACATTGATACGGAGCTGGCCAAAGTTTCCGAGTTGGAAGCTCGGAAGGAAATTCTGGAAAAGGCCCTGGCTCATTATGAAGAATACGCAGCCGCATTGCCGGCGGCGATCTCCAGGGTCAATGACCTCAAGCGGCTCCGCACCATGGAGGAGGGGAACGTGGACTACTTCCAGTCCTCTCTCCGCAGGGCTTTTGTGGATTCTGCTCTGGATCCGTCCCGGATGCCAAACCTGACCCTTCTCCAAAGCCCGTCTCTTCCTCGCCGCGTGATTTCTGCGAACATCAAGACCGTCATGATTGGGGTCTTGGGAGGCTGCCTGGTGCTGGGAATCTTTGCCGGTGCCGTCAGCGAGTATGTCCTGGACCGGAGAGTCAAGGGGCCGGAACAACTGGTCAAAGAGTTGCGTCTGCCCTTGGCGCTTACGATTCCGCGCATTCGGGGCGGCGAGCGGGACCGACTGCTCAAGCTCCGTCCCTACGCACGGGATGTGCAGGACTTCCTGGCTTATCAATGGCAACTCACCCAGACTGGACCTGGTCCCAAGTTGGTTGGGGTTCTGGGAGTTGGCGCTGGCGCTGGTGCTTCGACTCTCATCAAGAGCCTGGCGGAGAGTTGGCAAAGTGATGGGGAAAAGGTGCTTATCCTGGACACCAAGACGGTCGCGGAAATCCTGCGCTGGGATGAAGGCGATACCGTGTCTCATGATCTTCAGTGGGATGATCTTTCCACCAAGGATGTGGAGGCGCTCTTTTCCAGACTCCGCAGGGCGGAGTTGTCCTACGTGCTCTTTGACCTGCCGCTGATTGGCCCAGGTATTCCCACCCGGTTGATCGCTACGGGGCTGGATCAAATCCTGCTGGTCGCTGCTCCGAATACCACGGATCGCACGGCACTCAAGATGACCTACTGGGAGCTTGTCGAAGCGGGTGGTGAAGTCACCTGCATCTACAACAAGGAAGGCAGCCTGCGACCGAAGCCTTACCGGCCCTATCGGACTGGACCGGTCGCTCTTCCATACTCAACCGTTAAGACTCTGCAGCAATGAGTTCTACCGCAATGGCAGCGCCGGATGAGTCCACTGTGACTTCCCTCCGGCCCCTGTGTGTCGATCTGGATGGCACCCTTGTCCGGACCGATACTCTATGGGAAGCGATCGCTGGCCTGGTCAAGCGTCGCCCATGGCTGCTCTTCCTCCTTCCCGTCTGGCTGATGGGGGGGCGCGCAAGGATGAAGCGAGAGGTTTCTTGCCGATTCCAACTGGACCCAGCACTGCTTCCTTATCGAAGCGACCTGCTGGATTTCCTGAAGCAAGAGCGTGAAGCCGGACGCCGCATTGTTCTGGCAACGGCAGCCGACAAGGAGATTGCCGAGGGGGTGGCGGATTACGTGGGTCTGTTTGACGAGGTGATTGCCAGCGATGGTGAATCCAACCTCAAAGGAACTCACAAGCGGGAGCATTTGGTTGAGCGGTTCGGCGAAGGTGGTTATTGCTACGCTGGTGACAGCCCGAGTGATCTCCCCGTGTGGAGGGGGGCTGGCTCAGCGATTCCTGTGGGGGTGAATGCGCAGGTGAACCGCCAGATTGCGAACGAAGGGTTCGAGGTCGAGCGCCAGTTCGTCGATAAGCAGCGATTCGTCCGCGCGATGATCAAACTGCTTCGGCCGCACCAGTGGGCCAAGAACGTCTTGGTGCTCGTGCCCTTGCTTTTGGCGCAACAGTTCGATCTCATTACCCTGTCGACTGTTTTCCTGTCGTTCTGCTGTTTCACCCTCTGCTCCTCGGGGGTCTACGCACTGAACGATCTAATGGATGTCAATTCGGACAGAATTCATCCTACAAAGAGAAAACGTCCCTTGGCCTCAGGGGAACTGCCCTTGGTCGCGGCGGCAGTCGCGGTGCCAATCCTGACGATTCTGGCCTTTGTCGGCTCTTCCTTCCTGCCGCCTCAGCACACGATCATCCTGTCCTGCTATCTGGTGCTGACCCTGGCGTATTCCCTGAAGCTGAAGCAGCTTCCGCTGGCGGATGTCTTTACCTTGGCCGCGCTCTACACAATCCGGATTCTCGCTGGAGGTGCCGCCACGGGGATTCCGATCTCCTTCCATACGTTGGCCTTCTCCGTGTTCCTCTTCACGAGCCTGGCTCTGGTCAAGCGCTACTCGGAGTTAGGGCCCGTCAATAATGATGGAGAAGCCCGGTCGGCCGGTCGTGGGTATGAGCTTTCCGATCATCTCTTGCTTGGCTTCCTCGGAACCGGGGCCGGGCAAATTTCGGTCCTGGTGCTGACCTTGTATCTGAACAGTCCGGAAGTTCGGCTGCAGTATCAGAACCCTCAATGGCTTTGGCTTGTGTGTCCTTTGTTCCTCTACTGGGTCAGTCGTCTTTGGATGCTGGCGCATCGGGGGAAGGTCAAGGATGACCCGGTCCTCTTCGTGGTAAAAGACAGGGTCAGTTATATCATCGGCGGGGTATGCATGAGCATTCTCCTGCTGGCGAGGTAGAACCGCCTCGCCACAACCTGAAAACAAACACTTCAACAACAATTGCCCACGGCTCTCGCCGTAGGTGAAACCTAGAAACTCAGCTTCGTGCACGGGGAAATCTCATGAGGGCGAAGTCTCACACACTCAACAATCTGAAAGGCGGCCGAGCTGTTCCAGGGCTCCTGCGCAGCCTTTTAAGGAGAACCGCAGGAAAACGTATGTCCTACTCTCGGTCAATCGCGGGCGAGATTCACAGCGACCGCAATGCAAACAGGTACACGAGCTCCGGTTCGTGGGCCGAGCTGGCCCCTTCGGGGTGGAATTTTACGACCAAGCTGAAGATTG
>JBHIXE010000271.1:3985-7949 GCA_041984905.1 Verrucomicrobiales bacterium | reverse complement strand
TCCGGATAACCTCCCCGGCGGTAACGTGCACCGCGCAGAGCGATTACCTCACCGGCCAAACTTCTGGCACGCACGGAGCAGTGGCTAACGGCTGGTACCAACGCGATTTGTCTGAGGTGCAATTCTGGAAGCAATCCGATCACCTGGTGCAGGGGAAGAAGATCTGGGAGGTCGCCCGGGAGACCAGGGCCGACTTTACCTGCGCCCGGCTCTTCTGGTGGAATAACATGTATTCCAGCGTCGATTTCTCGATCACTCCGCGTCCCATTTATGGCGCTGATGGGAGCAAGGTCTTCGACATTACTTCCCGGCCTCTCGATATCCGCGATGCCATCAAAAAGGACCTGGGCGACTTTCCGTTCTTTCAGTTTTGGGGGCCTGCTTCTGGAATCGCTTCTAGCCAATGGATCGCAGAATCCGCCAAGTGGATCGAGGAGAAACACCAGCCGGATCTCAACCTCGTCTACCTCCCTCACCTGGACTACAACCTGCAGCGTGTCGGACCGAACTCGCCCGAGATCTTCGAGGATCTTCGCCAGATCGATACCGTGGTGGGCGATCTCATCGATTTCTTCGACAAGAAGGGTGTTGAGGTGGTGCTGCTCTCCGAATACGGCATCACGGAAGTGGACCGGCCCATTCACCTCAACCGGCTTTTCCGGGAACGCGGCTGGTTACAGATCAAGGATGACCTGGGCCGCGATCACCTGGAACTGGGCGACTGCAAAGCGTTCGCCATTGCCGATCACCAGGTGGCCCATGTCTACATCAACGATCCGAGTGTCGAGTCAGAGGTTCGCGCATTACTGGAATCCACCGAGGGCGTGGAAGCGGTGCTGGATCGGAAGGCACAGGCAGAGCAGGGGATCGATCACTCCCGGAGCGGCGACTTGGTCGTTGTGGCGGATTCCTGGAGTTGGTTCACCTACTACTTCTGGCTGGATGACAAGAAAGCGCCGGACTACGCCCGCACTGTCGATATCCATCGCAAACCGGGATATGACCCGGTGGAATTGTTCCTCGATCCCAAGATTCCATTCCCCAAGCTCAAGATCGCCAGCATCCTGGCTCGGCGAAAGCTTCTGGGGCAGCAGCCGCTGATGGATGTGATTCCGCTTCAGGCGGACCTCGTGAAAGGATCTCACGGCCGCCGTCCGGAACATGATGACGACCTGCCCGTGATCATCGGCCCCTGGGAGGACTTAGGACAGCGCAAACGGGTCCGCAGTGAAAGCGTCCAAGCGCTTCTTCTACGAGCCTGCGGTCTTGAACCAGCCTGACTGACCCTCTAGTTGCGGACGTAACCCCTTGGCGATAAGGTTAGGGTACAATGCAGCTCAAACAGCAGGTCCGGGATCTCCTCCTCAAAAGCGGGTACAACGTCAACAAAACCACCAGCAACGAGGAACTCGAGGCGTTCTTTCGCAAGGTGCGACCCGTTGGCTTTGAGGGCGAGTTGATCCGCGTCGGTGGCGAGGGAGACGGCGGCTATCTGGTGCCGGATGTGCTGGATGGCATCACGGCCTGTTTCTCGCCGGGTGTGTTCGAGATCGCGACCTTTGAGGAGGAACTGGCGGGACGCGGGATTCCATCGTTCATGGCGGATTACTCGGTCAATGGACCTCCCTTTCAGCATCCCCAGTTTCACTTTGAGAAGAAGTTCCTGGGTGACGTGAACGATGAGCGATACATGCGTCTGGAAGATTGGGTGATGCGGCATGCGCCCGATCCACAGGCGGATCTCATCCTGCAGATGGACATCGAGGGTGGGGAGTTTCCGGTGATCTTCGATACGCCCAGCGCGATCTGGAGTCGCTTCCGCATCCTCGTGATCGAGTTCCATTCCATGGGCATGTTGTTCGACCAGGACGCCTTCAAGTTTGCCAACATGGCTTTCGACAAGCTGCTCCGGGACTTCGGCGTGGTGCACATCCATCCGAACAACGGGGGCCCCGTTTGGTCGAGCGGCGCTTATGAGATACCCAAGTTTGTGGAGGTCACTTTTCTGCGGCGCGATTGGCTGAAGCCGGTGGATAAAGCGCTAGAGTTTCCTCATCCCCTGGACGCGCCGAACGAGCCGGGAAAGCAGGACCTCGTCCTGCCAAGGTGCTGGCAGTAGACTTACTCGGCCTCCGTCTCGATCTGCCTTTTCTTCTGCAGCCAATCCGCGACCTGGTCGCAGAGCAGGGCCCAGACGGCTCCGGCTGTCCAGCCCGCAGCGACATCCGTGGGCCAGTGAACGCCCAGGTAGATGCGGGAAATGCCCACGAGGATCGTCGTGAAGACCGCCACGGCGATGATGAAAATCTTGGCGCGGCGCTGTTGGGTCACCCGAGCCAGCAGAATCGCGAGCGTCAGGTAGGTCACGGCGGAGATCATGGAGTGGCCGCTCGGGAAACTGGAGGTGTAGACGTACGAGCCATGCGGCACGAGATCCGGCCGAGGCCGGTCAAAGAAGAGCTTGAGGAGCTGACTCACCAAGGTCCCGCTGCCGATCGCGATGAGCATGAAGATGGCGGTGCGCTGCTTGTGGATGAGGCAGAGAAACCCGGCGGCTCCGAAGACGAGCAGAAAGAGAATGGCTCCACCTCCAAGAGCCGTGAGATCCCGCCCGATGTCTTCCACAAAGAGACTGCCAATAGGGTCGGTCTTGTCCTCAGGATTTCGCAGGGAAAGAAGGATCTTCTCGTCCACGGTGGTGGTCTCTCCTTCGATCACTTCATCGGCGAGCTCAATGAACATCCAGGTCCCTCCCGCGATCAGGGCCATCATCCAGAGAGCGGATCGGTTCGTGTTCTTGAAAAAGTAAATGAGCTTGGAAAGGAGAGACTTCATAGGGTGCGGCGCGATGCAGTAGACAGGTTCGGATGAGCAGGGCTACAGGATGCAGTTGGTAGGTAGAAACTGTGCGAAATTCTGGGGCTTGCGCCCAGTCGCCGAATTTGAAAGGCTCTCAAACATGAGGTCGCGCTGCTCTACCATCTCTACCATTCTGCTCACCCTGGTCTTTTCCCTGGGAACGGCCCTTGCTCAGGAAAAAGAAAAGCCCCTGAATGTCGTTTTCATTCTCACCGACAATCACGGGGCCTGGACGCTGGGCTGTTACGGGAACCCCGACATCCGCACTCCGCATATCGATAAGCTCGCCGCCGAAGGGGCACGCTTTACAAGAGCCTTCTGCAACAACGGGGTGTGTTCCCCGACTCGGGCAACCTACCTGACGGGGCTGATGCCATCTCAGCACGGAGTGCACAATTTCCTGGTGGGTGGTCGGCTCCAGACGGGCCCGGAATCCCGCAATACGCTGGAAGAATTTCGATCCTTACCGGAGATCCTGAGGGATCGGGGCTATGCCTGCGGGCTCGTCGGGAAATGGCACCTGGGAGACAACATGCATCCTCAGGAAGGACTGGATGACTACTGGATCACCATGCCACACGGCGGAACCAGTACCTTTCATGGAGCCAAGATCATTGAGAATGGAGAACAGCGCACGGAAGAGGAATACCTTACCAGTTTTTGGACGCAGCACGCGGTGCAGTTCCTGGAACAACAGGCCAAGGGCGAGAAGCCGTTCTTCCTCTATTTGGCTTACAATGGCCCCTATGGCTTGAGCCGGTTCCAGATCGAGCCGCTGCGCGGGCCGCGAGCGAAAGATTACGAGGACAAGGATCTGCCCAGCTTTCCAGGCGGCGTGATTCATCCCTGGGAATACAACAATCGGGAATACTTCGGGAACCCCACTGCGATCCGGCGCTATGCGGCCGAGTTGAGCTCGATCGATGACGGCGTGGGCACAGTCATGGAAACGCTGGAACGGCTTGGCGTGGCGGAGAATACGCTGGTGGTGTTTGCCGCAGATCAGGGATGGGCCGGAGGGCAGCATGGATTCTGGGGTATGGGGGACCACACCCGGCCGCTCAATGCCTTCGAATACTCCATGCAGATCCCCATGATTTTCCAT
>JBHIXE010000271.1:355-3975 GCA_041984905.1 Verrucomicrobiales bacterium | reverse complement strand
TCCCAAGGGCATCCCGGCAGGCCAGACACCGGAGGTCATGGTGAGCAACTACGATTTCCTGCCAAGCGTGCTGGGGTATCTGGACATGTCCGAGGAACTCCCCACGGCCCCTGCTTCTCCCGGTCGCGATTTCTCTCCCGTGTTGCGTGGGGGCGATGTGCCGGATTGGGAAAACGCGGTCTTTTACGAGCATGAGACGCTGCGTTGCGTGCGTACGGAACGCTGGAAACTGATCGAGCGATTCGAGGACGGCTACGACGAGCTCTATAACCTGGAGCAGGATCCGGGCGAATTGGTGAACTTGTATGGCAGGGAAGAGGTGGCCAGCGTTCAGAAGGAGCTGGAGTCCCGCTTGGATACGTTTTTCCGCAAGAACGTTCTCGCGAAGTATGACCTCTGGAATGGGGGCGGCTCGCAGACGCGACTCTTCGACTTTGGGGAAGAGGCGAAGGAACGTGAGGAGGCTCGGATCGCGACCGGTCTCGCGCCAACGGCGTACGACTTATCCTTTAATCCGCCGCCCTTTGACCTTCCCAAAGGTTATGTCGCGGAAGTGGTGGCGGCTCCGCCCTTGGTGGAACATCCCATGATGGTGAGTTTCGATGATCGAGGCCGGCTCTTTGTCGCGGAAGCTTCCGGCGTGAATCTGAACAAAAGCGAACTGGAGACCGCGCTGCCGAACTACGTGCGGCTCCTGGAAGACACCAACAACGATGGATTCTACGACAAGACATCCATCTTTGCTGATAACATGACCTTCCCGCAGGGGACGCTCTGGCTGAATGGCGCGCTCTACGTGGCATCGCCTCCGGGAATCTGGAAGCTGGTGGACCACGATGACGACGGCGTGGCGGATGAACGCATCGAGATCGCGACGGGTTTCGATTATACCGGCAACGCTGCGGATGTGCACGGACCGTTTCTACATCCCAATGGTCGCATCTACTGGTGTCATGGTCGCAAAGGACATGAGGTGCATCAGGCCGATGGCGAGGTAGTGTCTGCCAACAAAGGGGCGCGGATCTGGTCCTGCAAACCGGACGGCAGTGATATTCGTGTCCATGCCGGGGGAGGGATGGATAACCCGGTCGAGATCACCTTCACGCCGGAAGGCGAGATCATCGGCTCGGTGAATCTGTTCTACGGCAGGCCTCGTGGTGACGTTCTGGTGCACTGGGTCCTCGGAGGCAGGTATCCGCGTTACGACCAGGGAGCGGTGCTGGAAGAGTTCAAGTCGACCGGCGATCCCCTGACGGAGATCTATAACTTCGGCCACGTCGCGGTATCCGGTATGACTCGTACGAGTGACGCCTCCATTTACACGACGCTCTTCAACACTCAGGAAGTCCACAAGAGCACGCTCCAGAAGAGTGGCTCCACCTACACCGCCAGCACCGAACCCTTCCTCAAGATCCGCAATCCGGACGTCCACCTCACCGATGTGATGGAAGACGCGGACGGCAGCCTGCTGGTTGTGGATACGGGGGGCTGGTTCCGGATTGGGTGCCCGACCTCTCAACTCGCCAAACCGGAGATTCCCGGAGCCATCTACCGGATCCGCAAGGCGGGTCCAGACGATTGGAAGACGGATTGGTATGGCAAGACCGTGAACTGGGCGGAGGCGTCACCCAAGCAGTTGACGGACATGCTGACGGATAAACGCGCCGCCGTGCGGGATCGTGCCGTTCAGGAACTGGCGCTGCGCGGCGATGACGCCGTGGCGGCGCTTGGTGAAACCCTGAAGAGCGGGGAGGAGTCAGCCCAGATCCAGGCGGTTTGGGCGCTGACCAGGATCGGCACCAAGGATGCGCTGCAGCAGATTCGAGGAGCGCTCAAGTCCGAGAACCCTGCGCTGGCGATGACAGCCTGCAATAGCGTGATCGCCACGAGAGATCCGGAAGCGGTGGCGGAACTCATTGGCTTGGTCACCAGACCTGAAGCGGATCTCCGTCGTACGGCGCTGACCGCACTTGGGGCGACCGGATCCGCTCAGGGAATCCCCGCAATCATCGGGGCATTGGAGAATCCTGAGGACCGGTTTCTGGAGCATGCGGCGATGTATGCGCTGATCCAACTGGACCAATACGAGGCCACGCGGAAAGCGATGCCCAAAAGTGCCGCAGCCCAGCGCCGGGTCTATTGGGCACTGGATCAGATGGATTCCAGCAAACTTGCTGCCAAGGACATCCTGACGTTGCTTGAGGAAGAAGAATTGCAGGAGACAGCCACCGCGATCGCCGCTCGTCATCCCGAGTGGGCACCGGAGTTCGCGAGCCACTTTGAGGCGGCCCTCGCTCAGCCTGAGAAGGCGCAGGTCCTGGAGACACTCGCCGCCGTGGGACCAAGCATGGTCGGTGAGGAGCGTATGCAGGCATTCGTGGGCAAGGCGTTAGGTCGGGATGCTGCAGTCAAGAGCGTGGCCCTGGAGGTGATCGCGGAGAGCCCAACGTCCCTTCCTTTAGTGGAGAGCTGGAAACCGGCGTTCTCCAACTTGTTGGCGAACGCGACAGGGGAGGAACTGAACCAAGCACTCAAAGCGGTGGCTCGGCTCGACTCCAAAGCCTTTGGCAAAGAGTTGGACGCCATCGCCGCTCGTGACGAATTGCCTGTCAGGACTCGGTTCCTGGCGCTTCGCGCATTACAAGCCGGGGATACCGTCAATGCCACCGGCTTCGCGCTCTTGCTGGAAATGCTCAAGCCGGATGCCGCGCCCGCGGACCGGGCCGAAGCCGTCGCGTTGCTCTCCAAGGTGCGCCTGACCAAACCACAGCTCCTGGATCTGGCGCGCCATGTGAAGACGGCCAGTCCGGTGGATTTCGCGCCCATGTTAGGCGCTTTCTCTCGCATGCGGGATGCGGAAGTGGGCGAGGCTCTCTCCGCGGCGGTCGCGGAAGCACCAGCCAGTGCCAGCATGCCCGCGACGGAACTGCGCCGTCACCTTTCGCGCTTCCCTGCGGAGTCGGTCGCAACCGCTCAAGAGCGGATCGAGTCGCTGGAGCAAGCCGAGCAGAAGCGCATCGCGCAACTGGAAGCCCTGGTTCCGCGAGTGCAAGCGGAAGGAGACGCGGAACGAGGCCGCCAAGTCTTCCAGACCGGCCTCGGCACCTGCATCATGTGCCACCAGATTGGCGAGATGGGCAAGGATGTGGGGCCCAACCTCACCACGATTGGCCGGATCCGCGAACCGCGTGATCTGCTGGAGTCGATCCTCTTTCCAGGCGCCAGCATCGCGCGGGATTTCGAGGCTTATCTCATCACGATGAAAGATGGCGGCGTGCATTCCGGCGTGATTCGTGAGGAGAACAACCAGGTGCTGAAACTGGCGACCGTAGGCGGACTGACAGTTGAGGTGGAGCGGGCAGCTGTCGCGAGCATGAAAGCAGCTCCGGCATCGCTCATGCCGATGGGACTGGACCAGACCCTGACGGAGCAGCAATTGCTGGACCTGGTGGCTTATCTCGATAGCCTGGAGTAGCCTTCAAAGCTTGACCGGCACATGCTCGAAGGTATCCGCCTCAGTATCGTAAATACCGAAGCTGGGCTCGCCGAATCGCCCCATGATCTCACCCGGATTGGCCCATAGGGTCGTGCCGATCCGGTGCACGTATTTCTGATGATCG
>JBHIXE010000271.1:0-345 GCA_041984905.1 Verrucomicrobiales bacterium | reverse complement strand
TTGACCATGGAGTGTCACGTGATCGAAGCCGGAGGCGATCTGGCTGAGCAGGAAGGGATCGCCATCGTTGTTTCCGAAGACCGCATGGATGGGACCAGCGGTGAATCCATCGGCAATCTGCTTCAGCGTGAAGGGCGCGCAAAAGTCGCCTAAGAAGAGCAGCGCCTCGCACTCCCGGTCCCGGACCTGCTGGAGGGCTTTGTCGAGATTCCAGATGTTGTCGTGAATATCGGAGAGAACGGCAAGCTTCATGGTTCCTCATCCATAAAGCTGAAAACGCAGCCGATCCAGTTCGCATTGACCATCTCAGGAGCGTTCGTTAGAGTCATCGAGTCACTCTCTCCA
>JBHIXE010000270.1:7612-7976 GCA_041984905.1 Verrucomicrobiales bacterium | reverse complement strand
ATCAAGATCATCGCGGAGTCCACGGACCTGCATGCTCAGGGCTACTTCGTCTACGACTCCAAGAAGGCAGGAGCCCGTACCGTTTCCCATCTCCGGTTCGGCACGGACCCCATTCAAAGCACCTATCTCATCCAACGCGCCAACTTCGTGGCAGTGCACCAATTCGGCTTCCTGGAACGCTTCGATACCCTGGCGGCAGCAGCCGACAACGCCACCCTGCTTTTAAATGCGCCCTACTCGCCTGAAGATCTCTGGCCGCGACTTCCAAAACGGGTGCAACAGCAGATCCAGGATAAGCACCTGCGCCTTTTCGTGATTGATGCTTACAAGATCTCGCGAGCCCTGCACCTGGGAATGCGGATCA
>JBHIXE010000270.1:0-7602 GCA_041984905.1 Verrucomicrobiales bacterium | reverse complement strand
AGAAGCGATCGACCAGATCAAGGCCTTCATACGCAAGTCGTACGGCAAACGCGGTGAAGCCATCGTGCGGGTCAACTTCAATGCGGTCGACCAGACTCTGGAGAACCTGCATGAGGTTGCTATTCCCTCCGTCGTCAATGGTGTTGAGCCCCTGCCTGCCATTCCTGAGCATGCCCCTGCCTTTGTGCGAGACGTCACCGCACGGTTGCTCGCCGGGGAAGGCGATCTACTGCCGGTCAGCGCTTTCCCGCCAGATGGCACCTATCCTACGGCGACCTCTCGCTGGGAAAAGCGTGGTATCGCGCAGGAAGTCCCGCAATGGGAACCAGATCTCTGCATTCAATGCGGTAAGTGCGTGCTGGTCTGTCCGCATGCCGTGATCCGCGCCAAGGTCTGTGATGAAGATGCCTTGGCAGATGCGCCCGCAGACTTCCAACACGTCAGCGCGAAGTGGCGAGATCTGCCGGACAAACAGTTCACCCTTCAAGTGGCCCCAGACGATTGCACGGGCTGTTCGCTCTGCGTCGAAGTCTGTCCCGCCAAGGACAAGAGCCAGGTCAAACGCAAGGCACTCAACATGACCCATCGCGCTGACGTTCTGGATCAACAGCGTCTTGACTGGGACTTCTTCCAAACCCTCCCCGAAGGGTCCCGCGCAGATACGAACGGCTTGTCTCCCCTGTCCTTTGAAACGGTCAAAGACGTCCAGTTGCTGCAGCCTCTCTTTGAGTTCTCCGGCGCCTGTGCCGGCTGCGGTGAAACGCCTTACCTCAAGCTGCTGACGCAACTCTTTGGGGACCATTCTCTGGTGGCGAACGCGACCGGATGCTCCAGCATCTACGGCGGCAATCTACCCACCACGCCATGGAGTCAGAATGCAGCCGGCCGCGGGCCAGCCTGGAGCAATTCCCTGTTTGAAGACAATGCGGAGTTTGGCCTCGGCATGCGAGTGGCTCTGGATGCACAACACGACTTTGCCCGGCTCCTCCTGCAAAGGCTCACGCCTCAATTAGGGGACGCAACTGAGGCGATCCTCCATGCGGATCAATCTACGGATCTCGCCATTGCCCAACAGCGAGACCGCGTGGCGGACCTCAAATCCAGATTGAACCAGCTCGACTCCCTGGAAGCCCAGGAACTGCTGGCTGTCGCCGACGCCCTAGTCCGCAAAGACGTCTGGATCGTTGGAGGCGATGGCTGGGCCTATGACATTGGTTACGGAGGGTTGGACCACGTCCTGGCCAGCAATCAGAATGTGAATGTGCTGGTGCTGGATACCGAGGTCTACTCCAACACCGGCGGTCAGGCTTCCAAGGCCACCTCTCTCGGATGTGTAGCCAAATTCGCGGCCGGCGGTAAGCGCACGCCCAAGAAAGATCTCGGAATGATGGCCATGAATTATGAGCATGTCTACGTGGCTCAAGTGGCCATGGGAGCCAATGACTCCCAGACCTTGAAAGCGTTCCATGAAGCCGCGGCTCACGAGGGTCCCTCTCTCATTATCGCCTACAGCCATTGCATCGCCCACGGCATCAACATGAGCAAGGGCCTGGAACAGCAGAAGCTCGCTGCGCAAACCGGCCATTGGCTGCTCTACCGCTACAATCCAGCGCTGCGTAAGGAGGGCCGCAATCCACTGCACCTGGATTCTCGCATGCCCAAGCTGCCGCTGGAGACTTACTTTCAAAGCGAGAACCGCTTCCGGTTCCTCAGCCAGACCGACCCGAAAACTGCCGAGCAACTCTTGGGCGCCGCTCAGTACGAGGTGGTTCGTCGATTCCATCGTTATGAGGAGATGGCCAAGGAAGCAAAGCTCCCCAGCCCAACCCATCCTGACCATGACACCCAATCTTGAAACCCACTACCTGGGCCTGCAACTCAAGCACCCTGTCGTGCCATCTGCGGGCCCTCTCACGCAGGATCTGGATGGATTCAAGCGCCTGGAAGATGCGGGTGCCGCGGCGATCGTGATGCACTCCCTCTTTGAAGAGGAAATCATCGAGGAAAGCCAGGTAACGGACCATTATCTGGAGTCTGGGTCCGAATCGTACGGGGAGTCTCTTAACTTCTTCATGGAGCCCCCCTCTTACCAGGTGGGCCCGGATGCTTATCTCTCCCTGCTCTGCAAGGCCAAGGATACTATTGACTGCCCAATCATTGGCAGTCTCAACGGCGTAACTCCGGGTGGCTGGGGAGACTACGCCACGGAGATCGAGCGAGCTGGTGCGGATGCGCTGGAATTGAACATCTATCACCTCGCGGCGGATCCTGAAGTCAGTGGAGCGGATGTCGAGCGGCTCTACATCGAGGTCGTGAAAGAAGTGCGGGAGAAGGTCAGCATTCCGCTGGCAGTGAAGGTTTCCCCCTTCTTCAGCGCCCCAGCGCACATGATCCACCAACTCCAGAAAGCAGGCGCCGACGGCGTGGTGATGTTCAACCGGTTCTACCAGCCCGACTTTGATCTGGAGACCCTGGAAGTCACGCCTAACCTGGTGCTCAGCACCAGTTACGAGATGCGGCTTCCGCTCCGCTGGGTAGCCCTTCTCTACGGACGCGTTGCCGCGGACTTTGCGATCACTTCCGGCGTGCAGACTGGCGAGGATGTCATCAAGGGACTGATGGCAGGAGCCAAGATCACCATGATCAACTCCCAGCTACTCCGCAAAGGGCTGGCCCAAATTCAGTCGATCATCGCCGAGGTGACGGCCTGGATGGAGGAACACGCCTACGAGTCCGTGGAGCAGATGATCGGATCCCTGAGCCAGCAGCACTGCAGCCAACCGGAAGCCTTTGAACGTGCCAACTATCGCAAAGCTCTCCAATCCTGGAGGCCTGACCCCTCTCTTGGTCATCACGCATCAAGTCCTGACTAGAACCGGTCTATGCCTAAATGGCATATTCTCACCATCTACTTATGATTCAGGCGCTACACACCGACTGAAACGGGCGATGGAACTCGAGTTCGGCGCAACTTACCGAGCCGCTCTCCATAGGGTTATCACAGACGATCCCTACTCCGGCTGCAGCCCCAAATGTTCCAGGGCCTCCGGTGTCGGTCCAGGCGCGATGCTCTGCGGAATGTTCCCGACATAACCGATGTCTCGCATCCCTACCGGCGTCGTGTAGAAGCCACCTGCAACGAGGTCCCGCATGCGGTTGAAGAAGCTGCCAGGGAACTCTTTGGAATTCTGAAGCGCCTGCTTGGCGAGATCTTTGCATATGCCCATCTGCGCATCCTCCGGCAAGGCTACAAAACTGGCGGAACCTTGTGACCCGGCTTTCTCGTCCAGCCATTCCAAGCCTTTCAGGATCAGGTTGCGATCCTTGTTCTGGTCCTGATAGGGAGAACTCACCCATTCGTCAATGAAGTCGTGAACGCCTTGGGACGAGGCACTCGGCGAGCCCTCGTCTTCAGGGATGATGATGTCGCAAAGCGTGATCACCAGCTCCCGTTGAGGGTCACTGAAGGTCAGTGGCCAGAGATCGCCCGGCTTGTAGATCTTGAGGATATCCGGGTCGGGCCCGTACCCTTGGCCGCTCGGGGTCGCCGCCGCATTGAGTCCATTGTGATTCAACATGGGCGCTGAAGCCGTGGCTGCAGCAATCCATTTCAGCGCCACGCGGCGCTCAATCCTCGGCATCTCGTGATGTTCTGGGGAACTCATTACACGTTTCCTTTCTTCATGTCTTCCATCAACCGGTCTGCGGCGCGCCAGGCCAGGGCCATGATGGTGAGGGTTGGGTTCTTGTCGGCCGTATTGACAAAGGGAGCGCCGTCGGCCATCACCAGGTTCGGCACATCCCAGGTTCGGCTCCAGGAATTGGTCACGGATTTGCCGGGATCGGCGCCCATGATCGCGCCCCCGACTTCGTGGATGATGGATCCCCCATCTTTGATCGCCTTGAGAGGATCATCCGTGTCCGGCTGCCGCTTGTAGCGCCCTCCCATGGCTTCAATGAGCGCGGCGATCGATGCCTGCTGATGCGCGACCTGGCGCAGTTCGTCATCGCTCCATTTCCAGTGAAAACGCAGCGCGGGAATGCCCCATTGATCCTTCAGATCGGGGTCCAGTTCGGCGTAGCAATCGTCATTGGGCGGCATGAATCCCTGGGCTCCAATGCCAAAGGTGGAGCCGTAGTAACGACGAGCGTCTTCCTTCAGTTCCTTTCCGAAGGCGAGGCTATCGCGCCCGGAGAGCCATTCGTATCCTTTGCCCGCATTAAGGCCCGGCATCTTGCGACCGGTACTGAAGACGAGCTTGTAGCCTCCGGGAAAGTCCAGCTTACCAGCGGCTTGTTCCTGACATAGCCACCAGGGTATGTAGACCTGCTGACCGACCACGCCATCCTCGTTGTGGATTGGCATGTTTTCGAATGCCGGGACCTGGCCACTAAAACTACTGCCCACCGAATCCGTAAGGTACTTGCCGACTTTTCCACTGGAATTGGCGAGTCCATCCGGGAACTGGGCGGACTTGGAGTTCAAGAGGAGCCGGATGGACTCCTGGGAACTAGCTGCGAGGACTACGATCCGGCCAGCCACATGGTGCTCGCTGCCATCCACTTTGTCGATGTAGGTAACGCCGGAGGCCTTGCCGTCTTTGACCGTGACTTCCCGCGCCATGGCGTTGGGGAGAATATCGAGGTTTCCTGTCGCCAAGGCGGGGGTGAGATGGACCGTGGTGGAATCGTAGGCCGCTTTGACGGAACAGCCCCGGTGACAGTCCGTTGCGTAAAGACAGGCCGCCCGGCCGCGCATGTTTTCGGCGAGAATGCGCTGCGCCTTGGTGTTGCGGGGATGAAGAAGGGGTGGAATCCGGTCCGCGTCCTGGCGCTGGGTTAACACAGCACGGTGAATCGGCACCACGGAGATCCCCAGCTTCTTAGCCTTCTCCTTGGCATAAAGTTCCCCAGCCCGGAATTTGGGAGGAGGGAGAAGGACCCCAGGCGATGAGTCCGGAGAATTCTCGATCCCTTCGTTGGCTCCGAAGATGCCGACGAGCATCTCCACCTTGTCGTAGTACGGAGCGAGATCGTCGTAGGTGATCGGCCAGTCGAATCCGACCCCCAGGCGTGTGTAGGGCTTGAAATCGTGAGGGCCGTTGCGCAGGGAAACCCGGCCCCAGTGATTGGTCCTTCCCCCCATCATCCGCTGCCGCCACCAGGCAAACTGGCGTTTCTGCTCCTTGCTCGCATTGGAATAGGGCTCCCCGGGAATCTCCCAGCCGGATTGGATGGATGCATCGTAGAATCCGTATTGCTTGTCCGGGGTTTTCTCTCCTCGCAATGGGGCCTGGTTTGGAGTGTGAAACATGGCGGTTTCCCTCACGGGATCGAACATGCGCCCTGCTTCCATCACGAGGACTTTCACTCCTTCCATCGTGAGGGTATAAGCCATCTGCCCCCCGCCAGCTCCAGAGCCGACAATAACCACATCGTAAGAAGGCTGGATTTCTTTGGGAGAGATAACTGGCATAGAAAACTGGGGGTTTGGAATTCAGCCTCGCAAACTTTGCGAATTCTAATCAACCCTGAATCCACGAAGCCGAGACTAGCGTATGGTCCCCATCCGAACCAATGCCGAGGGAGACCTTTCCCTTATTCTCGTAGCGAACCGTTCAATTCTTTCTCGACATTCCCAATGAATCTTGTCAGGTGGAAAAATCCTCACTCCTTCGCAATGAACCGGCTAACTCTGTTTTTCGCTCTCTTGTTCCCTGCAATCCCGGCCATTACAACCGGCGCCGATCAATTCGTCTACCTCTCTGCTGGTGATACCATCACGATTTACCAAATCGATTCTGCCACGGGAGAACTCGCTCCATTTCAGGAGGTCGAACTACCAGGGGCTGGGCCCGTGGCCGTTTCTCCGGACAAGACCCTCCTCTACGCGGTAGCGACCATGGTGTTGGATGATGGAGAACAAGCCTCTCCTGCCCTGGCCACCTACCAGGTCGAAGCTGACGGCTCGCTGGACTTTGTGGAAGCCGCACCCGCCAATCAACGCCCCGGCTACCTGATGGTGGATGCGAAGGGCAATTTCCTCGCCGGCAATCACTACGGGCCGGGAATGGTCACCATCTGGAAGCTCAACAACGGGATTTATGAAGGAGATACCATCCAGGAGATCAACTTGGAACCCAAGGCACATTGCTCCGTTTTTTCTCCCAACAACCGGTGGCTGCTGGTCCCAGCCACAGGCCCAAACAAGGTCTTTCAGCTCGCATTTGACGCGAATACGGGCATGACGACGCCCAATAACCCAGCTTTCGCCCCCGGCCCGGAAAGCGAAGAGGATGCCCGGCAGCCCCGGCATCTGATCTTCCACCCCACGCTGCCGATCGCCTACACGACCAATGAGCGGGAACGGCCCGGGGTTGGAGTGTGGGAGTGGGACGCTTCCGAAGGTTTTCTGGAAACGACCCAGAATATCGTGACGCAGCCAGAGGGCTTTGACGGCGATATCACCACGGCGGACCTTCACCTGACCCCCGACGCAAAGTTTCTTTATGTCTCGAATCGGGACGTCACTGATCGCAAGGCCCGCACCGGGGAAGATTCCATCGTCGGATTCTCAGTGGATAAAGGCACTGGAAAGTTGAGCATGATCGGACACTTCCCCTGTGAACATGTGCCCCGGTCCTTTGCCCTGGACGAAACAGGAGCCTTTGCCTACGTAGCGGGTCAAGGCGATGACCGGCTGGGCGCTTATGAGATTGACCCGGATTCCGGTGAGCTCACCAAGATTTCCCAGTATGAAACGGGGGCACGCCCGATCTGGGTTCATGTGATGTCTCCCCGTCCCTGAGATCAGGACGGGGACATCAGCAAATGATCCTCATTACCTTCTTAGGGTGGAGCGAGATCAATTCCCGCCACTCATGAAGGCAAAAAAGGGCCTCGCGCCATCTTCGTCGGAGGCTTCTACTGGTTCAGCCTCTTCATTCACCTCCACATCTGCGACCCGGCCAGCAGAAGGAGCCAGGGAAGACGGGGACCAACTGTGGCGGATATGAACCTTGCTGCCGCTACGGGTATGGTTGTAAATCGTCTCCGCAGCCACCATGGGCAGGCGCACACAACCGGCTGACGCCGGATAGCCGGGCAGATAACCGGCATGCACGCCATAGACCGTCTGGTTCAGGCGCATCCAGAAAGGCATTTCCACATCGTAGAGGGTGGAGATTTTTCCGCTCCGCACCCGTTCGGTGATGCTGAACGTCCCGGTCGGAGTCGACTTCCCGGCGCGGGCAGTCGAAATGGGCGCCTCCAGGCCAATCATGTTGTCCACCAGGAGATAGACCTTCTGGTTGCCGACATCGATCACGACCTCCGTATTGCTCTTGTTGCTGCGCGCCAACACAGCCGGGCACTTGTAGACACGAATCCGATAGGTCTCGTTGTCGTACTTCTTGGAGGTGCGCTGCAAACGGCGAGAACCTTCAGAGGTCTTGGCATATCGCTCGCTCAAAAGCATCTGGTTCTCCGGCTTGGAACGAGAGCTGCGCTTGCTTGAGAAGAGGCCCTTCTTCTCCGGCTTGTCGTTATCAAACGCCGCCATTCGCGGGGCAGGCACTTCGAAGATCTGCAGGTAAGTGACAG
>JBHIXE010000269.1:0-7986 GCA_041984905.1 Verrucomicrobiales bacterium | reverse complement strand
TTTATATTGGCCGTCTCGTGGGATATTGAACTTGGTGCCCACGGTTCCATGAGAGGACATCCGGCCCGTTCCATCCGGCGCATGCTTGACTCCACGAAAGTGCTCCTTGGGATCTCGCTGCACGCGAAGCGGTTCGGGCGGCCCGGTGCGGATGGCCTTGGAGAGGACGCGATCGGCAGCGATGACGTATTTCTCGAGCAGGCTCGGAGACATCGTGAGAACCTCACCAATGGTGTCAAAGCCATATCCGGTGTCGTCCGGGGGCAGGTCCGCGCCAGGATCGATTCCCACATCGCCAATCAGATCCCGCATGGTATTGCGGTATTCTTCCCGGTTGAGACGACGAATCGTTACTTTGCCGGGATCGGGATTGCGAGGATCCAGCTTGAAGACCTGTTGTTCGATCCATCCCGTGATGATGAGCTTTTGCTCGTCGCTCAGCTGCGGCTCGTCATTGGGGGGCATCAGCTGCGACTCCACGTTGTGGTGGATGCCTTCCCAGAAGCTCAGGTCCGCCAGCATCTGCTCGGGCGACTCAAACTCATCCAGGGCCACCTCGCCCTTGGATACGCCATCGCCGTGGCAATCGTAGCAGTGCTCAAACAGGATCGGCTCGACGTCCTTCGCAAAATTGTACTTGGGCGCGGCATCCAGTTGGGGGCGCGTTACTGCGCCTAATCCAAACAGGATGAGGACGGAGCCGGTCGTGATGTATTTGTAGGGGCGCAAGTGCTTGAGGCGTGGGTGGAACCTTCGCTCACTTAGAGTTTGACCCCGGTTTGGTGTTCAAACTTGGCGCATCAAAAGTGGCCGCTCCTCACTTCTCCCAGGGCTTGGTCCTGGACTCCCGCATTTGAGCCAACCTCCGGCGGAAACGGGAGCGCATGCCCTGAAAGAGCAGGATCAGGAGAATCACCGCGACAATTTTCACGGCCGTGGCGATACCCTGGTTCGTCACCGCATCGCGCAGGGCTTCGGAATCCTCTTCAGAGTCCGGTACCTGAGCCAGGATCAGCGTAGTCAGTTGAGCTAGAACGATCACAAAGCGGGATCAGGCGGGAAATTCCCAACCGGCACGGTAGGGGATGCGCATGAGAAGCTTCTGCGCTTCCTCATCGTTCTGGATTTGCTCGGTCTTGGGATCCCACTCAAGCTTGCGACCCACGGCATGGGAGATGTAGCTGAGGTGACCCGGAGTGATGGAGCGGTGTCCATTCTCGGCCGGGGCGACGGTAGGCTTCCGGCTCTTCACGCAATCGAGGAAGTTGCGCTGGTGACCTTTGGAGAAGTAGGCCTTCCACTCGCCGCGATTGAAGTCGGGTTTGACCCATTCTTCGTTGGAGGCTTCCAGGATGCCGCGATCCACGAAGACCCAGCCGTCTTCCCCAATCCATTTGGTGCCCTTGCGGTTCTGGCTGGCAATGGTCCACTCGACGTCGCCGGGATAGGTGCACTCAATGCGGAATTCGACCGGGGTGTCGTAGACATCTGTGCGGGCGGGGAAAGTCCAGCCCTTGGCTTCCAGGCTTAGCGGTCCGCTGTTCTCAAACCCCATCCCCCAATGGGCGATGTCATTGTGGTGCCCGATCCAGTCCATGATGTTGCCGCCACCAAAGTGGCTGTTGAAGCGCCAGTTCCGGTGGAAGTAGGCGCGCATGAACGGGAGCTTCTCGCTGGGACCACACCAGGCGTCATAATCCACGCCTTCCGGCGGATCGGTAATTTCCGTCGATCCCAGGGGCTCTGCGTGCCCTGCCGGCAACCCGACTTCGACCCGCTTCACCTTGCCAATGTGACCGTTGCGTACCAACTCCACGGCTCGCCGGAATACATCCTCGGAACGCTGCTGGGAACCCACCTGGAACACGGCTTCGCGTTTGGCGACTTCTTTGTAGAGGGCCTGACCCTCCGCGAAGTAATGGGTGACGGGTTTCTCGCAGTAGACATCCTTGCCGCTGCGCAGCGCGTCCATGGCGTTCAGCGCGTGCCAATGGTCAGGAGTCACCACCGCGACCACGTCAATGTCGTCCCGGGAGATGATCTCCTGCGCGTTCGTGTAGGCAGCGCAATCCGTGTTTCCATAGTGCTTATCCACGGTCGCTTTGCCTGCCTTCCAGCCCATGGGATTGCCTGCGCCCCATTCGCGATCCCGGTAGTGAAAGTCATGCACGTCGCAGATGGCGACGACCTGGGCGTCTGGGAGTGCCAGGAACTCTTCACAGACTTTGAGTCCGCGGGCGCCAATTCCAATCACGCCCACCGTGATTCGATTTCCGGGAGCAGGACGATCGCCTTGTCCGAAGACGGAACTTGGGAGGATCGTGGGGACGGCCATAGAGGCCAGAGCGCCGCGCACAAAGGTCCGGCGAGTTTGGGGGCTGGGTGAGTGCATGAAGTTACTTAGCCAAATCCACCCCTCCAGGTCAAACTCTAGCCCTTGATGGAATAAGTGATCCCTCGTTGTTCGCCAACGAAGTAGAATTGATCTGCCTTGGGTCCCGGAAGCAAGGCGACGGGCGCGCGGGGCGACTCCATGGTGAGAAGTCGGGTGACGGTGTCATTGGCCAGGCTGTAGACGCGGATGGAGTTCTTGTCCGCGGCCACGAAGTGCCCCGACCGGGTGAAGGTCATCCGAGGATTGGTCAGATCCTCATCGAAATACTGAATGCTGTGCCAGCCACGATCCAGCCAGATGATCGCGGCACCTTCGTCCATGCCAATCGCCATCCGGGATCGCGTGTAGGGTGGAGAGCTAACCAATTCCCGAACTGGCGTCTGAGTTTCCATCCAGTGGAGGCCCTCTCCGTCATAGTAGGCGAGCTGATTTCGCAGGGCAAAGACCACGTGACGTTCCGTCGCGCGCATGGGAACAATGAGGCCGGTGTTCTGGATGATCTCCGGCGTCAATTGCTGCGGGATAAAGGAGACATGATGGGTGGCGGTGAGCTTGCCGGAGGCGTCTGCCCGGGTCAGCACGAGTTCAGCGGTCCGGATGGTGAGGAGCCAGAAACCGTTGTAGTCGTCATAGGTCATGCCCAGGGATTGAGCGTCCGTTTTCTGGAACTCGATTCGCATCCGCAGATCCGGCGGTGTGAGGCTCAGATTGGGCAGGGGCTGCTGAGTTAGGACGTGGACAATCCTCGGCGCATCCCCGGGCTTGTAGGGCTGCGGGATGAGTTGGATGGAATGCCAGGGTGGCCGGGCCGCTTCGTGATGATTGGTCTCCGTCAGAACGCCCTTCGGACCGAAACAGAGAACCGAGGGATAGCCGTTGTACTGTCCGGAAGCCACAACGCTATTGCCGAACTGAGCCGCAGCACGCACCCTGAAACCGCTCCGGAACTGCATCTGGTTCTCGATCTTAATCCGCAGGCGCGAGGCGTTGGGTGGTGGAGGCATTTCCGAAGGTCTGCTGGGCTGGGCTTTGCCATAGCGGCGAGTGTCCTTCCCCAGCATGACATCCGTGTGGTCCAGACCACGCAAGATCTTCAATGCGTCCGAGTTGGGCGCCGTGTCCGGAGCGCCTTGCTCCAGCAACTGGCCTAGAATGACACGCGTGGCATCCCTGGCCGTTTCCTGGAAGGGCGCGTGAGCAATGACCCGGGCGCAATCCGATAGAATTCCCGCCAACTCCAGACTGAGGTTGTTAGCCAGCTGGCGTTCCTGAAGCTCCCGCACCACGTCCATGGCGCGATCCAGCGTTCCTTGACGGGTGTGCAGATAGAAATACTCCACCAGACATGCCTTGGCCTGGCGACCCGCAGGCCAGCTCGCGAACAGGAGGGACAGCGCGCGGTCTGGTTCCTTCAGTCGATCTTCCAGGATCTTGGCGGCACGGAGCGGGTCCTGTTTCTGGGTTTCGTAGTAGGCAACGGCTTTCTCGTAGGCGGCGAGAGCCGCATCTTCCTGCCCCAGATTGAGATGAAGCTCTGCGACCGTCTCGAATTCCTGCAGCTCTTCAAAAAGTTGGATGGCCTCTTCATACATCCCGCCTTCTTTGAGGCACCGCGCTGCTTCCGCCTTGTTGTTCAGCTTGTCCTGATAGATCACGGCTGCTTCCCGGAAGTAGCCCCCGACCTTGAGGGCATTGGCCGTGGAAGGGTAGTCCCCCAGCAGGTGTGCGAAAATATAGGCCGCGCGGCGATGCCGCCCGAGCTGAAGTTCGCGGTTGGCCGCATCCCGATAGGTGTTCTGCAAGCGCTTCCTCTGGGCATCATCCACGATCCAGGGAGAAACGCGTCCGCCGCCTCCCAGTTTGCCGAGCTGGAAGTCGATATTGCGTTCCGTAAGTTGAGATCCCGGGGTGGTGAACCCGCGACCCGGTTCGCCTCCTATCGGCAGGGCATAGCGCAGCCCCTGATCGGGGTCTTGCTCGAAGAGGCGCAAGAGGCGGTCGATCTCGCTGGATTGTTCGTTGCGGATTTGGGAGAGCCGGTTTTCCGCCCAGTCTTCCAACCGGTTCACCCAAGTCGGGTCCCCTCCTTCTTTGGTGGGGAACATATGGGTGAAGCGCTTGACGGCCCGAAAAAATCCGCCGCCTCCCTGACCCTGGTCTCCGGAACCGCGACCCTTCTTGCCTTTGCCTCGAGCGCGGCCCTTCTTCTCGCCAGGCATGGGAGGAATCTCAGACGGCGAGTCCGTGCCGATGCCTTCTCCCTCACGGGAAGTGGAAAGCATGCTGGCCAGGTCTCGAGGAGTCTCCACCGAGATGGAGAGTTTCTCCGGCCACGGAAGCAAGCCCGGATGGGCACGGTTCCACTCGCCACCGGATGGGACTGGCAACTGGATCAGGTCCTTGAGATAGACCGCTTCTCCGTGATCGAACCCCACCAGCCCCAGTTGCGGGTGGAAAAAGTTGATATCCTGGAGAAAGAGCGAGGCATAATCGCCATCTGTCAGGGGATGGCGGAACTGCGCTTCGCTTGGCACAAAAACGCGTCCGCCGAGCAAGGTGTAGGGCAAGGCCCGTGAAGGAAACTGGGGAATGGGGGCCGCCACGAAGAGGCCACCGATGTCCGTGCTTCCAGGGGCCGCTGGCACCAGGTAGAGAGCTTGTCCTTCCAGCTTGGGCAAACCGCTCTCACAGAGCAGGCGAATCCACAGCCCCACATCACTTCCCGGTACGAGCATACCGTCCACGGAACGTGTGGATTTCCGGAACTCATGATGAGTTAGCTGGAGAGAGAATTGGGGCATGATCAGCGACTCGCTTTGCTGAGGACGTGACCGGTAAACTGGGCGACATACTCGTAGATCTTGTCGCCCGGCACCGCCGTGTTATTCGATCCGATAAAAAAGGGCACGCCAAAATACTCGCCCGTGGAAGCCCAACCGGAGAGCAGTTGATCTTTGAGCACAAAGGTCACTTGGGGGATGGAAGGATGAGAGCTTTTCAGGTGGAGCAGCCCTCGATGATCCAGGAAGGCGGCACTGCCATCCGGCCAGGTGGCCTTCAACAGTCCAAAGCGGGTGTCCTTGGGCGTGTCGATGCGCTCGAAGTCAATCCAGGGCTCCTTCCACTGGGCTTCCGGCAGATCCACCTGGGCAAACTCCAGGTGACTGAATACGCGGGTCTCGCAGGTGAGGGCAAAGGTGTCCTGCTTCTGGCTCAGCAGATAGAGCTTCCCGTGGCGGCTGATCGCGATCGCGCGGTAGTAGCGGCGCAGCGTGACGGAACTCTGCAGGAAGGCGAGACCTCCCGGCTCGAGGCGATTGTGAGTCGAGACGTGGTCGACCGTGGCGGTGCAGGTCTCCAGATCCAGGAAGTAGTTCTGCACCCGGTGATGCCGAACTTCCCGGGCATAGACTCCGACCCTCTGCCGGTCCGTGGAGATGCCGATGCAGTTGGAGTAGGTGGCGCCCGCACTGGGCGTGACTTGCTGGGCGGGGTCCATCAGACACCACACGCTCAGGTCCGTGAACAGCACCAGGGGAGCTGGCCAGGTGGGACATTCCCAGATCACTTCCGCGTTCTCCACTCTGGGGAAGGGCGGAAGGGGTTGGAAAGTCAGGCCTTCCGCATTCAAGCCCAACGCCATCCAGGTATCGTCAATCTGCACAAACCGATCCGAGTAACGGTTCACTTTTTCCGTCTGAATCGTAGAAAGGCGTTCGCCATCGGAAAGCCGGTGCACGGACATGGCGCGTTCGGCGATGAGGACGATGTGATCCTCAAGCCGGCAGGCATGGCGGATGACTTCCAAACCGTGTTCCAGTTTCTGGATCTTGGCTCTCGCTTCCTGAAGGTCGGCAGTGACCAGCGTCGCGGTGCCGTCGGATTTCGGAAGGAGAAAGCGCGCCTTCATGCTCAGTTCGTCCAGTTCCCGCCAGGATACCACGCCCGCCGGGAACGTGTTGGAGACGAGGTAGGCTCCCTGGTTTTTGTCGGGCCAATAGTAGAGCACGCCGTCCTTGGTATTGCCGACCAACCCGACCTTCCGCAAGTACATCATGTTCTCCGAGGGAATGGCAGGGGAAAGCAGCAGGGGAAAGCGGTTCAGCCTCAGGATATCCGGCAGCTTGGCGTCTCTGTGGCGGAGTCGCCGGTCTTTGGCGGATTCGGGAGGTTCACGGAAGAGTTTCTCCAGCTCTACCTGCGCATGCTGCAAGTGCCGACGACCGAGCGGGCTGCGCACTTCCAGTTCGTAGAAGCCGGTCCGGTCTACCTGGGCGAGGAACAGTTCCGAGGTGCCTGTCTTTTCCAGGCTCCGTACAAAAGTGGCATCCTTGACCACCTGGGGATGTGTGATCACGATCCGTTCCGTATTGCCGTCTCCGTCATCAAAGCGATGCAGGAACTCTTCGAGGGCCAGGTGAGGAGAGGGTTCAGGGGTGAGCCGTCCCAGGAGATCCACCAATCCTTCCCGTTGATCGAGCTTGGCCTGCACGAGCCTGCCCTTGAGATTTGTATAGACCTCGATCTCCGCGTCGGACTCGGCCTGCATCGCAAACGCCAGCGCCAGGCCATGGGCGAAGACCCGGGGCAAGCCCCAGAGCCGGACCCCTACATCCACAAAAATCACCCGGCGACGAGAGGGCATGCGTGGAGGTGACTCCCTCCGTAGATAGAGCGCTTCATTGAGGGCCACGCGGACGGCGAGCACATCCGGGTCCTGCGCCAGTTCGGAGATCAAGAGCCGGTCGAATGAACCTCGGTTCGCGATATCGCTGAAACCTCCCGTCGGCATTTCCTGGGGCTGGCTGAGAGGGCGAGGTAATTGCACCACCGCGCTGAGGCTTTGGGCGATACGCGCCAGGCCCGCCAGATCCGAGGTTTCCTCGTCCTGGACTTCCCCCATCAGCTGCCGAATCCGCTCGACGATCGGGACGGTCACTTCGGCAGGAATGAGCTCTCCCGGCAAGCCCGTCCGCCTCAAGAGTTCCAGGTCCAGCCCTTCAAAGTCGACCTGGTTGCAGACGTCGAGCACATTGCGAACGGTCTCGGTGAACCCCAATGGAAGCACTCCGGCAGTCAGGGGGAGTTGAGGGCCGGTCTCTTCCCGCAAGCGTGGCGCGGCTTCGCCCTGGTGAAACATCTGCATGATCACTCCTGCGTCCTCGTCCCCAATATGATCCCGGTGCTCGTCAAAGAGCAGGTTGAGGATGGTGGTGCTGGTGGCAAGACTGAAGCTGTGGCGTTGGGCCAGACCGTGAATCCGGTCCAGGCATTGCCAGAATTCTCCCAGCCTCGGGTGAATCTCTCCGTCGGCAGGGGCGCTCAGGTATTGCTGCAGCAAAGTCGCGCCGCCGCTCGGATCCAGGTTCGCTTCGTTGCGGCCAGGACCAGCACCAGTTCTTCAAATCGGGGGAGACCACCTTGGCCCACATCGAGGATAACCTGTTCGATCTCCTGGTAGAGAGCCAGGGTCGAGCCATTGTGCCAGACCAGGGCGTCCAATTCCGGGCTCCAGCGCCAGAACGTGCCGAGCTCAGGCAGCAGGTAATGGACGGCGAACTCTGGAATCTTCATGCCAGCTCCTCCGTTGC
>JBHIXE010000268.1:0-8017 GCA_041984905.1 Verrucomicrobiales bacterium | reverse complement strand
TCCAAGAATCCTCTGCGTCTCCGCGTCTCTGCGCGAGACCTGAGATAAGGCTTGCGAGGCAATTCGGCGTCATGGAAGTTGGCGAGCCCATGGAAGGAAGTCCCAAGACCAAAGTCGCCGTGGTTGGCGCGAGCGGATACACCGGAGCGGAATTGCTGCGTTTGCTGATCATGCATCCGCAGGTGGAACTGACGGCGGTGACCTCTCGGCAATATGCGGGACAACCTCTCAGCGCGATTTTCCCTCGCTATGCAGGTTCGGCAGCCGCGGGGCTGGAGTTTGTGCAACCGGACATGGAGGCGATGGCGGATAGTGGGGCGGAATGCGCGTTTCTGGCCTTGCCCCATGGGGTGGCCTATGAGTTCGCCAAGCCGCTCTTAGATCGGGGGATGCGAGTGATCGATTTGAGCGCGGACTTTCGCCTGAACAGCGCGGAGGTCTATCGCGAGTATTACGGGACGGAACACCCGGATCCCGAATTGCTCACTCAAGCCGTCTATGGCCTGCCAGAGTTCTACCGGGAAGAGATTCGCAAGGCCCGATTGGTGGCTTCACCCGGGTGTTATCCTACAAGCATCCTCATTCCCTTGCTGCCCTTGCTGAGGGCCAAGCTGATTTCGTTGGAAGGCATCGTTGTGGCCAGCATGAGCGGCGTGAGCGGCGCCGGCAAGAAGTTGGATACACCTTATCTTTTTGTGGAGTGCAACGAAAGCGTTCGGGCCTATGGAGCGCCGAAGCACCGGCACTTGAGCGAGATCGAACAGGAACTGGCCCTGGCGGCCGGTGAGCCGGTCACGATCACCTTTGTGCCCCATCTAGTGCCGGTGAAAGCCGGGATTTGCACCACCATCTCGGCCAGTCTTCAGGAAGGCGTCACGCTCGGGCAGATCACGTCTGCCTACGAGTTGGCCTATGAGGAAGCGCCCTTTGTGCGTCTGCTAGGCGAGAAAGGCTTCGCGGACACCAAAAACGTCACTGGCACCAATTTTGTGGATGTGGGCTGGCATCTGGATCCCCGCACCAACCGGGTGCTTCTCTCCAGTGCGGAAGACAACCTTGGGAAAGGTGCCGCAAGCCAAGGGGTGCAGAGCTTCAATCTCATGTTTGGACATGAGGAAACGACTGGTCTCCTGAACTTCTGAGCCACACTTCATTGGCTGGCGGCTCTTGTTTCGGAAGGTTTTTGTCTCTTCCAGGCGCCGGGAAAGATTATTCCGACAGTGCATCGCAGAACCGCAAAGATAAATATGAGCAAACCCGCTGTCTGGCTCGCCAGAATAATGGAGCGCACCCTCGGGTTGTTCATGACTCAGACTATCTCAGTCAAGCCGGTGTGTAAACCCGGTGCGTATCGCGCTTGCCGCGGATGCTGACTTCGAGCAACTCCCGGAATTCGATCTCGCCGCCGCATCGCTCGACGGTTTGCTCGGAGACGAGGATATCGACATCATCGAAGTTCTTGGTGAGGGACTCTAGCCGGGAAGCCACATTCACGGTATCACCCACGGCCGTGTATTCCGGACGGTTGGGGGCTCCCATGGTTCCGACGACGGCTTCGCCTGTATGGATCCCGATTCCAATTCTCAAGAGAGGCTGCTTGTCCTCGGACCGCCGGGCGTTGAGGCGCTCCAATTCTTCGGTCATCGCCAGGGCGGCTCTCACGGCCAGGCAGGCGTGTTTGGGTTGGGTGACAGGAGCGTTGAAGTAGGCCATGAGGCCATCGCCAAGGTATTTGTCCAGGGTGCCGCCGTGCCGGAAGATCACGTCCACCATGACGGCGAAGAACTCGTTGAGCAGGCCAATGATCCGGCGGCTGTCGAGGGATTCAGTCAAGGCCGTGAAGCCGCGCAGGTCGAGGAAGAGCACGGAGACCTCACAACTTTGCCCGTCATCGAGCTCCGGCCTGGTCTCGATGGCCTCTGCCACTCCGGGCGAAAAGTAACGGGCCAGGGCATCGCGGTGGAGTTGCTTCTCCGCGGCCTCCCGAACCACTCGCATGCCCCGTTTGGGAATGTGAGAGCTGAAGATTCCCGCAAAGACGATGATGAGAGTGTGGGCGATAATGGGCGTGGCGGTGGCATCCGCCCTCAACTGCAGCGTGGTCTGGCAAATTACCGCCAAGAGGGTCGTCACGAGAACCATGCGCATCTCCAGGGTCATGCCCGCCATGACGGAGAAAAAGACACAGAGAGAGGCGGTAAAAGCCGCCAACGCTTTCGGCTCGGGCGAATAGGTCAAGTTGATCGACTGGATGAGCAAAAGCATCGGCACGTCCAGAAATGCGATTCCAAACCGGCTCAAGCGACGAATTGAAGCTTTCCGCTGGCCTCCGAAGTGGATTGCCGCTGCAAACACACATTGGATGGCGATGAAGGGGAGAGAGTTCAGCAGATTCTTCTGATTGAAGACGGCGATGACCACGAGATAGGAGACCAGGAAACTGAGCGCCAATCCCCAGCGGATTTGATTGATGAGAAGCAGGTTCTCCCGGCGCGCAGTTTCAATCGCCTCAAAGATGGCGTCCTGAAGGTTGGTTCGGCTCATGGCGGGCGACTTCTTTGAGCTATAAACTCTCGGAGGGCCTGCCGTCGAACGGAACCCCAACAAAAACACGAAATCCGGAATTTCTCCTGTCGGGGGAGCGATAAGAGGTGCCGGGAAACTGGCAGGGGAACCAAGGCAAACTGCAGCTCAGAGTGGCGTTTTGCCGCATTCAGGCGTAACTTCCGGTGGAGGATTCTTGATCCAGGACCTTCCCCTCAACCACAAACCTGGAGAAAACTGTGACTAATAACGACACACCAGCCTTCCCGACCAAGCTTCACGATACCTTTGAATATGTGGGGCTTACCAAGCGTGAATACCTGGCTGGCCAGATTGCCGCCGGCCTGGTGGCCAACCCGGAGTTCCTTAGTGATCTCAAGAAATGTCATCGAATGGCGGTGGAGTTGGCGGATTCCCTGCTTCACGAACTGGAACACACCGCTCCAAAGGAGGATACCGACTACTAACCCATCATGGCCGACTCCGATCGCGAAGCCCTTCGTGACAAGCTCAATCCCATGCAGTATCGCGTGGCTTGCGAGTGCGGCACGGAGCCACCGTTCAATAACGAATATTGGGACAACAAACGGGAGGGCATTTACGTCGACATCATCAGCGGCAAACCCCTGTTTGCCTCCGTGCACAAGTTCGATTCCGGAACGGGCTGGCCGAGTTTCTGGCAGCCCGTGGACACGAGCGAAGTCGTGGAGGTGACGGATACCACCCATGGCATGGTGCGTACGGAGGTGCGCTCAAAGACTGGTGACGCCCATCTAGGGCATGTGTTTCCCGACGGCCCAGAACCGACCGGTCTCCGATACTGCATCAATTCCGCTTCCCTGAAGTTCATTCCCAAGGAAGTGATGGAAAGCATGGGATTCGGCATGTATCTCAGTCTCTTTGAAGGCAGTACGGCCTGATCTCTGGCCGACGGGCATGCGAGAATCCACCCAACCCAGTTATTCGTTACCCTTTTAAGTATGGTCGAGGTGCCGATTCCCGAGACTGCACCTGTGATGGTGCTTCCTGAATGCAATTTCTTTCCCCAAACCCCGCTCCCGCTCTACATCTTTGAGCCCCGCTACCGGGCCATGTTGGCCTTGGCTCTGGAGAGCGACCGGATGTTCTGTATCGGGACTCCAGTGCACCCCAATCCAGAAGCGCGGGTCGCCCCGGTGGATGAGGAAGCCGGAGTGTACCAGCACGCCACCCTGGGCCTGATTCGAGCCTGCGTGACCAAGGACGACGGGACCTCCAATCTCCTGCTGGAAGGACTGAGGCGGGTTCAATTCACGGGATGGGTTCGCGAGAAGCCCTTCCGGATTGCTGCGTTGCAGAGCGTGGACACAGTGGTGTCCCAGGAAGGAAGGCTAAAGGAAGACGCCATCCGGCTGACGGCATTGTCAACGGCCCTGATTGACCGAGGGGTGCACGTGCAGCACGTCCTCAAAGAACAACTCCAGACGACCATGGAACCCGAGGCTCTGGCGGATCTCGTGGCCAACTATCTCATGATGGACATTCACGCCCGTCATCGCCTCCTTACCATGGCTGATCTGTCGGAACGGATGAACTTCCTGATTGCGGAATTAAAGGGCCAACTCGGCGCCCTCGGGCCACCTCCCAAGTAGGAGCCGTCCGGCTATTCGGGCCTGTCGAGAGGCGGGCGCCCGTCGGAAGGCGGTGGAGGTGGAGGACGATCCCTGTCCCAGTTCTTGTCCCCGTCACCACGATCTCGATCCGGCGACCAACGTTTCGGTTCCGGGGCGGCATCGATGGTTTCCTTGGCCCAGGGATCCGCCTGGCGCATCGCATCGATGAAGACTTTCCGGAAATTCCCACGAGCCTGGCCATACTCCTTGGGACCGGAAGCGTTCTCAATTTCCTCGAGCGCCTGATCCAGCAGCCCGTCCTGGCGCAGCTTCTCCGCAAGAGCGAGGAAGCGCTCCTTGTCTTCGGGATTCATTTGATCGTAAGCAGGCTCACCGCTGGCATAGCGCTGAACCAGTTCACGGGGATTGGTTGGCGGCCGTCCCGGACCTCCTGGGCCAAAGCGATGGGGCCCCATTTTCTCCCGGACGGCTTCCTGACGGCTGGACTGGTGCATCCGCTTCATCAGGGCAACGGCTTCCGGGTCGATGCGCTCCACCGCATTCTCCAGAGAGGTTCGATACTCCTCCATGGCCAAGTGAACCCCGGTGCGGGCAGCGACCACTTCCGGGTCTTCCCAAGCCTGGGCAAGGACCTGGCGGATCTTCTCTCGTTCCTCCTGAGTCAGGCGATCAGGTTCCCCTTTATCCTTGTCCTTTTCCTTCCCCTTGTCTTTTCCGGAAGAGTGTTCGCCCCTCGGATCCTTATCAGGGCTGGGCGGCTTTTCTTCGTCCGGGGCCGCCACGGCTCCCAGGACCAACCCCAGCGTCAGCAACAGGACGGAAAGTCGCTGGCAACAGGGAATCTGGAGGATCGGTCTACTGGGAAACAGGAAGGCCATAGTCAATCTTCTGCATAAAACCGCCATATGGCCAGGGAGTTTCGGAATTGTTGTCCCAACTTGAAAATTATCGTCCGCCGAGAAAGAAATCATCAGCCTCTAACAGATTAACACACTTTTCGGCTTGACGGAAACCCCGCCATTCTTTAGTGGATAGCTAATAATTTGATTTTGGCCACGTGCCGGAGAGGAAGTCACGAAAGTAGTGCTCATGGGGAGGTGGCACTACTGGAAGACTTCCTCTCTTTTTTTCACGGATCGGGATTGCGCAGGCTGATGTTCAGGATCTCCCAGCGAGCTTCCATGAATTCGAGTTCTTCCCGGTTCTGAGTGGGAAAAACGATGCGGACGAGGTTCCAGTGGAAGGGCAACACCATCGCATTGGAAGTCCGCTCAATGGTCTTGAGCGATTGGCTCCACTCCACGAGGGCTTCCCGGTAGACCTGAGGATCGGTGCCTTCCTCAAATTCGGGGCGTTTCTTTCCATATCGAATGATCATTCGACTGTTCGAGATCTGCATGGTGAAGGGATTGCCGATGAAGAAGTCGACCTCGTAGCCTCCCGGCACAGGGCGGCTCTCCCGCACGTCCAGGGGGAAACTGCCGTGGATGGTCTTGAGCAGAGGAACGGAGGGGGAGTCGATCCCCGTCACGGCGAAGCTCTCATCGTATTCGCTCTTCTCCAGGCGGGCCTGTTCCACGGCCATGCGGAAGCGGATGAACTGAAGCTCGGTCAACTTATCGGTGGGAATGGTGAGGGCTACATCCGTCCAGCGATTGGGTTCCAATTGGCTGACGAAGGTTGCCTCAAATTGCTTGAGGGAGGCTTCCCAGCGTTCCGTGGTCTCCAGATAGGAGGAATAGTCCGAGGCATCCGTATGATCCGGCGGTGGCGTGCCGTAATCCCCAAAGATGCGAAACTGCTGCACGTGGAGCCCTGAGGGGTTGCCGATCCGGAGTTTTATCCGGTAGCCATCGGAGACCTTCTCCTGATCGGATAGCTCCACCAGGAAAGCTCCATGCTGGGTGCGTGCCACCACGTGTCCCTTGTAGCCCAGGCCGATCGCCGCCCAGGTCTGACCCGTGAGGATCATCTCGTGCATGTTGTTGAAGTCCCGGAACATGCGGGAAAGCTTCGTGTTCTGATCGTCGATCTGCTGTTTGACCACGGATTGGGTCTGGCCTCTGGCACTCTCGATATCCGAGACCCGCTGGGTGAGCTCCTCGAGCCTTCCCTGGGCCACAGGGCTGCCGGATGCCTCTCCGCCGCCACCACCACCGCTCAGGATATCGAGCCGTTTCTCAAGCGTTTGCACCTGGGCCTTGAGCTCCTCTACTTCGGCGGAATCCGCGGTGGGTAGGCAGCCGGAAGTAAGCAGGGCTGCCGGCAACAGCAGCATTCCATAGATGATCGTCTTTGAATTCGAAAATGTCGGGGACATGGGGCTGGAGTGGGCTCTCGTCGTTAGTTGGGGCAGTAAATACGATTTTCTCGCTGGATGCGATCTTCTAGTGCGTCGTCGTGGTAAATTGGTAACACGTCTGCTCAGACTAAGTCTCGCTCAGGGCGCGGCGAATCTGGCCTTCCCGGGCCTCAATGCTTTCACAGAGGCGCATCTGGACGCGGGCGCGCTCCAGGTTCTGGAGATCGTGCTTCACCTTGAAGTAGACATTGCCCGCGAGGTAGTCGGCATAGAAGCGCAGGCCCAGTTCAAAGGTGATCAACCGGATGGAATCGTAGAGGTAACGGCGGTCCGCTGTGGTCAGGAAAGGCTTGGCTTCGCGGAGATAACCTCGGACCAGGGCGGTGAAGAGATCCAGGTCCAGATAGACTTCGTCCAAGTCCGTGGTGTCCTCGCCGCCGGGATTGCAGGCGCTACGGACGCCGTCCCCAAAGTCGTAGTGAATCAGGCCAGGCTTCACGGTATCCAGGTCCACGATCGCGGTGCCCTTCCCGGTGACGTCGTCCACCATGATGTTGGAGATCTTGGGGTCACCATGAATCGGGCGCATTTGAAGTTCCCCTTTGGCCACGGCGTTCTCGAGCGTGCTGGCAAACTGTCTGCGTTCTTCCACAAATTGCACCAGCCTTCGGGCTTCGGTGGACGCCTTCGCCCGATCCTGCCCCTGAGTCGTCTGCATCACGGCATCAAACTTGGCGAGATAACTTGGGGTAATGTGGAACCCTGGAAGCGTGTCTTCCAGTTCCTCCACCGGAAAATCCGAGATGAGCCGCTGGAAATGGCCCAGCACCTGGCCCGCCTCGAAAGCGTGTTCGGAAGAGAGCACCCGCACGTGAGACTTGGCGGAGGCGATCAAGGTCAGCGCTCGCCAGACATCTCCCTTATCATCCACCACATAATCCTGGCCGTCTGAGGAGGGGATGACCCGGGGAAGTTGCCAGATGCGGTCAGATTGATCGATCTCGGCCTCGATCTTGATGTGAGCATGCTCGGTGATGGCCTTGATGTTGTGCATCACCTTGTCCGGGGAAGGAAAGACGGCTTGGTTGATGCGTTGCAGAACGAACTTCTGCTCATCAAAGGTCGTCCGGAAGACGGCGATGTAGGTGTCGTTGACGTTGCCTTCGCCGAGGGCTTCCACGGTGACGAGCCGGCCCTGAACGTCGAACTGCTTGGCGATATCCTCTGGGGTCATGAAGGCGCTCATCATGAGCCGGGATTCCGACTGGGGCAACCTTGGTTTACTCACTCAAGGTGGCCGCAAACTGGCGCAAGGCCTTGCGCTGGCCACCCCGGGGCCGGACGAGCGGGCGTTCTGCCTGCAGCATCTTGACGGCTTCGTCCGGAGTCTTGGCCTCACCGCGCTTCAGCAGAACGCAGGCAGACACCAGGGCTGCCCGGCCATGACCTTCCGCGCAGTGCACGTAGAGATGGCCCAACTGATAGATGCGCTCCACCAATGCATTCAGCTCGGCGGCATTGGGAATGTGGTTGTCGAGAATGGGATGCGCAATGTAGA
>JBHIXE010000267.1:4420-8028 GCA_041984905.1 Verrucomicrobiales bacterium | reverse complement strand
AAGACCGCACGTCCTTGCCGTCGATGACACGATCCTGGGGCGCTTCCGCTCCCGCCCAATGCGCCAGGCTGGGCAGCAGATCCATGGCGGTGATGATCTCATCACAAACGGAGCCAGCGGGCACGGTTCCGGGCCACCAGGCCAGAGTGGGCTCGCGCAAGCCGCCTTCCCAGGCGGAACCTTTGCCGCCGCGGAGCGGTCTGGAGCTCATGCCCGGAGCGGCGCCGTTGTCGGAGGTGAAGAGCACCAGGGTATTCTCGGCGAGGCCTTCAGTACGAAGCGTCTCCAGGATCTGACCGGCGCTCCAGTCGACCTCCTCCACCTGGGCCTGATTCGGATCAGGCGAGCGCGTCGCGAACTCGGGGCTGGCGGCGCGGGGATTGTGGACAAAAGCATGGGGCAAGTAGACAAAGAAGGGCTCGTCTTTGTGCTCGATGATGAACTGCTGGGCCGCCTCAGTGAACTGCCTGCAGAGGGCAGCCTGTTCGTCCATGTCATCCACCTGATCGATGACTTCCGTGTCTTTCATGATGGGCAGAGCGGGGAAGGGCCAGCCATTGTGTCCCGGCCACATGTCGTTGGAATAGGGGATGCCGTAGTAGGTATCGAACCCTTGGACGGTGGGAAGAAAGGGTGCCTGATCGCCCAGGTGCCACTTGCCGAAGCAGCCCGTGGCATAACCGGCTTCCTGGAGGATCTCGGCAATCGTGATCTCGTCTGGGTGCAAGCCGTGAACATCACCAGGGAATAGTACGGCGTGGCCAGAACCTTTTGCCAATCCGACACGTTTGGGATAGCAGCCTGTCATGAGGGCTGCCCGGGAAGGCGTGCAGACCGGCGCGCCCACGTAGAAAGAGGTGAGCTTCATCCCTTCCTCCGCCATGCGGTCGAGGTGCGGCGTTTGATTGCGGGTATTGCCAAAGGGCCCGATGTCGCCATAGCCCATGTCATCGATGAAGATGATGACGAAGTTGGGTGGTGCGGCCGTGAGGAGGCTTGGCAGAAAGAAGAGGCAGAGCAGGAAGTGGAGTGGGGCTTTCATGGTGTGAAAATGGGACGCAGGGCCTATGAAGTTGAGGCGGTAGCGGCGGAGGTCGGCGTCATGCCGAGTTCGTGCTCGATTTCTTCCAGGGGACGTCCCTTGGTTTCGGGAACCATCGTACGAACCCAAACGAGTTGCAGCACCATCATGAAACAGAAGAAGCCGAAGATGACCGCTGGGGCGAAGGCATCCACGGCGATCGGAAAGGTGAGGGTCAAGAGGGCCGCGAAGACCCAGTGCGTGGAGCTTCCCAGCGATTGGCCTTGAGCACGATGCCGGTTGGGGAAGATCTCCGAAATGAAGACCCAGATGACCGCACCCTGACCGACGGCGTGCGCCGCGATGAAGGCGAAGATGCAGGCGGGCACAATTCCGAAGTTTTCCGTGGCGAAGGCCCAGGCACAGAGTCCCAGCGAAGCGATGTAGCCGATCGAGCCGATATAGAGCAGGGTGCGGCGACCCAACCGGTCGATGAGCCAGAGCCCCACGAAGGTGAAGACCAGGTTTGTGACGCCAATCCCCACGGACTGGAGCAGGGCGGCCTCCTCGGCCAGGCCGGTGAGTTCAAAGATGCGGGGCGCAAAGTAGAGCACCGCGTTGATGCCGGAGAGTTGATTGAAGAACGCGATGAGGAAGGCCAGCAGGATCGGCATCCGGAGGCGGGAAGTGAAGAACTTGCCGGCACTGGCTTTGTCTTCCGAAGCTTCGGCGATCTCACGAACCTTCTGGTCGATGGTTTCGGCGCTTGCTTCCGGTTCGATCGTGGCGAGCACGGCGCGACCGGCTTCCCGGTCTTTCTTCACCCCAATGAGCCAGCGCGGACTCTCTGGCAGGGTAAAACTGAACAGGCCGTAGATCAACGCGGGGATCGCCTCGACCCCGAGCATCCAACGCCAGGCACTCTCGCCGATGCCCCCAAGCAGGGCATTGGAGAGAAAGGCGATGAGGATGCCGAAGACGATATTGAACTGGAACATCCCGGCCAAGCGGCCCCGGAACTTGGGTGGGGAAATCTCCGAGATATAGAGCGGAGCCGCGACCGTGGCCACGCCAACTCCCACGCCGCCCACGAAGCGGGCGATCATGAGCGTGACGACTTCCGGCGCCAGGGCCGAGCCGAGCGCGGAGACAAAATAAAGGGTGCCGACGGAGATGAGGGTGATGCGGCGGCCAAACTTATCCGTGGGCCAACTCCCTAGCATCGCACCCAGCACGGTCCCCCAGAGCGCCGCACTGATGGTGAGCCCGTGAATTTGTGGGCTCAGGTTCCAGAGTTCCTGGATCGTCTGCTCTGCTCCCGAGATGACCACGGTATCGAAGCCACAGAGGAAGCCCGCGAGGGCCGAGGTGAGGGACCAGAGAAAGACACGAGGGTTCATGATAGGTAGCTGGGGAGGTTCGGTGGCGCACTATCAGCTTAGGGAAGGACCGGGGGACGGGACAAGCCCGAACCGGGGTTTGTGGGATTGTAGCAGGCACACTCCGTGTGCCGTTTTACAGAAAGTGGTGGACGAGTTAACGTCCCCCTTTCTAGACACCAGTGCCCCCGGCGAGCGGGGACGCTCGCGCTCCGGCATTCGGTCCGGCGCTGACGGCACACGGAGTGTGCCTGCTACTTTCTGTCGGGCACCTCCGGTTGATCCTCTCCCTCTCCATTGGAGTCTGCCGGTGCAGATCCGTTCTTGGGCCTGCGCTTTCGATTCGGCGCTGCTCGCATGAGGATCTCGAAGGGGAAATAGGTGAGCTTGCGGATGCCGGCGACATTGGAGACGTGGGCCATGGCTTTGCGAGTCTCATTGAAGAGGGTGGTCAGGCCGAGGGGCTGCTCTTCCGAACCCTGCGGCTCTTTCACATAGGCGAGGCGGTGCACCGCGTAGGAACCCAGAATCGCGGAGAGCAGAAAGACAAAGTCCAGACCCCGCAGGTTGAAAGCGGGGACCTCCAGCGCTTCGCCATCGGTCAGGCTGGTGTAGGTGAGGGTGAACCGGATCTCGCTCTGCACGAAGACGTCGCCCAGGAGTCCGCCCACGAGCGGACCGAGCGTAGCCGCCAAACCCGCGACCACAGTGTTGGAAGCCAGGTAAGCCGTCGCCTTGCCTTTGGGCGCGCTGCGCAGAGCCAGGTTGCCGACGCAGAGGTTCACCCCCGCGGTGGAAATGCCCACCAGCACGTGAATCAGGATGAGAAGCGGCAGCGTGTAGGCGTGCTTCTCGGGCATGGTCGTGAACGGCCAGAGAAGGACCGAGAAGAAGAAGAGCTGACCCGCGACAAGGAGGGCCGACCGGTTGTTCCAACGCTCTGCCAGATTTCCCCACACCCGGAAGAAGAACACGTTCACAAACTGGCTGGTGACCGCCAAGAAGATGACGGTGGAGATGGGGATCTCCAACCGCTTCAGCAGATAGACGCCAAAGAAGGCGGCCGCCATATTCAGCGCAAAATTCCAGGGCCCGGTGAAGTAGAGCAGCTTGCGAAAATCCGCGGAGCGAAAGGGCTCGGCCAGGAGCTTCCAGGGACTCTGACTGGTGCTCGGGGCGGGGATCGGCTCGGGAGTCAGATAGAGAAA
>JBHIXE010000267.1:0-4410 GCA_041984905.1 Verrucomicrobiales bacterium | reverse complement strand
CGCCCCAGCCAGGCCGACCAGTCCGCCAATCCCGAAGATGATGCTGTAAGGGACGATCTCACTCCCGGTCGCGGCTTTCAACGGGGCCACGCCGAAGGACGCGATCAGGGTCAGGACGGCTCCGGCGAAGGTCAGGGCAGTCCAGCGCTTGCCAAAGAAGCTGCTGAAGCGGTTCTCCGGGATGAGATCGCGAATCCAGGAGTTGTAGGCGCAGCCAGCCGGGACGCTGAAAGCAAAATACCAGAACAGCAGGAACACCAGCATAGGCACTCGGGCGGGTTCGGGCAGGACAAAGGGGACAAAGGGCACCACCAGCCAGGTCATGCGAGAGACGATGACGGGGAGCACGACCAGCATCTTGCGGTTCCGGAACCTCTCCACCAGGAGGATGCTGGGGATTTGGAGCAATTGGCAGAGCGGCATGATGGCGGCAAAGAAGCCGACCACAAAGTTGGACGCACCGAGCTGAAGCGCGAAAGCCACCAGGAAGGCCCCTCCCGTCAGCACGCCCATGGTCTGGGAGCAGATACCATCCCAAATGAGGTTTCTAAGGCCCCGCTCCAAGGCGGATTCAGAGACCTCCGGAGTCTGCTGGAACCAAGACTTCATGGTCTTGCCGAAATGCATGATGTGTACCGTTGTGAGGACAAATTGCGGTGAATTTCAGATCGTCAACGACTTGTGTGGTTCATCCGCAGAAACGCTTCAAGATCCCAGGTTTTGCGTTTGTCTTTTTCCAGCTCTTCCATTCATTGTGATCCCCATGAGGTATTTTCTGCAGCGGGGTGAGGAGCGCTTTGGGCCCTATAGCCTGGAAGAAGTGCGCCATTACCTGGTGCAGGGAAACATCCTCGAGACGGACTGGCTGGAACCGGAAGAAGGCGGCAGCGGAGGAACCGTCAGTGAGGTCCTGAATCGGCCCGTTCCCCCGCCATTGCCGCCAAGGCCCACCGGTCCTCCGCCCGTGCCTGCAACCGTCGTCTTGCCCAAGCCGGCCTACGCGCAGACGGCGCCTGGCAGCGCGAAATCCCCCACCAAGAAGGGCAAAGGCTGCTCCACGGTGGCAATCGTGTGTGGTGTTCTGGGCATGGTTGTTCTCTCGATCGGCATGCTGGTCGTGCTAGGTCTCGGGGCCTGGTACATGAGTGAGGTTCAGGTGGCGGATAAACCTCTCCTCCAGGATCGGAGGGGACACGTGACGGAGTGGCAGGACTCCGAAGACTTTGAAGGGACCGGGGAAGTGGATGTGCCGCCCTCCGACATCTTTGAGGTGATTAAATACCCCGCTCCATCCGGCGACTTGTCGGCTTACCTGACGCCGGACCCGGGGGATGGCAAGAAGCATCCCGCCATGGTTTGGGCAAAGGGTGGATTTGGAGGCATCGGCAGTTTCCTCTGGGAAGAGGCCTATCGCACCAATGATCAGTCCGCGGCGGCATTCCGGGAGGCAGGTATCGTCCTGATGTGTCCTTCCTGGCGGGGGGAGAACGATAATCCAGGACGGTTCGAGCTCTTCTATGGCGAGGTGGAAGACTTCCTGGCCGCCATCAAGTATGCCAAGTCTCTCCCTTACGTGGATCCGGATCGAGTCTACATTGGTGGGCATAGTACGGGAGGAACCATCACATTGCTGGCGGCGGTGTCCGGGGCGGACTTTCGCGCGGCTTTTGCCTTCGGCGGAGAACCGGACTTCTACGATACCATCCTGGATGACCCGGCCTTCTACGACACTCCCTACCCTGTCAGCAGCGTTCGGGATCACGAACTGCGTAGTGCCATTCGTTACACGCCTTATATCAAGCGGCCCACCTTCTACTTTGAAGGGCAGGAGAATTTCTACTACGTGTTGAATGCCAAGAAAATGGAGAAACTGGCGAAGGAGTACGAGGTTCCCTTCCAGTCCTTCACACCGCCAGGAGACCACTTTGACATCCTCGCTCCCATCACGGAACTGATCGCGCAAAAGATTCTGGAAGATGAGGGGAACCGCAGCAACATTCAGTTCCGGCGAGAAGAGATCGTGGCGGCCTGGAAGGGCATGCATGAGATGAGTCTCGCCGACGAACTGATCGCCTGGCTGGATGCGGGCGGGCAGGGAAGCGTGCAGCCCGTTCTGGATAAGTTAGGGGACGCCTCCGTGCCGACCACGGTTCGTGATATTTACGCGCTTCGCAGCGCCATCGAGCAACAGTCCGCCCAGAATGGAGAAGCGCTGCACAATGTATCGCTGTTGGCCACACTGGGCTTTGATATCACGGATGAAGACGAGGACCTGCTCCTCAACTATGACAAACTGGTGAGCCCGCTCTTGCAGGATTGGGCGAGGCGGCTCACGCAGGAGAAGCGGGAATTCAGTGAGGACGAGATCTATGACTGGTTCGAGTTGGTGGACGCGGTGCTCTATATGGGCGGTCCGGAAGCGGCGGAGTTCGCCTACGAGATGGTGCAGACCGGCTTCGCGGCGGACAACTACTCGGACTGGTCAGATGCGTTCTCCTGGATTGATACCCAAAGTGAGTGCTACGAGGAACTCGTCGAGGTCTTTCAGCCAAACCCACCCTACAGCGAAGTGGGTCTCGCGTTGTTGGAGCGCGCCAACCGGGCCTTCCTGGATGACGAGTGGGAAGGGGGCCATCCTTACGATTCCACTGCCGGTCGCGACCGGCTGCGGAAGTGGATCAAGGGAGTTAGTACGGGATCGTACGAGGCCGCGATTACCCTGGCTTACGTGAGTCCGGAAATTCGCGCGGAGCTCCTGGGGGAAGCGCTCAAGCATCCGGATGTCGATGTGCAGCTGGAAGCTGCCTGGGCAGATCTCATGCACGGTGGCGCCCGGGGCCTGAAGCGGCTGCAGCAGGCTTGCCTGGATCCGAACTATGCGGAGACGGCCAAGCAATATCTGGAAGAGTTGGGCCGTGAAGGGGAGATCCCACCTGCGGCCCTGGATCCGGACTACTCCGCTAAAGCGGCCATGATTGAATGGCTCAAATACCCCAATGAGTTGGGCGCACCACCAGCGACAATCGAGATTTACGACAGTCGGGAACTCTATTGGCCCCCCACGGAAGACCGGCGCCAGGTTTGGCTCTTCAAGTTCACCTATCGCTGGGATGAGAGTGAGGCTTTCTCCACGGGTTACGGCATGTATGGAAGTATGACCTGGTCATCCTTTGAGGAATACGAAACGCCGCCCACGGCAGAGAATCTCTATGCCCATCACTGTGCCCTGGAGATCTACCACACCGAAGACCTCGAGGAGCCGCCCGCGGATTCGGAGGCACTGGAAATGCTTTCGGCCCAGAATCCGGGGATGTTTGCAAAAAAGTAGGCGCATCATTCTGATTGCCAGCTGCTCAGGGATTCCCGACAATTCGTCCTCATGACAGGCTCCCATTTCCGCAAGGCGCTGAAGTCCGGCGAACGCGTCTATGGCACACTCACGGTCTCGGATTCCGCTCGCTGGCCCGACATGCTGGCGTCATTGGGGCTGGATTTCATCTTCATCGATACCGAGCACATTGCGATCGACCGGGCCAAGCTTTCCTGGATGTGCCAGATTTACGCCGCCCACGGCCTCGCCCCCATTGTCCGCATCCCGAATCAGGATCCCTTCACGGCGACGATGGTGCTGGATGGCGGGGCGCAGGGAATCGTGGCGCCTTACGTGGAGACCGTGGAGCAGGTGCAGGGCTTGCGGGGGGCTGTGAAGTGTCGTCCGCTGAAAGGGAAGCGCCTGAGTGAGGTGCTCTCCGGATCACCCACGGAACCGGATCTGGAGGCCTACATGGCAAAGCGAGGCGACTCACAATGCCTCATTATTAACGTGGAGAGTGTCGCCGCCTGGAAGAATCTGGACGGTCTCCTGGCGGTGCCGGGTCTGGATGCGATTCTGATTGGGCCGCACGATCTTTCCAGTACGATGGGTATCCCGGAGCAATACGACCATCCAGAATTCGATCGGGCTGTCACGGATATCATCCAGCGAGCTCGCGAAGCGGGCGTTGGGGCAGGGATCCACGTCACCACGGGCAAGGGGTTGAGCACCAAGGATCACATTCGTTGGATCGAGGCGGGAGCCAACTTGATCCTGCATCGCGCGGACATCATCGCGGCGCAGCATCTGCTGAGTCAGGAGTTCCAGGAACTGCGGGGCGCCTTTGGCGACGAGGTGAGGGAAGAGGATGTGGACCTGAATATTTAGGAGAGTAGCAGGCACAGTCCCTGTGCCGTCTGCGCCGGAGCGCGAGCGTCCTCGCTCGCAGGCAACTATTATGGGCGCAGACTCCCGGTTGGAGTTCACGCTTCAGCGTGCGCGCCGGACCTGAGCGGAGGTCTCGAGCAGAGGCGCAGAGATTGCGGGATGCTTCAATTCTTCATCTGCTCACGTTGTCAGCGAATAGGCTTCGCGCA
>JBHIXE010000266.1:0-8049 GCA_041984905.1 Verrucomicrobiales bacterium | reverse complement strand
GAATGCCAATGATGGTGACAACCACCATCAATTCCAACAGAGAGAAGCCTTGGCGTCGTTTTTGGGTGCTGAGTAGGGTCATGAATTGGGAAGTTTAGATAGATTACCGTTGGGAGGGCTGAGCGTTTGCTAGAAAGTGTAAATATCGTCTCTGGTGCTGTCCTCTAAAGGACCGTCCGACCAGACGGCGGCGCCTTTGAAGATCGTTTCTTCAGAACCGCTGCCATCACGGCTGGGGACGGTGATCTTGTTGTCGTAATTGGAGTCGATGGTGACGTGGTAATAGTTGCCCCAGGGATCATAGAGCTCAGCACTGGTGACATTTTCTCCCTCAAACCACAGGCCGGGTTTCTCCTTGGCCTTGGCTTTCTTTTCCGAGAAGAACAGAATGCCGCGGGTGTTTTCACCCATGAGGATCCCGATCAGGCCACTCGAGGAATCCGTATCAACGGTGGCGTCCTCATTGGCGCCGCCACCAGAAGTGATGGCCGGGAAGCGTTTGTATTCGGCGTAGTAGTTGGTGATGGCCGTGCGAAGCTCGGTTGCGGCTCGGCTGGCCTGCGTTTTGCGCATTTGCTTCACGACTTGGGAAGAGGCCGGGAAGAGGATGGTCAACAGAATGCCAATGATGGTGACAACCACCATCAATTCCAACAGAGAGAAGCCTTGGCGTCGTTTTTGGGTGCTGAGTAGGGTCATGAATTGGGAAGTTTAGATAGATTACCGTTGGGAGGGCTGAGCGTTTGCTAGAAAGTGTAAATATCGTCTCTGGTGCTGTCCTCTAAAGGACCGTCCGACCAGACGGCGGCGCCTTTGAAGATCGTTTCTTCAGAACCGCTGCCATCACGGCTGGGGACGGTGATCTTGTTGTCGTAATTGGAGTCGATGGTGACGTGGTAATAGTTGCCCCAGGGATCATAGAGCTCAGCACTGGTGACATTTTCTCCTTCAAACCACAGGCCGGGTTTCTCCTTGGCCTTGGCTTTCTTCTCCGAGAAGAACAGAATGCCGCGGGTGTTTTCACCCATGAGGATCCCGATCAGGCCACTCGAAGAATCCGTATCAACGGTAGCGTCCTCATTGGCGCCGCCACCAGAAGTGATGGCCGGGAAGCGTTTGTATTCGGCGTAGTAGTTGGTGATGGCTGTGCGAAGCTCGGTTGCGGCTCGGCTGGCCTGCGTTTTGCGCATTTGCTTCACGACTTGGGAAGAGGCCGGGAAGAGGATGGTCAACAGAATGCCAATGATGGTGACAACCACCATCAATTCCAACAGAGAGAAGCCTTGGCGGTAGGGGAGGTTCCGGCGGCTGTTATGGATCATCAAACAAGTAGATTCGAAAGGTTTATACGCGGAGTCTGGCTGGTCCGCTAGAATCTAGAATCGTAGCGATTTTTACCGATCGTTGCAATGACATTGTGATCACATCGCCTTTCTTGAGTCAAGCTCCTACGGTCACCTTGACTTCCGTCCGCATCGGCGAAGATTGGGCGGTATGCGCATTTTGAGCGGCATCCAACCTTCCGGGCGCTTTCACCTGGGGAACTACTTCGGCATGATGCAGCCGGCGATCGCCCTTCAAGACGAGGGTGAAGCCTTCTATTTCATCGCGGACTATCATTCTCTTACGACCGTGCGCGATCCGGAGGCCTTGCGCCAGAATGTCAGGGACGCAGCGTTGGATTTCCTGGCTTGTGGACTGGATCCGGAAAAGGCGGTGTTCTTCCGTCAGTCCGACGTGCCGGAAGTGACCGAGTTGGCCTGGATCCTGAGCTGCATCACTCCCATGGGCCTGCTGGAACGCTGCACTTCCTATAAGGACAAGTCCGCCAAGGGACTCGAGGCCAATCATGGTCTGTTTGCCTACCCCGTGCTGATGGCTGCGGACATCCTGCTCTACGACAGTGATTTGGTCCCCGTAGGCAAGGATCAGAAGCAGCACCTGGAAGTAACTCGGGATTTGGCCGCCAAGATGAATCATGTCTACGGAGAGGGGCTCTTCAAGATTCCTGCCGAGCGGATCCGGGATGAAACCGCCAGGGTGCCAGGTCTGGACGGCGAAAAGATGAGCAAGAGTTACAACAATACCATCGAACTCTTTGAGCCTGAGAAAGCCATGCGGAAGAAGTTCATGGGGCTGAAAACGGACTCTGCAGCCGTGGAAGATCCCAAGGATCCGGATCAATCCATCATCTATGAACTCTACAAGCTGGTCGGATCTGAACAGGAAGTGGCCACCATGGCGGATGAATTTCGCCAGGGCGGGGTCGGATATGGCGACTTCAAGAAGCGTTTGTTCGCCGCAGTTTGGGATCATTTGGCTCCAATGAGGGCAAAACGCACCGAATTAGAGGAGAATCCGGATTATATTGACGAAGTTTTGAAAAAAGGTGCGGATCGTGCTCGTGAAACTGCCGAGGGTGTGATTCATCGTGTGAGGGGTGCTGTAGGACTGTAGCTTTTGAGCCAAGTATAATGGCCAGAAGGCAACAAACCCTGCGAGGTCACTTGCAAACCGGCGAATCCCGCCCCTAATCAAGGTAGGTCATTCAATCCACAGGGGGTGGAGGAAGGGCCGAAATATTGGGAATCTAGGTAACAGGAGGCTCGACGGGTTAATGTTCGGCTATCGCGATCAGGAAAACGACCACGGGGACAATCGAAATTTCGGTCCACTTCATACGGAGAAAATCGTTACGGACCGGAAGATCTTCTTCCTCGATCTTAAAGAGAATAACCGGGGGAGGTTCATCAAGATCACGGAAGATGTCCGAGGTCGACGGGACACGATCATGCTCCCGGTGGAAACCATCCAGGAATTCGTGGAGGCTCTCAATTCCATTCAGGAATTCGACCGGTCTCTGGACTAGAAAAGTCTGTCAACGCGCAGACTATAGGGAGTGGGTATCCCCGGGCTTCCTCGCGGGTGCCTGCCAGAGCGCGCTTGGGCGGAACTATCCCTTCTTCCTGCGGGTCAGAAGCTCTTGGAGTCGCAGGCCGGGCATCAGGCCGCTCAGGATCATCCCCAGGCCACCCACTACAAAGAGCATCGGGAACCAGACGGTGTAGATCGCGGCCTTGGACTCTCGCTTCAGGACGGCAACCTCCGGTTCCTCAGGGTTGACGTAAGCGGTCGGGCGTTCGCCCACACCGTATTTCTCGATCCAGGGCTCGATCTTCTCCCGCAACGCACTGCGGATGGGAACCCGCCGGATTTGATCGGAGACATACTCCTTCCCCTCAAACGTAAACCTGTATTCGATCATGGGGATGTATTCCACGGCGCTGATGGCGTTGTACTGCCATTGCTGCACTTCGGAAGTGATGACCTCGGAAGGGACGGCCACCCAGTCGTCCATGGCTTTGGCCCGCTTCCAACTGGCCAGGAGATACCAGACAAAGGTGCTGCCGAGCGCGATGAGGAACAGGCCCATTCCGATCTTCCAGAGCCGGCCGCCTAGTGAGGAATTGGTAGGTGATGATGAAAGGTCTTTTGCCATGGTCAGGTCGCGGCTAGATTACGCGCATGAGTGAACTCTCCAAACAAATCGTTGCCGACATGAAGACGGCAATGAAATCCAAGGATCAAGTGGCTTTGACAACTCTGCGGTCATTGAAGGCAGAGTTCCAAAAGGTCACTATTGATAAATACGGCGCGGATGGAGAGCTCGATGAAACCGAGACCATCGCGGTCGTGCGAAAGGCCATCAAACAACGGCAGGATTCCGTGGAGAGCTTTGAGAAGGCTGGACGTCAGGACCTGGTGGACAAGGAAAAGGCGGAGATCGCAATCCTGGAAGGTTATCTGCCGTCGCCCCTTTCCCAAGAGGAAATCGTGAAACTGGTGGAAGATGCCATCGCGGAAGTCGGGGCAACCTCCAAGAAGGAGATGGGCCAGGTGATGAAGCTGGTGCAGGAACGCGCTGCCGGACGTGCGGAAGGGAAGGTCTTGTCTCAGGAAGTCGGCAAAAGGCTTAGTTAGACAGGTAGCGAAACGCGAGTTTCTGGGTTAGGTTGGGTGGAGTGAGAGCGGCAATCATTGTTGCGGCCGGTTCGAGCCGTCGCATGGGGTTCGATAAGCTTTGGGCGGATTTAGCAGGCCGCCCCGTTCTGGCGCATAGTCTCGAGACCTATGCTGGATTGCCAGAGATCGAGCAGTTGATCGTCGTGACCGCCGAGGAGAATCGCGAGCGGGTCCAGGCAATCTGCCCACGCGCTGAAGTCGTGCCGGGAGGGGCGCAGCGGCATCTCTCCGTCTGGAATGGACTGGAGGCGCTCAACTCCGAGTGCGATCTGGTGGCCGTGCATGACGGTGCTCGTCCGCTCATTAGAAAAGAGGTCATCCTCCAGACCCTGAACACTGCGGCCAAGGCTGGCGCCGCCGCCTGTGCCCGGAAAGTGACCGAAACCATGAAGCGCGCCGATGAATCCAGTCGAGTGACCGGAAGCGTGGACCGGGAGAATCTCTGGGCCATGGAAACCCCTCAAACCTTCCGGGTCGATTTGATCCGCAAGGCCTATCGGAAGATTCTCGAGTCGGGTCAAGTCGTCACGGACGAAGTGTCCGCAGTTGAAGCTTTAGGAGAACCCGTTTATCTGGTGGAAGATCCTCATCCCAATTTGAAAGTTACCTATCCGGCCGATTTGATCCTGGCCGCGCGGCTCCTGTCAGCAAAGCAATGAAAGCTGCCCAATATGAAGTCACGACCCTCGACAACGGGGTCACCATCGCCTCCGTGGAAATGCCCCACATGGAAAGTGTGTGCCTGGGGCTGTGGGCCAGCGTGGGAAGCCGCCATGAGCCTCCGCGCCTCAACGGGATCTCGCACTTTGTGGAGCACCTGCTCTTTAAGGGGACGCCCACCCGCAACGGTCAGACCTTGAGCCGGGAAGTGGAAGGCATTGGCGCTTCCATCGAAGCGTTCACCACTCAGGATCATACCTGCTACTACACGCATGGGCCTTTGGAAGTGCTGGATAAGATGTCCGAAGTGCTCCTGGATATGTTCTGCAATCCCACATTCGATCCCACGGAGATCGAACGGGAGCGGGAAGTGATCCTGGAAGAGATCGCCATGTATCGGGACACCCCATCCCAACACGTGGAAGACCTCCTGAGCGCTGCAGCTTGGCCGGACCACGCCCTTGGTCGTCCCATCACCGGCACGGAAAACACCATTTCCGGGATCCGCCGGGGAGACCTCTTCAGCTTTCATCAGACTCGGTATACCGGTCACAATGTCGTGGTTACCGCGGCGGGGAATGTGAAGCATGCGGACCTGCTGGAAAAAGTGCAGGGCCCGCTGGGAGCTCTGCCTGCCGGGGAGAAGGTCACTTTCCATCGGGTTCCCAAATTCATGGGGGAAAGTGGCCCGAGACGCTGTGAAGAGTGCCGGGAAGTGGAGCAGTCCCACCTGTGCATCGGGTTCCATGCCTGTGGCCGGAATGACACGGAGCGCTTTGCGTTGCGGGTGCTGAACGTGCTCTTGGGCGGCAACATGAGCAGCCGGCTCTTCCAGGTACTGCGGGAGGAGAACGGGCTCTGCTACAATGTCTCCAGTGACTTTGAGGCGTATGACGAGACGGGTTTGATCAGCATCTACGCCGGGATGGACATGACCAGTGTGCCTCAGGCTTTGGAGATTTTGGAAACCACACTGCGATCCTTCTCTCAGGACTTGGTGAGCCAGGTGGAGATTGATCAGGCCGTGACCTATCTGGTGGGGCAATCTCGCGTCTCTCTGGAATCAACCCGGGAACAAATGTTCTGGTGCGGCGAATCTCTGCTCGCACACGGAAGGGTAGTGCCCCCGATGGAAGCGTTCGAACGATTGCGCAAGGTGGATGCCGCGAGCATTCGCCGGGCCGCTGAACGCGTCTTCAGTCCCGGGCGCACCGCCATTGCTTACATTGGGGCGGAAACCCCCGAACTGGCCTTCGATGCCTTCCTGGCGGACGCCTGAGGTTTTTTCAGGTTCAAAAACCTAGTGCAATCCTGCCAGGGCTAGCCTAGCTTGTCCGCTCTCCCTGAATCGTAGACGGAAGAAGCCCTAGCATACACATGAATATCATAGCCGAGCGCTTGCCCAATTGCCGCGTCACTCTGCAGGTGGAAGTTCCCGCAGAGATCGTGACTCAGGAGCGCAAGAAGATCGCCTCCTACTTTGCCAAGGAAGCCAAGATCCCCGGATTTCGTCCCGGCAAGGCCCCGAAAGGCGTCGTGGAAAAGCGCTACCAGAAGGAAATCGATAAGGAACTGCGCAGTGAATTGATCCGTCGCGGATGTCGCGAAGGAATCGATAAGGAGAGCCTGGACGTTCTCCACATCAGCGCGATCGAGAACGAGGAATTCCATCTGGATGACACCTTCACCTTCACGGCTCAGATCCAGACGGCTCCGGACTTTGAACTGCCGGATTACAAGGGTATCGCCGTAGAAGTGCAGAAGGTGGACGTCACCGATCACGACATCGATCATGCCCTCTATCATCTGAGGCAGCGCATGGCGAACTTTGAAGATGTGGAAGGTCGCGAGCTTCAGGCCGGAGACTTTGCCGTGATTACCTACACCACCACGCTGGAAGGCAAGCCGCTTGAAGAGGCCGTGGAAGACGTGGGTTATCTGGCCAAAGGGGAAGATCAGTGGCTGCATCTGGAAGATGACCGTTTCCTCCCCGGTTTTGACGAGAAGCTGCTGGGCATGAATTCCGGGGAGACCCGGGAGTTTGACCTGGAGATGGCCGAAGATTTCCCCATTGAGGATCTCAAGAGCAAGTCGCTCTCTTTCAAGGTGGACCTCAAGGGTATTAAGCAGCAGGTGCTGCCGGAATTGACCGATGAGATGGTCGGGCAATTGGAAGAGGGACTGACCGTGGAAGAACTCCGCAAACGGGAGCGGGAAGAACTGGAAATGCGGCAGAAGGCCGAGCAACGGGAAGCCATGACCGACCAGATCCTGGAGTTTCTGGATAAGAACGTGGAGTTTGAGCTGCCGGAAGATGTGGTGGAGAACGAGACCCAGCGGCAGGTGCACGATATAGATCCAGTAAGAGGCGTCGGAGAGGTAGCGCCGAACCGGACTGTGGCCCGAGGCGAACCGCAGGCACAGTCCCATGGCCGCCAGGGCCGAGGCATAGACGGCGACCGCCGTGACGGCGGCGGCCAGGGCCTTGCCGGCCGTCGGCTCGCCCATCGGCGCGATGCTCGGTCCGCCCGCCAGCACATAGGCCGCGACGCCCGAAACCAGCGCCACGCAAAGAAACAGCGGCGACCATTTGGCGATACGGTCAAGCAGATCACGCCGCAGGTCCAGCGCGAAGCCCAGGCCGAAGGCGAGGCCGAATCCGATCAGGGCGGAGGTGTTCGGGATCACGCCCGCGTCCGGCGTCGGCACGGCGAAGAAGGCGATCCATTTCGGGTCCACCCACAGGGCCAGGGCCAGGGGAGCGGCCAGCACGGCAGGCGTCCACGGGCCGATCAGCGCGCCGGTGATTCTGTCCACCAACGGACCCGCCCGTCCCTTGCGATCCAGCACAGCCAGCGCTGCCCGCACGATCAGGACGACGGCGTAGAACAGAGTCAGCACCCACAGAAACCACAGGTGGGTCAGCGGAAAGTTGGTCCAGTCATAGGTCGGCGGCGGCGGCGGCGGCGCGCCGGGCGTCACCAGACCATTGGCATGAGCATTCCAGACCAGGGCCGTGACGATCCCCGCCATGACCGGAAACCAGAAGGCCGCCAGCGGCCCGGCGATCCGCACCACCCGATCCTTGGCGAAGGCGATCCAGCCCCGCCGCCAGATCCGCTCCGGCACCCGCCAGTCGGCCGACGCGGCGGCGACGATCGCAATCACCGGCAGGATGCGCACGCCGGCGTAGCCGGAGCCGAAGAGCTGGATCGGGATCGCGAAGTAGATGATCGCGAACACCACGAGGCCGAGCCCCATCACCGGGTGCACCACGATGCGCCGCGTGAGGAGCCCCGCCCCGAAGATCGCGCCGACCAGCACGAGGACGAAGGCGGCCTCGAAGGGGTTGTAGGTCTCGACCAC
>JBHIXE010000265.1:0-8064 GCA_041984905.1 Verrucomicrobiales bacterium | reverse complement strand
GGGCCCGGCGGCGGCAGCGGCGGCCGGCCCGGCAGCGGCAGCGGCGGAGATGCCCAGAGTCTGCAAGACCCGGCGGCGCGTGGGGTTGTCCATGAGTCCAAGTCTGGCGAGAGAGCTCCTCTTGAACAAGACGGAATGCCCCGCGCTTCGCAGATTCTGGCAATTATGGTTGACGAAACGCCTGAAATTGCGTCACATAAGGCTTTCCCGAATGAAACGCTTTCTTCCCATCTTTCTCATCGTTGCAACTCTGACCTTGTCCAGTTGCGGCGCTCTACGCAATCCCGTTGGGACGGCGAGCCGCATGGTCAAGTCCGCCCCCTATCAGGCGCAGGGACTTGCGAACGGTCTCAAGGGAACAGCGCGCAGTGCGGCGTTCTCCGCCAAGCACCTCACCAACTCTGTTGCCAGCGGCGCGGCCCAGACGGCGACTGTGGTGGCTCCGGTAGCAACGACGATTGCGACGGGCGGTCTCTAGGACGAGGCAGCCACAACTCGGTGTAAGAGGAGCCGAGAACAAGTTCCGGTTGCTGACCTGTATTATGGAAATTATAATACTGGCAACCCCAACTCACTCTCATGCCCCTTGCCCGCTCCTTCGTCGGTGTGACGTTGGCAGCTCTCTTCCTCTCCGGTTCTGGCGTGCTCCAGGCCCGTGATGCGGAGCCAGCTCTCATCGTTGCCAGCCCACAATCCCACTCTCTCTACTCGGAACTCACTCTCCCCAACGCGGAGATGGAAGGGTTCGATATCGATTTGCTCGACTCGGCCGGCCGAATTGCAGGCCGCGATACGCAGTTTGTTCCTTCCCGAGCCATTGACCATGCCCTCGACCTGCTGAAAACCGGCCGAGTGGATGCCGCCGCGGGCATTCCCCTCGTGATGGGAGCCAAGGTTCATGATCAGGGCGCAATCCTCATCCCATACCGCGAGGAGGAACTCCATGCCTATGTGCGGCAGGAGGCTCTCTATCGCCACAGCAACGATCTTGCGAAAGCAACTCTGGCGCTTCCTGAGTTCTCTTCCGCTCTCACCTACGTGAAATCTTTGGGCTGGAATGTCGTGGTGACCCGCGATTATGCCGAAGCTTTTGAGTTGCTGGAGAGCAGCAAGGCAGACGCGGTCCTTTGCGAGAAGACCGTCGCCCGCCAATTTGTGGCTCCAGGTCACTCCATCGAATTTCGCCGTCTTGCCGAGCCTGTTTTCGCCACACAGATCGGCTTGGCGGTGAATGCCAATTTTGAAGGCAAGGACCAGATCGGTTATGCCTTGAACACGGTGTCCCGGATTGGCCAGCGGGACCGGCTGGAGAGATCCTGGGGACTGCTTCTGGAAACTCAGGAAGCGAGCCCATCTCCCCTGCTCCTCATCGCCTATGCCGGCTTGATCCTCATTGCCGCACTGCTGGTGTTGACTCGCGCGACACCGACCCGGCATCGCCGTCCCTTCGGAGGGATCAATACCCAGCCCGCCTACCCTGGCCGGCACATCTAATTAAGGAACGAGATCTTGCGTTCTGTCGCGATTCAGGCACCTTCTTGGCTCTCGAATGGCCAAGACAACCCTAGCATCGCGACCCCGTGAACTCCGAGTCAATCGGCGCATCGCTATTGTGGCGAGCCTCTACAATCAGCAGTTTGTAGACGCCATGGTAGACAAGGCGCATGCCGAGCTGGAGGCCATTCTGCCAGACCTCAACTTCCCGGTTTTCCGGGTCCCCGGCGCTTTCGAGATTCCCGCGACCGTGGAAATGCTCTGCCGGCGCGGCGAGTTTGCTGCGGTGGTGACCCTCGGGGTCATCATTCGGGGCGAGACCGCTCACGCGGACCTGATTGCAGCGTCGATTACGCAATCGCTGCAGGAAATCGCCGTTCGTCATGCCATTCCCGTGGTGCACGAAGTGTTGCTGGTGGAAAACGCCGAGCAGGCACGCGAGCGATGCCTGGGCGAAGAGATCAATCGCGGAGTCGAGGCAGCCCGCACTGCAGCCGGTATGGCCGATCTCTTCGGTCAAATCGAAACCGCCTATCCCCTCAGCGCCTGATGAAATCCCGCAGACGCCAGGGACGTGAAGCCGCGCTCCAACTTCTCTACGCCAGTGACATCGAAGGTCAGCTCAAGGCTGGTCAAGAACGCGAGGAATTCTGGAGCCTCTGCAATGCCAAGCCCGAGGGCAAGCAATTCGCCGAGACTCTGGTCAATGGTGTCCTGGACCGGCTGGAAGAGATCGACTCGATCATCACCCGCGTGGTCGAAAACTACAAGATCAGCCGGATCGATACCGTGGATCGCAATCTGCTCCGGATCGCCATCTATGAACTCCTCTTTGTGGATTCCGTCCCTGATGCCGTCGTGATCAATGAAGCGATCGAGATCGCCAAAGATTTCGGCACGACTCAGTCCGCCTCCTTCATCAATGGAGTGCTGGATCGCGTCAGAAAAGAATCCTCCGAGGAAACCGTCACCGACCAAGGCTAACTCCAATGGGACTGTTCGACTCTGTTCTTAAGCGCTTCAAGAACCGGGACATCGATTGGGATGAACTCGAGGAGATGCTGATCACCGCCGATCTCGGCACCGCTCTGAGCCTCAAACTCGTCGATGACCTCCAGTCCCGAGGAATGACCCTCAAGGCCGAAGATGTCATCGAGGCCTGTCGCAAAAAGGTCATGGAGATTCTGCCGGAGCAACCGCCGGCGCTCACGCCCCTGGAAGGAAAGCCGCGGGTCGTTCTGGTGGCAGGCGTGAACGGCACCGGCAAGACGACTTCCGTCGCCAAGCTCGGACATCTACTCAAGTCTCAGGGCCACTCCGTCGTGATGGCCGCCGCCGACACCTTCCGGGCCGCCGCCATTGAGCAATTGCAGTCCTGGGCGGAACGGCTTGAGATCCCACTGATCAAGACCCACTACCAGGGCGATCCGAGCGCGGTTTGCTACGACGCTTATGAGGCCGCCAAGAGCCGCAAAGCCGACTTCCTGCTCTGCGATACCGCCGGACGGCTTCACAACCGGTCCAACCTCATGGACGAGCTCAACAAGATCTGCCGCACCCTCGGCAAGAAGGACGAAGAGTCACCCCATGATCGAATCCTCGTGGTGGATGCAACTACGGGCTCCAACGCTCTGGCCCAGGCGAAAGAATTCAACTCCATCCTGAAGCTCACCGGCGTCATCATCACCAAATTGGATGGAAGCGGCAAAGGTGGGATGGCTGTCGCCATTCAGGACCAATTGGGCATTTCTCCCCTCTACATCGGGACTGGCGAAGGCGTGGATGATCTCCAGCCCTTCGATCGGGCGTCTTTCGTGGAGAAGATGCTTTGAGGCGAGCCTAAATCGGCTCAAAGGCCCTTAGATCCGCCCTTCGTCGCGATTCACCGTTTCCTGGGGCTCTTCTTCATTGTCCTTCGAGTGTCCGTTGCCGTTGCTATGGAGCGCGTCTTCCCGCTCGTCTTCCAGCATCGCCTCGATGGCTTCCGGAGTGCGCTCGAAGCGCAGCTTACCCACGCTTCTCCCGTCTGACTCCAGCACTTCGGCTTTGTAGTCCTCAATTTCGACCTCTTCCCCTACTTCGGGAAGCCGGCCAAGTTGATGGGTCACGTAACCGCCAATGGTGCTGACCTCGGGGTCTTCGAGATCCAGGTCCGAATAGTCTGCCAGTTCGTAGAGCGCCAGGGTGCCGTCCACCACGAAGGAGTGCTCGTCCAGCCGTTCGAAATAGTCTTCCTCGGGCTCTTCCTCGTCGAACTCATCCTGGATGTCCCCGACCAGTTCCTCCAGCACATTGTCCAAGGTCACAATCCCCACGGAACCGCCATACTCATCCACGACCAAGGCCATGTGCGCCTTGTTCGTCAGGAAAAACTTCAGCAGGGAATCCAGGGGCATGAGTTCCGGAATGTGCTCCAGCCGGCGCTTGATCGTGAGCAGATCCGGGTTCTCAGACCGGCTTAGCTTGATCAAGTCCTTGATGTGCACCAGGCCTTCAGGGTGGTCCAGGTGCCCATCCACCAGCGGAAACCGGGTGTGAAGGGAGTCCACCGCCTTCTTCTGGTTGGTCTCGAAATCCTTGTTCAAGTCGAGCCAGATGACTTCCGCTCTCGGAAGCATCACATCTCGCGCCACGCGATCGTTCAGTTCCAGGGCATTGACCAGGATCTCACGCTCGATCTCCGTGACTTCCTGGGCGCGTTCGGTCTCGCTGACGAGATGCTTCAGCTCATCAGCCGAGTGAAACACCTCCATTTCACTGACGGGATTGACCTTGAAGACGCCCTTCAAAAGGCCATTGGCCGCCCAACTGGAGAGCCACAAAGCCGGCTTGAAGAACCGATAGAGAACCGAGATCGGCCCAGCAATGGTCAACGCCATGGGAAGCGCCTTCCGGATTGCCAATGATCGAGGGATCATTTCCCCGAAGATCAGGTGCATCAGCGTCACGAACGCGAGGGTGACCGCCAACACCACACTGTTGAGCAAAACGGGATGCCACTCCCCGCCAAAGGGCTGAGCCTGTAGAACCAGGGAAACGATGTGCCCAAGCAGAAGGCCAAGCGCGAGACTGGAGAGGGTGATTCCAAGCTGAGTCGCGGAGAGATAAGACTCCAGATTCCCCAGGATGCGTTTCGTCAGCTTGGCGCGGGAACTTCCCTCTTCAATGGCGTCTTCCACCTGGCTGAGGCGGACCTTCACCAAGGAAAACTCCGCGAGCACGAAGAAGGCGTTGAGGAGGATCAGGGAGAGAATGAGCAAAAAGGGCCAAACGCCTAACGAGAGAGGGTCTCCGTCCGGGGCGGCGAGGGAATCTTCCTGAATGGACTGTGCCAGCACGGCAAGAGCTGAGGTAGCCTTCATTGAGAGAGCTCGAGAACCTGGTTACGGTCCCTAGAGCTTTTCGTATACCCCCTTATCGCGTTTCTCGAGGACGGTGAATCCGGCCTTTTTCGCGTCGGAAACCGATAAAGGCGCGCTGACCTTTGGGGTAGATACGTTCTTGGAAATGAGTTTCTTAACGGGAGTGCCGCAAATCGGGCACTTCTCGAGTGGAGGACGAGTGACGGGCCGCCTGAGTTCGAAGCCCTTGCTACAGACTCTGCAGCCAGGATGTGCTTCGTCTCCGTCGGCGATGTATTCGTAGAGTGGCATGCGCTGCGTTCAAGTTACAGGCGAGTGCAGGAGAATGCGAGCGCAAATCGTCGGGCTCCGAAGGGAGCGCGAGGGCTACCAGCTACTCTTGGTAACGCCGGGAATCATCCCCTTGGAAGCAAGTTCGCGGAAAGCGATCCGGGAGAGCTTGAAGCGGCGCAGGTAGGCACGACGACGACCAGAAATCTGGCAGCGATTGACGAGGCGTGTAGGGCTCGCATCCCGAGGGAGCATGGAAAGACCAACATAGTCCTTCTCCTCCTTCAGCTTCTGCCGAATCTTTGCGTATTTCGCAACTGTCTTTGCTTTGCGCTTGTTGCGCTCAATCCAACCTTTCTTAGCCATAGCGGGCGGGTTACATACGACACTTCTGTCCCCAAGCAAGCGTTTTCTTCGAGACAAACCTGCCAAAGCCCCCTTTTTGGGCCCCACGGCGTCGTTTCCCCGATATCAAAGGGTCAAGAAGGGCTCAGAAACCACTGCTTTCCAGTTCCACCATGGCCCGATACCGATGGCTGGAGGCCGGGCATTCGGAAACTTCCACGTAATCCTGGAGCGCATCGTGGATGCCGTGAATCAAGTGATCAGGATCCAGATCCTCCGTGGGAACAAAGGTCCAGTCCCAATTGAGGTTGGTTCCTTCAAGGAGTTGCTTCACCGAATCCGGCCCAATAATCACGGCCGGGATGCCTGTGCTGCAGAGGAGACTGAGCGCGGCGCGGTCCCGGGCGCCAATGGGGCTGAGGTGAGCCCGGGTTCGGTCGCTTAGACAGACGAGAGCGACATCGTGGTAGTTTTCGCGGAGGGCGTCTTCCCCTTGATCGATCCAGTCGCAGTCAAATCGCAGGCCGGATCCTTCCAGCATCTGAGAAATGATCTGACGATTCTTGCCAAGTGCTAAGATCGATATGACTTCATGATTGCGGCTTGTAGCGTTCATTTTGAGGTTTTTGGTGTTCGCTCAACAGCCCAGCTGATTGTGTCTAAAAGTTTACGAAATTTGAATTTGGCAGGTCAACCACAGACTGGGTTTCAGCCCGGAAAGCCGGCGTCTCTCCCCCAGTTTCCCCGTCAGGCCCAGGAACTGGATCTCATCCAAAAGGCTCTGAACAAGGCCGTTCATGCGGATCAACCTCTTCGGCTGGTATCTCGAACGGATACGAGTGCGCTCTTCCAGGTGGATTCCGGACTTTCCAGGAGCGTCATCTCTCAGCTTCTTGCGGGCAAGAGTCCGCTCCTGAAACGGGTTTCCAAGCCCCTTCCGGGAACCCATCGAAAGGTGGAGATTACTCGAAACGGCATCGCTGCCCTCGTTTGGCTCACCCATTCTGATGAGCGCGCTGACCTGGTGGAAACCGCCGCCAAGCGCTACCGCAAGCTCATCCTCCTGGCCTGGGTGAAGCAATCCAATGAGGCCCACGACTACTGGTGCAGCGATCAGCAGGAGCTCAGTCAGCATTGCTCATTAGAGGAATTAAGCATTGCGGACTCACAAAATATCAACAATGTAAGCGCCGCTTCCCCGGAGAAACCGGTAGAAGCATCCCCCCAATCACCCCAAGGTTCCGCCGAGGCCGCCTTCAAACGCGAGTTAACTCACGAGCTGGTCATCAGTTGGAAATACGCTGAAAACACTGAGGCCAAGAAAGGTATCGCCAGAGCTTTGTTAAATACTGGAGTCACCCAAATTGGCGAACCGGGAACGAAGACCGACTTCGTTGGCCGTTATCACCGCAGTGAAGAGGCGCTCTTCCCGGGAGACCCCGTTCGGATCCTGGAACCTGGATGGCTGATCCATGATGGCGTGGGGGAATACTTATTGGAAAAAGCCCTCGTCGAACCCGTCTGATCCCTTTGTATTGATGTCCCCCTCTATCTGCATCGACTTCGGTGCGTCCTACACGAAAATTGCTTACCGGGAAGACCCCAACCAGCCCTCTCAGTTGCTCGGCGATGAATCCCTGAGCCTGGATCCCGATCACGTCTGCATCCCCACCGTGGCGGCCTGGCGGGAACGGGATGACCGCTGGGTCTTCGGAATCGATGCCGCCGATCTTCACTCCGGAAACGGAGTCCGCGTTTTCTCCAACTGGAAACCCCTTCTCTTCGAGCCTGCACCCGATTTCCGCGTGGCAGAAGACATTGAGGAAGACGACGCATGGAACGGAGAACCGATTCAAGGCGCCGACACACCTCACGCCTTGGCCCGGCGCATTACCCAGCAGTTCTTTGCCTGGTTGAAGAAAGATCTGGTGCCTCAAATGCTGGGCCGAGCGGTTGCGGATGACATCACGCTGAGAGTCGCGGTTCCGGAGTTCGTCATGTACTCACCGGAAGCGACCGATTTTGAGAGCCTGGTGACGAAGGCCGGCTGGCTTTCGCCGGGGATCATTTGCATTTCCGAGCCAGTCTCCAACCTCATTGGCTCCCTGAGTCGCGGACGTAACAAGGTCGTGCCCGTCCGCAACGGCAAATCCATGCCTGCGGTTCAGGAAATGTTCACGGAGAGTGAATTCCTGAAGTTCATCGATGACGACCTGGATGCAGACCGCGAGGGGGATCAACATTGCATCCTGGTGGTCGACGTAGGTAATTTCACGACGGACTTTGGACTCATCAATATTGACCTGGAGGAGCGAGGCTTCTTTCCCCTCACCGAGTCCTATTCCATCGCTCTGGGAGTCAGCAAACTGGAGCAATGGGTAAAGAAACTCCTTCCCCAGCAGGCCAAGGAATCCTACTCGAATCTGAGTGTCCGGGATCGCGAGCGGCTCCGGACGGTCGTCTACGGACAGGGCAAGTCCTGGCAAATGCCAGATGGAACCGGCATTGGTCAGTGCAAAGAGGGTGACGAGATCAAGCAGGCCATCCGCGCCATGGCGGACCAGGTCATCGAAGGCGTGGAAGAGTTCCTCAA
>JBHIXE010000264.1:7799-8065 GCA_041984905.1 Verrucomicrobiales bacterium | reverse complement strand
TGTCCTACGCAGAATGCCGCTCCAAAGCTTGATTGAAAGAGCCTCCGCTTACTCGCCGGGACGGACTTCTTTCTGCCACGCTTCCGGCTTTTCTGCCATGTCACTATCGTCGTCGTAGTACTCGATGAGGCGATTGAGCTCATCCTTCATCATGGCGACTTGCTCGGCGTATTCCGGATTGTTGTAGAGATTGGTCTTCTCGTCCGGATCATTCTCCAGATCATAGAATTCCCACTCTTCACCGAACTGGTAGAAGTGCATCAGCT
>JBHIXE010000264.1:0-7789 GCA_041984905.1 Verrucomicrobiales bacterium | reverse complement strand
TATTAGTAGAAGTAGGAGTAGAAATAGAAGTAGATGTAGTAGCAGTAACAGTAATAGTAATAGTAGTAGCAGTTGTAGTAGTAGAGTACTCGTAGTAGTGGTAGTAGATGCTATCCCTCCAATCGGCGACTTCCTGCCCTTTGAGCAGAGGCAATAGAGACCGGCCCTGCATGTCGTCCGGGATGGGAGCCCCCGCGGCATCCAGGAAGGTTTCGGCGTAGTCCAGGTTCTGCACCAGATTGGTGTTGCGGGAGCCCGGCTTGGTCACGCCCGGCCAACTCACGATGAGAGGCATCTTCAGGCTTTCCTCGTACATCCAGCGTTTGTCGTACCAGCCGTGATCTCCAATGTAGAAGCCCTGATCGCTGGAGTAGATGACGATGGTGTTATCCGCGATCCCCAACTCTTCGAGAGTTTCGCGAAGCCGGCCGACGCTTTCATCCACGCCCTTAACACAGCGCAGGTAGTTCTTGGCGTAACGTTGATACTTCCAGCGGACCAGATCCTTGCCACTGAGATTGGCGGCATGGAAGGCCTCATCGCGAGGGCCCCAAACGTCGCGCCAGGCCTTGAGCTGTTCCGGCGTGAAGCGCTTCAGGTTCTGCCAGGCAGACTTGTCCTGGCGTTGCTGAGACGCTTCGCCCGTGAAGTCCGGCGTCAGATCGACAAAGAGGTCGTAGTTGAGATCCATGTGCCGGTCAATCTCCAGTTCCTGATGACGCGCGGGCGGCGCATTGTCCGAGTAATCGTCGAACAAGGTATCAGGCTCAGGGAGGGTTTCGTCCTCATACAGATCCAGGTGACGCAGCGCCGGCATCCAGTTGCGGTGCGGGGCCTTGTGCTGGCACATCAGCATGAAGGGCTTGTTGGGGTCCCGCTTTTCCTTGAGCCACTCCACGCCAAGATCCGTGACCACATCCGTGCAGTAACCCTCAATGGTCACTTTGCCCTCTTGAGTCTTGAAGTCAGGGTTGTAGTAAAGGCCCTGGCCGGGCAGCACCATCCACTCGTCGAATCCCTGAGGGTCCGTCTTGAGGTGCCACTTGCCGTAGAAAGCGGTTTGGTAACCAGCATTGCGCAGCAACTTGGGGAAGGTCTGCTGATCCCCATTGAAGGTGTTGCCGTTGTTCATGAACCCGTTCTTGTGGCTGTGCTTGCCGGTCAAGATGACGGCGCGGCTGGGTCCACAGATGGAATTCGTGCAGAAGCTGTTTTCGAAGAGCATGCCCTCCGCCGCCAACTTGTCGATGTTCGGCGTCGGATTGGTGGACTTGAGCCAACCGTTGTAAGCACCGATCGCGTGGGGAGCATGGTCATCGGTGAAAATGAACAGAATGTTGGGCCGATCCTGAGCTCTCAAAACAGAACTACAGCCCAGCGCCAAGAGGAGGAGGAGTTGGGTAAAAAGGGATTTCATACGCTGCAAGTCTTTGCCGCTTCTCGCGGCTTTGGCAACGCTTCTTCGCGGGAAACCCCGGGAGTTGGACAGAAAGCGACGGGCTAACTCCCCTTCCAACCTTCCCAGAACAGGGAGTGCCGGCGAGACATCAGTTTGGCCAACTTCACCATTTCAATGATCAAGACCAGGCTAAGCACGGCCGTCAGCAGGGAGAATCCCACCACGAAGTCCCGGTCAATGGTCAGGGGCGATGAGACCGGGAGGTTCCACAGCGGAGACTCCGGATCGTAGGCGATCTCGATCTGCTTAGCCGCGACGGCTTTCTCGCCCTCGGCGAGGGGAACATTGGCTGGCGATTCAAACCCCATAAAGCTGCGATACTTCAGCTTGGGACCGGAGTAAGGGGCTTCGGGGGAAAACTGGTATTGGACGAGATAGGTGCCCTGTTTCCCGTTGGGCCTGGCCTCCAAAAGCTCGGCAAGGGTTCGCTCGCCCTCGCTCAGAATCCGGGCATCAAGCTGGGTGCGCTTGATGTAGATGCCGCCAATGAGAACCACAGCCAGGAGAAACAAGCCAAAAAGAATCGCCTTGGACATGCTCCCTCCCACCAAGCGGCCTTTCCCGCGGATCCCTTTCCCGATGGGTTCCGGCCGCTGTGGATTGGTGGTTTCTGGATGCGGAGCGGGCAAGGCGTGGGACTCCAGCCACGTGGTGTCAGGATCGTCGACGTCCGGGACATTGGAAAAGGAATCATCCCGGCGAAGGCTATCGACCAGCCAGCGGCCATCCTCGGTGTAGATGAGATCATAGAGCAAGGTGGCGGTGCCGAAACTCCAACCGCTGAAAAAATGGGAGAGTGGCACCTCCGTTTCGACCAGCACGCCTGCGGGCCGCTCATCATTGGGAAGGCGGATTTCACAGAGCCCCGGTTTCTTGAACCCGATCAGGGTGAAGGGCTTGTGGTTGCCCCGAGAGACGGCATCGCTCAGTTCCTGGCTGAGAGCATTGTAGGCATTTGGAGTCAGGTGCGGCTGAAGGGCCGAGAGGTCCTTGTCATTCCACCCATGGAAATAAAGCTCCGCCACTGTCCGCACCCGGCACTCGATCGCCGGCCAGCTGAATTGGGGCCAGGTCACCTGCAGGCCCTTGAGTTGCCGACGAACCTCGTACTTGGCGTACTGAATCCCGAAGATCAGCAGTCCAATGACGACCGCCAGGATGATGAGGATGATTTTTCCCCAAAGCGATCCCCAGATCCACTGGAGCAGATTCCAAATGAGCTCGTCCATAAGCTGCTGACCTTGTGGCCCCCACGTTTGATCTCCAATTTTCCCATTTCATTCAAGCCGGATCTCATAAGTCCGCTGTCACAAAACTCACAGATGCCCGGTTGATTTTCCGTCATCATCGGGTGTACTCAGCCCTCTAAGGCTTTACCATGGACAATCCGTTCCGAGAATTCCTCCTGGGCCGCTCCAGTCCGGCTCCCTGCACTATTGTCATCTTTGGCGCCACTGGCGACCTGACCCACCGCAAACTCATTCCCGCGCTCTACAACATTGCGTTGGATGGAGACCTCCCGGCAGGGACTCGAGTGGTGGGATTCGCCCGCCGCCCCAAGTCGCACGATGAGTTCCGCGCAGAGCTGGAAAAGATGAACCGGGAAGTCTCCCGACAGCCTCACAATGAGGAAGTCTGGGAGAAATTCGCTCAATCCATCTACTATCACCAAAGCGAGTTTCAGGATGAGTCCGGCTACAAGGCCCTGGCCCAATTCCTGAACGAATTGGAGACCAAGGACGGCGGGCAGCGCAACCGGCTCTTCTACGTGGCCTCTGCACCCGAGTTCTTTGGGCCGATTCTGGATCACTTGCGCACCTCGGGCCTGAACAAGCCTGCTGATGAAGAGTCCTGGTCCCGGGTGGTGGTGGAGAAACCGTTCGGAACCGATTTGCCCTCCGCCAAGAGTTTGAACGAGGCGGTGAACAATTCCTTTGAAGAAGAGTTCGCCTACCGGATCGACCACTATCTGGGCAAGGAAACCGCTCAGAACATCATGGTGCTGCGCTTTGCCAACGCCATCTTTGAGCCGCTCTGGAACAGCAACTACATCGACAACATCCAGATCACCTGCGCGGAAACGCTGGGAATGGAAGGCGGTCGTGGCGGTTACTACGACAAAGCTGGAGCATTGCGGGATATGGTCCAGAACCACCTGCTGCAGTTGCTCAGTCTCGTGGCCATGGAACCTCCCACCGACCTCAGCGCGGATGGAGTGCGGGATGAGAAGGTGAAGGTGATGAAATCTCTACGCCGCATGAAGAGCACTTCTGAAGTGTTCCAGAACGTGGTGCGCGGCCAATACAGCAAGGGCGCGATCAACGGAAAAGAGGTGGTGGGTTACACGCAGGAGGATCGCATTCCCCCGGAATCCATGACCGAAGCCTATGTGGCTCTGCGGATCTACGTCGATAACTGGCGCTGGGCGGGCGTCCCCTTCTACATGCGGATGGGCAAGCGGTTGCCCAAGAAAACCACCGAGATCTCCATCCACTTCAAGGAACCGCCAAACGTACTTTTCAGCACCTATCCAGTGACCTCCCGCAAGAACGTGCTCGTCATCCGCATCCAGCCTGACGAAGGAATCTCCGTGCGGATGCTGTCCAAGATCCCGGGCCCCTCCGTCCGCATGGAACCGGTGAAGATGGATTTCCACTACAGCACCTCTTTCGGAAAGGCCAGTCCGGAAGCCTACGAACGGCTTCTGCTCGATGCGATGGCCGGTGACGCCACCCTTTTCGCCCGCCGGGACGAGGTGGAAACGGCTTGGGCCTTCGTCGATGACATTGAGCGCGCCTGGCATGAGTCCGACAATCCGCCCCCGATGACCTACTATCCTGCCGGTACGTGGGGACCCTCCGAAGCGGATGAGCTCCTCGCCTCTCAAGGCCGCATCTGGCGTCGTCTCTAACCGTGAACCCAGTACGTTTCGAGCATGAGTTCCACCATTCCCACTGATGTGCGTTCCGCACTGGATTCCGGCCTCCTGGGTTCTCCCTGCCCGCTGGGAAAGATCGACCACCAGTTGGATCAGTTCTTTGCCGATGACGATACCCGGACCCGGGCGTCCCTGGCGAACTTTGCGATTTACAGCGAGGATCCCTCCCATCTTCTCAAGAACAGTGAGCTGATCCGGGAGATCACCAGCGAGCACGCCTGCCGCGCCATCCTGGTCACGCTGGCCAAAGATGAGGCGGAGACCAAGGCCGCCAGCTGGATCAGTGCCCACTGTCACCTGGACCAGACCGGAGCCAAGTCCGTCTGCTCGGAGCAGGTCCTCTTTGTTCTCCAGGGCGACAGCTCGCGACTGGTCGCCAATATCGTGCTCTCTCATCTGCGCTCCGACCTACCCCTGATCATGTGGTGGCAGGGCGGACTGAGTGAAAACTTCGATGCGCAGCTCTACAGCCGGATCGACCGGCTCATCGTCGATAGCTGTGATTGGAGCGATCCGTCTACCCAATTCACCAAGCTGCGGGACGCCGTCTACCAACGTGGCAGCCGCAATAGTGACCGCGGGCAATTGCATTTCCCCTTCCACGACCTCGCCTTCACCCGCGGTCATCGACACCGTTTGGCGATCGCGCATGCCTTTGACAATCCTGTCGCGCTCCGTGGATTGGGTTCCGTCAATGAGGTGGTCATTTCTCATCTGCCAGGTCATCGTTCTGTCGGGGTCTACATCGCAGCCTGGCTTAGCACTCAGTTGAATGCGAAGCTTCTCCAGATCGAGGGTGACTCCTTCCGCCTACAAGGTTCCGGCGGGGAAATGACGATTCAACTGCAGGGCACCGCGACAGAAGAGGACCCATTGCAAGTGGTGATGTTAGGACCCGATCTTAAGCTGAGCATTGGCAGAGCGGAGAACCCTGGCTTTCTTCAGGTCCATTCCCAGGCGGGATCTCAGGATGTGGAGGAACTTCTTCCCGCTCCCTGCACCAGCGAATGCGATCTGGTGGGCGAAGTCCTCATGCGAGGCGGCAACAACCTGCTGCTCAGCAAGATCTTCCCCCAAGTCCTGAAGATGAACGGTGTGGAGCCTCCGGAGTAAAGGAAGCCACGTTTGGGGCTCTTTGCCTTGAGGTCGGCTCAAAGTCGTTTTGTGAATTGAATTAACTGCAGTGAATATAATTTCGACCTCGATCGTCTAACGGAGTAACTACTCTCTCAGACAAATGCCATCAACAGAACATACCGTGAAAGTGCTGCTCATAGGAGGAATAATTGCATCCTTCGTGGGAACCAACTGTTTGGGCCAGACGCAAGAAGTGATCTTCTTCGAAGACTTTGAGGGTCATGGGGCAGGCAACTCGGTTTTGGGTGCGAATGGTTGGGTTGCTCCAAACGGCGGGCTGGGTGATCTCATTGTGGGGCTTGGGACCGGACTAACGACTGGGAATGTCCTAAATGGAAGGGTTCAGCCGGGAGCAGGGCCCGAACTCTACTCCCCTATCAACATCTATTCTCCGCATCCATATTGGGCGTTGCCAAAGGGGAAAATCTACGAACTAAAATATGAGGTGTATCCAACCGCCGATGGGGATGGGTGGGTAGGATTTGCGCTGCAATCCAGTTTCCCGGTGGCCGGAGGTTGGGAAATCAAGCCTGGGGGCAATCTGCTCTTTGACTCCAGACAGATATCAACATCTGGCATTAATCCGGTCTTTTACGCGAATGGTCTGAACTGTCGAGTCACTCTGGGCGTAGTTATTGATACAGTCAACGAGGAGGTATATGGCACTTATGATATCGGTCTTGGAACATTTGAAACAGTTAAGCATCCTCTTCGCTCCCTGTATTTGGATCGTATCGATCGCTTGATGATAGTTGGCGATCACCGAGTCGACAGAGTAGGAGTGGAGGTAGACAACATCTCGCTTATTGCTCAGGTGACTGGTCACATTCCATTGGTAGATTTCGCCTTGTCAGAAGCCGGTGGTTCACAGGTTTACCGGGACTGGTATCAAAACATGGATTACATACATCCGCGACTCGACTCTAGAATGTTAGCTTACGGTCCTGGTTTTTATGTGGGCGATAGTGGAACGGCGAATGGCGAGTTGAATCTTTCCAACTGGAAGGGCGCAGCTCAGAATGGCCTACAGATCGAGGTGATTCTTGAAGACGGGGTGAGTTTGGATCTTGAGCATCTGCGCTTCCATATTGGCAGAAATGGTAGTCAGGCTCCTACAGCAATGAACATCGGCTATCTATCAGGGGTCGGGCACACCATCGTTGACAAGCACGTGAACGGTATCCAGCTAATCAAGAAGATGAAGAACATCAAACTCACGACTGGGCCATTGCCCCCGGCTTACAATGGTTTTAGAAAGAACGTTGATCTTAGCGCCCTCCCAGTGCAGACGGAGTCATTCACGTTAGTATTCTACAGGGCCTCACAAGGGAAGCAGGGCAATCTTCGCATTAACGATATTACGTTAACGGGGACAATGTCACCGTTTTTCCCACAGAAGTAAGATGGGGCGTTTGGTTGGCGACAACACGATTCCTCAACAACATGGCAGTTAGCGTCTTTTTTTCGCTCAGATCAGGTGTTGCATATTGTTGCACCCAATATTGGGCGGAAAGCGAATAAGAAGACACTTATTCGAGCTCTCTAAAACACGTCGAAGCGTTTCAGCATGGTGTAGGAGACTCCCGCGGCCAGGAACACCAGCAGCACCAGAGAAACGATCATCCAGGTCGGCATTTCTTCGGTGTTGACCGTAGTGGAGGCAACTATGCCCCGAGAGGGAATCCCGCTGCTGCCATCCCCGGCGACCGTGAACACCCTGAGGTTGTAGTTGGAATCCGGCCCTAGCCCGTGAATCTTCGCCTTTACGACATCACTCCCGACTTCCAACTTCACTTTGTCATAAGGCAACCAGACCGCTTCGTAACGCTGGTTCGTCTTATTGAAGATGGTGCCCCGGATCTCCACTCCGTAGGTCCCATCAAATCCATCGGCGGCCTCCCAGATCAACCCCACACTATGGGCCTCCGGACTCAACACCCCCACCTTGTCGATGCGGGGCATCGCGGGATTGGTCTTCTTCCGAAAGGGACTGTGAACGATAAATCCGTCTTCTGAAACCATCTTTGGCAGAGCGAGAAGCCCATCCTTCCCGACCTTCACTTGCTTGGGCACCTCATCAAGAAGTGCGTTCGGGTCATTGGCCGGCGAAACTGATTTCTGCATGGCCTTGGCTATCATCTCAATGTAGCTGCCACTGCTGGCCACTCCGCCAGGTGTCGTCCCTCCTCCAGAATTGCGGGGAGGAGCCGATGACGTTCCCCCACCTGAATTGCTCGTCATGGTTCGGGGAGGAG
>JBHIXE010000263.1:0-8110 GCA_041984905.1 Verrucomicrobiales bacterium | reverse complement strand
ATGATGACCCCGGCGGCAGCCGCCTCCTGCTTGTTCCGGGGATCGTAAGGTTGGCCGAAGAGGTGGATGTCCCCTCCATTGCGAGGGGTGAGTCCCGTGAGAATCTTCGCCAGGGTAGACTTGCCAGCTCCGTTGCTCCCCACGAGAGCGTGCACCTCGCCCTCTTTCAGATCGAAGTCAAAGTCGTGCAGTACGGGCACATTGTAGGACTTCTGCAGTCCCTGGATCTGGATCGCGAGTCCCATAGAGGTGCGCGGGTGAGGCGGAGCTCAGGGTTTCTTCACCAGGTCCACGGCCGTCTTGCGATCTTCTGGAGGGGCATCGCCCTTGAGAATCTGGAGCGCCGCCTCAATTCCAAAGATCGCGAGTTCGTCGGCATGTTGATCTGCGGTGGCTACCATCGCTCCGCTTTGAATCAGGGGTTCCACCGCGCTGATGTTATCAAATCCTGCTACCAGGATTTTGCCGTCGGCGCCCGCGGCCTTGACTGCTTGCGCGGCGCCCAATGCCATGGAGTCGTTCGCGCAGAGAAGGGCTTTCACATTGGGATACTCACTCAGGATCGCGGTGGCCACGGTATTCGCCTTGGCCATTTCCCAGCTGCCGGACTGCGAACTGACGATCTTCATGCCGCCTTCCTTCATGGCGTCCTCAAATCCTAACCGGCGTTGAATCGCATTGAAGGCAGTCGGCACGCCCTCGATAATCGCCACCTCATCGCCCGCTTGGAGTTGGGACGCCACGACATCGCCCACCATCTTGGCGCCTTCCCGGTTGTCCGGTCCCACAAAGGGAATCTTGATTCCCGCTCCGCTCAGCACCTCGTTGTCCAGCTTGTTGTCGATGTTCACCACCACGACACCGGCATCCAGCGCTCGCTTCAAGGCGGGGACGAGAGCCTTGGAATCGGCGGGCGCCACCACGATGGCGTCCACCTGGCGGGAAACCATTTGTTCGATAAGGCTGACCTGCGCGGCGATGTCGGTCTCATTCCGGATGCCGTTGACGATCAGGTCATAGTCTTCCGCATGTTCCGAGTGATGTTTCTCCGCACCGTCAGCCATGGTCTTGAAGAACTCATTAGCGAGCGATTTCATGACGAGCGCGACCTCCGGCTTGTCGCTATCGCCTGAGGCCGAGTCGGAACCGCCATTGCCGCAGGAAGCGAGCAGGCAGCAAAGGGCAAGGAGAGCAAAAGGGGATTTCATAAAGGAGCGAGTTGGGTGATTTTCTCGGATCATAGGTTGCACAAACGTGTGTGCAAGCTCATTTTCGGGGAAAGCATGAATATCAGTGAGCTGGCTCAACACCTGAATCTCTCGCCCACCACGGTGTCCCGGGCCCTCAGTGGCAATGCCGCCAAGTACCGCATCAGTGCCAGCACCGCCGAGCGAGTGAAGCGTGCTGCCAAGGAGTTTCACGTGGCTCCGGACCTACTGGGCACAAGCCTGCGCCGCGGCAGGCTGGGCATGGTAGGGCTCCTGGTGCCGGACATCACCAACTCCTTCTTCTCCGAACTGGCCCGTTGCATCGAGCTTGAGCTGCGTCAGCACGGCATGACCGTGCAGCTCTGTGACTCCGCCGAAGATCCAGAGACCGAAGCCAAGCTGCTGCGACAGTTGCTGGGAAGGCGTTTGGATGGATTGATCATTGCTCCCGTCGGCCGCACTTCGCCTTCGTTTGTGCAGGCCCTCGCGACCAGCGTGATGCCGGTGGTCATGCTGGACCGGATCGTCCCGGGCGTAAGCGTGCCGACGGTGAGTCTGGACAATGCCGGTGCCGGTCGCATGGCCGCGGAGTATCTCATTGAGAGAGGGCATCGTCGCATCGCCTGTCTGCGCGGCGACCATGAGTCCTTTACGGACCGGGAACGATTCCATGGCGTGATGGAAGCCCTGCGAGAGGCTGGTCACAAGGTTAGCGCGGCAGGGGCGGCGGGCTCCGGCTACACCCAGGATGCGAGTCTGGAAGGCGCCCGAAGTTTGCTCAGCGCGGATCCCAGGCCGGACGCCGTGATCGCCCTGAGTGGGCAGGGCATCCTGGGAATTCTCGCCGCCGTGGAGGAATTGGGACTGAAGATTCCTGAAGATCTCTCCGTTGTGGCCTTCGACGAACAGCCTTGGTCTGCCTTCGTGAATCCGCCGCTGACCACGATCGCTCAGCCCACCGCAGACATGGCCGTGGCGGCAACCCAGGCGATGCTCGGACTCCTGAGAGACGAGCCCGTCAATGTCGCCACAGTCCTGCTCGCAGGCATTCAGCCAAGGCGATCTGTGCGAGAAGTCTAGCGGGTCGACATCATGAGAAAGCCGAGGCGGGGACTCCACCTCGGCTTTCAATGCTAACTTGTGCTATAAACGTTGAGAAACTACTCAGCGCCTTGCGTTTCCGGCTCGGCGGTGGGGTTGTTCCAGAATTCCGTGACCTTGTTGGAAGAGGAATCGCTCAGAAGCATCTTTACGTCTTCCTCCTTGAACTCGGGAGCATTGACCAATTGGTCGCGGGTGGCGTTAATCTGGATTACGAAGCGGGTTTCCTGCTCGCGATTGACTTGAGTTTCGCTCGGATCGACGACTTCTGTGTTGGTGTCGACATCTGCGTCGGCGTCAGTCTCAGCATCGGCAACCCTGTCGTTGTCAGCGTCGGCTCTATCGTTGGTTGCGAGCTTCTTGGCCATGTTGGCATCATCGGCTTCACTGCGGTCCGCATTGGTGTTGTCGGCATCCGCTACAGTGTCGTCTTCGACTCCTTCAAGGTCGTTCATCACGGGTTCTTCAGTGATGGAAAGGGCATCGAAGGGCACGGCGACGAGACGCTCGCCCAGGTCCAGGAATCCACCCGTGCCCAGGACGGCATAGTGGATCTGACCGCTCTGATCGATGAGAAGCTTTTCAATGTCGGCGATGTTTTCGCCCTGAGGATTTTGCACCTCGTGTCCTTGAAGGCGTCGCATATCGAAGAGCATCTGCGGCTCTTTCGCTACGTTGATATCTCCGGAATCAGCGACGTCAGCAAGTTGTTCGCTGGCAGTGTCGACGTCTCTTGTGCCTTGAGTAGGCGAAGCCACGTCTGAACTTTGGGCGTACCCTGCGAGGGTTCCTGCTGCCAGAATCGATGCGATAAGGGTTGGTTTTCTTTTCATAATTGGGAGGTTTTAGGTTGGATACGTTGAGGGGGCCAGGAATGCCTGACTCCAGATCCTAGTCGTTGCAGAAGCCGTGCCACGGTCAATGCCGGGGAGAACTTCCGGTGGGAGTCGAGGTTTGCGATGGAATTTGGGACCGTCTGGGGTGCAGCTTGCACGAAGGCACAGGGACAAATGCATCATCGCTGTCCGATGCAGGCAGAGGCGGACCAGGGGGAGAGTGAGACGGGCCCCTTTGAGAAGGAGAAAGAGACGGCCGTTTTGGGTTGGTACGGTCTATGCCAATAGAGGGTAGGTATTACCTTATGTCCCGCACCATTTGGAAAGGCAGCATCAGCTTCGGTCTGGTGAATATTCCGGTGGCTCTCTACTCAGGAGAGTCCCGGCCGGATATCAGTCTTCATATGTTGGATTCCAGAGACCGGCATCGAGTCCGGTATGAGCGGGTCAACGAAGAGACTGGAGAAGAAGTCCCCTGGGATTCCATTGTGCGTGGCTATGAATACGAGGACGGCAAGTATGTGCTGATCTCCGATGATGAGATGGAGAAGGTCAAAACGGAGGTCACCAAGACCGTCGAGATCGAGGCCTTCGTAGAGGCAGCGGAGATTGATCCAGTCTACTTTGACAAGCCCTATTTTCTGGTGCCGGACAAGAAGCAGCGCTCCGCCTTCAAGAGTTATGCGTTGCTTCGTGAGGCACTCCGAGAGTCGGGAAAGGTCGGAGTGGCAAGGGTCGTAATTCGAAGCCGGGAGTATCTCTGTGTTGTCATGGCACGAGAGGACATGCTGGTTCTCAATGTGCTGCGCTTTGCCCAGGAGCTCCGGGACGCCTCCGAGCACGAGGTCCCTGGCAATGATCTGGAAGAACTGAAGATCAACAGGAAGGAGGTGGATATGGCGGCCCAACTGATTGAGGCGATGTCCGCCCCATGGGAGCCGGAGCAGTATGAAGACAGCTACCGGGCCGCGCTCCGGGAATGGATCGAGCAGAAGATCGAGCAGGGGGAAGATGCAGAGCCCCAGACCACCAGCCAGGATGAGGGAGAAAAGGCGCCGGGGAAGGTGGTGGATCTGATGGAGTATCTCAAGAAAAGCGTCGAAGATGCCAAGGGCGGCAAGAAACCCAGTGTTCCCAAAAAGAAGACCGCCAGCAAGAAGAAGCAGGGCGGCAAAAGAAAGGCTGGATAAAGGGCCGGAGAACCAATGTCACTGGAACTCTACAACAAGAAACGGGATTTCAGGAAGACCTCCGAGCCGCAGGGAAATTCGGCATCGCGAAGTCGCGATAGTGGCAAGTTGATGTTTGTGGTTCAGAAGCACGACGCGCGCAATCTCCACTACGATTTTCGCCTGGAATGGGATGGAGCGCTCAAGAGCTGGGCTATCCCCAAGGGGCCGAGCTTGTCTCCGGACGACAAGCGCCTGGCGGTGATGGTGGAGGATCATCCTCTCGACTACGCGGACTTTGAAGGCGTCATTCCAAAGGGCGAATACGGAGCGGGAACCGTCCTGCTCTGGGACCGGGGAGAATGGGAGCCAGAAGAGGGATTCGATCCCGCCGAAGGACTGGAGAAGGGGGAACTCAAGGTCCAATTGAAGGGAGAGAAGCTCAAGGGTTCCTGGGTGCTGGTGAAAATGAAAGGGCGGGGCGAGAACAACTGGCTGCTCATCAAGCACAAAGACAAGGCGGCGTCTCAGGCTGGCAAGTCCGTGGTAGAGCGCCTTCCCAAGAGCGTGGAGTCCGGCCGTAGCCTGAAAGAGATCGCGGAAGGAGGGAATGCCTACAAAACGGACCTTGCGGAAATAGCTGGGGCCAAGGCCCGGAACGCAATGCCGGCGGAAGTTCATCCGCAACTGGCCACCCTGGCAGATGCGGTCCCTCAAGGGCCTCACTGGATTCATGAACTCAAGTACGATGGATACCGCATTCTGGCATATCTGGACGGAGAAAGCGTGCGATTGATAAGCCGGAATGGAAAAGACTGGACTTCCAGATTTCAGCACGTGGCAGACCAGCTCAAAAACCTTTCGACCCAAGCGGTTCTGGATGGGGAAGTAGTCGTACTAGACGATGACGGGAAGAGTTCGTTTCAAGCGCTGCAGCAAGCCCTGAAATCGAAAGATAAGGGGCGGTTGGTCTATTTCGCTTTCGATCTCCTTTGGTGGAAAGGGCAGGATCTACGCGGGGCGAGACTACTGGACCGCAAAGCTGCGTTGCAGCAATTGCTGGGAGCGGCAACCGATCCCGGCGAGGGCGTTCTCCGATTCAGTGATCACATCCAGGGCAGCGGTAGCGAGTTCTTCGAGCGAGTCTGTGAGATGCAACTGGAAGGGGTGATCTCAAAGAAGGGGACCAGCACCTACCATGGCACCCGCAATCGGGATTGGCTCAAGATCAAATGCATAAGGCGCCAGGAATTTGTGATCGCGGGTTATACGGAACCATCGGGATCGAGAACAGGTTTCGGGGCTCTGCTCCTGGGCGTCTACGACGATCAGGATCGATTGATCTACGCTGGAAGAGTCGGGACAGGATTCAAAGAGCAAACCCTGAAAGATGTGTATGCCCAGTTGAAGCGGTTGGAGCTCAAGACCTCTTCTTTCGACGTGGGGCCGGACGGCGCTGAGGCGAAGGGCGCCCATTGGGTGAAGCCAGAGCTGGTGGCGGAAGTCGCGTTTGCAGAATGGACAGAGGAGGGACGTTTGAGGCATCCTTCCTTTCAGGGCTTGCGACTGGACAAGGACGCCACGGAAGTGCGGCGTGAAGCTCCGCCCGCTAGAGAAGAGGAAGCTCCCAGCTCGAAGGAGCGGAAGCCCCCTAAATCCAGAGCTAAGGCCGAGATGAAAGTCGGTGGGATCACCATTACTCACGAGGACCGGATCGTATTTCCCGACGCGGAGATTACGAAGGGTGAGGTCGCTCTTTACTATGAGAAGGTGGCGGACGAGATCTTGAAACACATTGCGGACCGGCCCTTGTCTGTCGTGCGATGTCCCGAAGGAAGGCAGAAACAATGCTTCTACCAGAAGCATCATAGCCCAGGGATGCCCAAAGCCATTCGCGAGGTGCGAGTGCGGGAGGACAAGGACACGGCGGACTACATGATGGTGGATTCCGCGGATGGAGTCCTGGCGCTGGTCCAATTTGGCGCGCTGGAGATTCATCCCTGGCTTTCCCGGCGGGACAAACTGGACCGTCCTGACACCCTCATTTTCGATCTGGATCCTGATGAAGCCGTTCCCTGGGAAGAAGTCCTGGGGGCCGCGTTTCTGCTTCGGGATGAGCTGGCCAGGTTTGATCTGGAGAGTTTCCCGAAGCTTACGGGAGGAAAGGGGATTCATGTGGTTGTCCCCATTGTTCGGCGGCACGGCTTTGAGGTGGTCAAACCGTTGAGCAAAGCCTTCGCCGAACGCGTGCGAGACCAGAACGCCGCCAAATTCGTTACAACAGCCAGCAAGACCAAACGCTCGGGAAAAATCTTCGTGGATTACCTTCGAAACGGGCGGGGAGCTACCGCCGTCGCTCCCTTTTCCACCCGGGCGCGTAGTGGCGCCGCCGTGGCGACTCCCGTGTCCTGGGACGAGCTCCGACCTGGAGTACAGTCGGATCAATACACCATCAAGACATTGCCACGTCGATTGGCGAGCCTGAAGCGGGATCCCTGGGAAAATTATTTCCAGTTGAGGCAATCTCTGACCAAAGGGATGCTCACGGATTTGGGCGTCAAAGTCTGAGCCTCTTCCGACGCTACGGGACTCTTTCCCAAACCATTTGCTCGTAGACAATTGCGAAGTCAGACGAGTCGAGTGTCACTTCGATGGTATTTCCATCGATGGTGGAGAGGTAGCCACTTGTGTAGCGCTCTGGACCTTCTTCCAGGAGAAAGGCCTGGCCGTAGATGACCCCGGTGTCATTGGGGCGACCGCCTGAACGGCCCGCTGGAATGGAGAAGCCAGATGGATCTCTGTGGTAGGGGAGGCCATCGAGATCCTTTGCCCAGACCGCCCACGTCGAATTGGGATCGTCTGCCTTGATGTGGAAAACCCCGTCCTCAGTGAACTCACACAGGAAGGACCCATCGTAGCCGTCGTCACATCGCCATTGGCCGATGAGATCCAATCGCTGAGCCGCTGCTCGCCATCGCGCTTTGATAAGGTTGTAGCGGAAGCTCTCCAGTCTGGCGGCCACGGAGCCGTCGCCTTGCCGTTCTACCAGATCGAACCAGAAGGGCGGCATGCGGAAGTCGTCCGCCCGCCATCCCGTGAATAGCCCGAGACCGAGAAGGACCACGAAAACGGGGAGCCATGGCCGAAGTCTCTTCATGGGAGTGGTAGATTGCGTCAGGATTTCTTGGGACTGATGTCGAGTCCCTTGAGCCATGGAGCCGGAATCTCTGGGGGCATGCCGCCAAAGGGTTGGTAGACCGGGAGTTGGATGACACTCATACTATGAGGCTGGGAGGCCATGAAGAAAAGAGTCTCTCCGCAGTCCTCACATTGAATCATCGCGTTGCGATGTTCGGGAGTGGGTTGGACCGGGCGTTTGTCGACGAGAGGTGTATTCGCTTCACCGGGAGCATACTCCGAGAGGACAATTCCGTGGGCCGCCAATTGGGGACGGGCCGTGAAGAGCAGACCATGGACGGCCCACTTGCTGGCTGTGTAAGGCACTCCGGCAAAGGAATCGAAGCCGTGACCGGCGGTGGACGACACCACCACGATGCGGCCCCCACCATTCCCGGCCATGGGACCAGAAACCGCCTGGATCATGTTGACGACACCCAGGACGTTGATGTCCATGACGCTCTTCCAACTGTTCTCGGAGGCGATCTTGGCGGGCTCCGGATGCGCCATGAAACGGTCGGCGGTATTGATGCCGGCCGTGTGAATGAGCAGGTCAGGCGCTCCGGATTCGAGGACCGTCGCCATGGCCTCGGCAATGCTCTCCGTGCTGGCGACGTCG